>NZ_BROD01000001.1:619615-929423 GCF_024345225.1 Clostridium sp. TW13
AATAAATTGTTAATCTAAGAATGATTAACTTAAATCGATAATATTTATATTATTGTATATATATAGCTAATAGATGCGTTACCATAGAGTTTGAATATAGGTTAATTATGGTATAAAATTAGATTAAGGAATGGGGGATTGTATAATGAAACAACATGCCAAAATTGCAATAATTAATTCTTTTAAAGAACTTATTAATGAACAGTGTATAGATAAGGTTACAGTCAAAGAGATCTGTAAACGTTGTGATGTTAACAGGCAAACTTTTTATTATTACTTTACAGACATTATGGATATATTTAAGTTTGTAGTGTATCAGGAATTATCTGAGGAAATTGCACAAAATAGAACCTTCGAGACATGGGAAGGCGGATTTTTAGCTACAATGAATTATATGAAGAAAAATTCCAGAATGTTTTTACACATATACAATTCTTCTTATTGGTCTGAGGCAAATAATTATTTTACAAATTTCTCAAATAAATTATTAGATGATGTTGTTACAGAATGTGTTAAAAACATGAATGTAAAATTATCAGAGAAAGATGAGCTTTTTATTGTTAATTTTTATAGACATGTATTTAATGGATTGATTATAGATTGGATGCGTGAAGGAATGGAGGGGGAACCAGAAACTATTCTAAAAAAGCTTATGGTAATGATAACAGGAAGTATTCCGCGTTCAGTGTCCACCTTTGCCGGAGAAACAGCTAAATAATAAGGTTTAAAGTAAAGTATTTATATAATTCTGACACTTTGGATTATCTGTCTATTGTATATGATTACACAGGGGTTGTACAATAAATGTGATAAATCTTAAATATTTTATATCAAGGGGGGAATTATATGTTTACTTTTAACTATGCTCAAGGAGCATCATTTTTTGGTGTATGGGGTGTTTGGATATTAATTTTTGCGGCACTCTTTATTTTAAATGAAATAACTCGTAGAAACAAATATGCAGGATTTTTCTGCTTTGTTGTTTTACCAGTAGTACTTTCAATATTATGGTTTACAGTATTAAAAGATACAACTTATACAGATTGGTTCCATCTTGCTAAGGTATATTCGTCTACGGCTGGATGTATCGGTTTTTGGTGTATTAAATATGTTAGAGGAAAGAACAAGACTACAGGCAAGGAATGGAGACTATCAGAAAAGAAATGGGCACTATGCTTTCCACCATTAATTCTTGCTATTAATATAGCAGAAGCAGTAAGTCGTGATTTTCAAGTTGGTGTTCAATATGCTGGTGGCGGAAAATTAGCTGATGAAGCTATGTATGTTCTTGGAGGCTCATGGAACTTCATGAATGGTATAGCTGGTATTTTAAATATCATAACTATTACTGGATGGCTTGGAATTTGCTTAAGAAAGAAAACAAACAAAGATGGAAGTCAAGATATGTTATGGCCAGATATGTTATGGTTCTGGATAATAGCTTATGATTTATGGAACTTTGCATATACTTATAATTGCTTACCAGATCATGCTTGGTATTGTGGATTTGCATTATTATTAGCTCCAACAGTTTGTGCTTTTACAATAGGAAAGGGAGCTTGGTTACAACACCGTGCTCAAACATTAGCATTATGGTGTATGTTTGCTCAAACCTTCCCAGCATTTATAGACAAGGGAACTTTTGCTGTTGCATCTACACATAATACTGTTCCACTTTTTATATTCAGTTTAGTAGCATTACTAGCTAATGTAGCAGTATTTGTTTATATGATTTACAAAACTGCTAAGACTAAGAGAAATCCTTATCTTGGTGAATTATATACAGACTTAGAGAAGTATAAAGAAGTTAAGGAACTTGCAGAATAAGAATAATTGATATTTAAAAGCTTCTTGGATGCAGTAAAAGCATTCAAGGAGCTTTTCTATGTAAGCAACTTTAGTTACATTCAAAAAAATAAATCAATATACTATATACTATTTTAGTTTCAAATGTTTTAATTCAAAACGATTTGCTAAGTGTACCATTTCTTCAGGGGATTCCTCCATTCCATTTAGTATCCAGACTTTTATTACAGCAATATAACCATCAATTACAAAAGTACTGTAATAATCAATTTGGTTTTGAGACAAGGATTTTAACTCCGATGACCACAAGAAGCTATATTCTTTTTTGATTTCAGAACTTATTTTATTCCAAAAGGTGCTACCTGCATTGTGATTTAAAAGAACTTTAAAAAGTTCATAATTATCATTAATACTTTTATAAAGTAAAATTAGGAAATCATCAGGATTTTTTATATCATGATGTTTATATGAAGTAAATATAATATCGAAAAGTTTATTTTCCAGTTGCATTAATAAATCATTAGGTGTTTTATAGTGAAGATAAAAAGTTGCTCTATTTATATCAGCTATTTCAGATAGTTCACGAACAGAAATTTGATTAATATTTTTAGTTTTTAGCAATTGGATTAATGCAGATTCTAATTGTCTTTGAGTACGCTTGTAGCGTCTATCATTTGTTTGCTTTTTCATAAAATATTCTCCTAGTTAATTGACACTTTGTTGTTAAGTGTTGTATAGATAACGCTTTTGATGAAGATGGCACATTGTTTAATGCCAATTTCAAATATATAATTAACAATAATGAATTAATAGAAAACTGTCAATTAAAATGAAAAAAGGAGATATTCTAATGATAAAAAATAAAGAGTTTAAGATACATAATGATTTACTATTAAGTAAAGAGGAAGTGTGGAATTTTCAAAAGCTTATAAATGAGCTTGGTCCACGTTTAACAGGTAATGCTGCACATGAAAAGTATGTTGACTTGCTTAGGAACGAGCTTGAAAGCTATGGCTTGGCTGTTTTAGAGGATAAGCATAGGTTTAACAGATGGGAAGCCAAGCAATGGAAGGTGATTGTTGAAAATGAAAAAGCTGTTGAAGAAGAGATCCCAGTGACTTTTTATTATCCATATTCAGGTGCTACAAGTAAGAGAGGGGTAACTGGTGAACTTATTTATTGCGGTACAGGTGAAGGAAATTTCAAATATGCAAAAGGTAAAATTGCTATTGTGGATGTAGTGATTCCTTCGGTGCCTAGATCTTTGCTCTTTAAAAAAAGAAGTTCATATCCCAGTGGTGCTAAACTTCCATTTTTAATAGATAATCCAGTAGTTGGTTCTGTATTAAAGGGGGCAAACCTTAGAAAAGCAGCAAGTGAAGGAGTGTTAGGAGTAATATGTATTTGGAGGAAGATTTCCTCTGAAAATGCATCACAGCAGTATTTACCTTTTACTGAAGCATATAAAGGGTGTCCAAGTTTATGGGTAGACTTTAATACAGGAGAAAGACTAAAAGAATTAGCAGGTATAAATGCAAGAGCGACTATTATTTTAGAAGCATCTATTGAGAATAATGCAGAATCTAGTACAATTTATACAGTTTTACCTGGTAGCAATACCGAAGAAACTATAATAGTAAATACACATACAGATGGTCCTAATGCTTGCGAGGAGAATGGAGGCATAGCTTTACTAGCTTTAGCAGGCTATTTTTCTAAGATACCAGTAAGTGAAAGAAATCGTACAATAGTGTTTGTATTTGTTACAGGCCATTTTCAGATTCCTCAGTTTGGTGTAGATAATCATCAGGCAACCTCTAGGTGGTTGTATAAACATCCTGAACTATGGACTGGCAATGGAACTAATAAAAAGGCTGTAGCAGGAGTTACAATTGAACATTTAGGCTGTACTGGATGGAAGGATGATAAAAAGCATCTATCATATAAAAAAGTAAGTCCAGTAGATTTTGAACTAGTATACACAGGCAATAAAGTAATGAATGAAATATATATGAGAGCATTAGGAGGGAGAACTAAGATAAATACAATAACATTAAGACAAAGAAATAATATCTACTTTGGAGAAGGACAACCACTTTTTCAAGCTAATATACCAACCATCTCCCTTGTGCCAGCTCCAGATTATTTATGTAAAATATCATTAAATGGTGATATAGATAAACTTGATGCTGATCTAATGTATGAGCAAATTCAGACGTTTTTAAAGGTAATCATTGAAATAGACAGTACTTCTTGTGAGATTTTAGGTAAACCACAAAGACAATCATATGGTGTATTATAAATTAGTTTCTAATGGTGGTACTCTTATGCGCAATCAGAAAGTACCACTTATTTTTAACTAACCTAACTTATTGTTTATTCTTTAGTGAATCTAGTAACATTTCTATAGTAAATTTTATGAATTCATCACCATTTAAATTAAAGTGAGTTGTATAAGTGTTTCCGGATAGAGAAAGTAATTTGAAGAAACCCGTAGTAACAAAAATTGAAGAAAGGGCTAATTGAGAAATTTCTAAATCAGAACGGATGCTTCCATCAGTTTTTCCTTCATCAAACATGGTGGTTAAACCCTCAAATACTTGCTTATCGAAAGATATTAATTTTTTATGATAAGGAAGTTCAGTGTCTGCAGATGTTGATTTTATTATAGCACAAGTGTTCATTACTTGAAGCAGTTGATGGGAATTGCGATAAAAATCATAATAAGCATAATAAGCTAGACGAATTTTTTCAAAACCAGTATTACCATTTGCCATTTGTTTTTTTATATGATCTAAAAAGTGTTCATATCCTTTTAGAGCTACAGCAAAAAACAAGTCCTCTTTGCAGGAGAAATATCTATATATAGTTCTTTTAGTGAAGTTACATTCTTTAGCTATAGTATCCATTGATACTTTATCGAATCCATGTGTACAAAATAAATCTTCAGCTTTAGAAACAATGAAATCTTCTCGCTCTAATTGTTTACGTTGACGTTTGGTTAGTAGTTCCAAAATATCGCTCCTCTCTATTGACAAATAAAACACATAAAAGTATACTTGTGGTATACAAATTTACTTATAGTATACATTATTTAGCAAGAATGTCAAGCAAGTGAGAGGGAGCTGACCTGTGAAATGAAATGTAACAGGAGATTTAATAAAATATGTGCATTTAGGATACTAATTGTATTAACTTTTATCTCAACTTTATTAATTATGAAAAAAATTGAACCAACCTTTCTAGTGTATAGCAAAGGAAAAAAGATGTTGGATATGCAATTTGGATACAATTCTATAGATGTTTATCAATTGTTTAAAACATTAAAAAGAAAAGGAAGACTAATTTATATTAAAAGTTTGTATGTTGATTGTATTTTTACCATTAGCTATATCTTCGTGCAAAACTATATTTTAAAGTTTGCTATGGGTAAAACCATATTAGGCACTAGATGGCGGATCTTGTTATCTACTGCTTACTTAAGAGGTCTATTTGATATTATGGAGAATATTTTTATCTTAACTTTATTATATAAATACAAAATTAAGTTGCCTATACTTGTGACAATGGCAAGTTGTATTACGATTTTTAAATTTATTTTTCTAGGAATATGGGTAATTTCTATACCTTTAGTACTAATAGTAAGGCTGATGATGAAAAAGAATGCGGTGGAAAAAATATAAGGGTTCCATTGTCTATTATAAAAACTTAATAAAATAATATAAAGTATTCACATATTTTATAAAACTCCCCACCAGGTGATTTAAACATACTGTAGGGGAGTTTTATATATTATTTAAAATAAAATATTATTTTGAAGTCCTTTCTAATATAACAGGGTTTTCCATGGCTATAAATAATGGGACACTTTCAACATCAACGTCACTAGTTTCTAATCCAAACCACTTTTCAGGAGAGACAGTAAATCTTTTTATAAATAATTTAGTCTTAAGAATAAAGGTTTCCCAAGAATTTAATTGTGTTTGATATGAAAGTTGTTCTTGAATCAGCATGAAACGAAAATCTCCAATCTTCCTATCAGGTAGTATTGTATAACTTCTTGATTGAATTTGTATTTCGCCACTTTCAACTAGTTCGTTAGAAATTTGACGCATAAAAACATTTAGTTGTTGGTTTACTCTGAATCCAAGCTTTATCTGAACTTTAACAATATAGGAGGTTCCAAAAGTATTTGCTGAATATTTAGCTTCATATGGATCATCAGTGACTTCAAAATTAACGAACCAATAAACATCAGCTTTCTTTGGCCTTTTGTCTAATATTGAATATAATATTTTTCTCTCAATTTCGTTAGGTTTTCTACTGTTTGTTAAGCAGACAAGATTTGTTGTATATTTAGGACGGTCTTTATCATTATGCAACTGATTTAGTTGTTCTTTGTAGTCTTCGATTGAAACATTTTCTAACAATCTCATCTTAATATAGTAACCTTTGATCCAAATATACATAACAAATAAAAGTATTAAGGCTATTAATACAGCTATAAATCCTCCATGAGCAAATTTAATCATGTTTGCAACAAAGAATGAAGATTCAAAGGTACTAAAGAAAACAAGCATACTTACAGCAACGATAAGGGGAGTTTTCTTTTTTAATAAGTAATTAAATAAGAGTATAGTGGTCATCAACATTGTAACTGTAATTGATAAACCGTAAGCAGCTTCCATATGTTCAGAAGTTCTCAAGTAAAGAACAGTTCCAATACAAACAACCCAAAGAACTTTATTAATTGTTGGGATATAAAGCTGTCCTTTGGAGTTGGAAGGATACAAAATATGTAATCTAGGAAATAAGTTTAACTTAATTGCTTCAGATACAAGTGTGAAGGAACCTGAAATTAATGCCTGTGAAGCAATAATTGCTGCAAATGTTCCGATTATTATAGAAAACAGTAAAAAGCTCCTGGGAACCATTTGAAAAAATGGATTTACTGCTTCTGGATTGGCTAATCCACCATTTCTTTTTGTAGCTAGTACCCAAGCACCTTGACCAAAATAGTTTAATAATAGGCATACTTTAACATAAGGCCAAGTAATATATATATTTTTTTTCCCAACGTGACCTAGATCTGAATAAAGAGCTTCGGCTCCTGTTGCTGATAAGAATATACTACCAAGAATGAAAAAGCCTGCTCTATTATCACTACTAAAAAGAATGCTTATTCCGTAATGGGGAGATAATGCACGAAACAATGTAAAGTCATTAAAAATGCCGATAATGCCGAATATTGCAAGGGAAGAAAACCAAATAAGCATAATTGGACCAAATAATTTTCCTATTAAATCAGTTCCAAAATGCTGAATAAAAAATACCAAACTTAAAATTGTTATAACAATTATAATTATAATATTTTGGTTATTTCCCACAATATCACGGAATTGTGGTATTAACTCTAATCCTTCAATTGCTGAAGTAACAGTTACAGCAGGTGTTAACATTCCATCAGCTAGAAGCGCAGATCCACCAATCATTGCAGGGATAATAAGCCACTTGGCACGTTTTCTCACTAAAGTATAGAGTGAAAAAATACCACCCTCACCTTTATTATCTGCATTTAGAGTAATAAAAACATATTTTATTGTAGTTAAAATAGTTATGGTCCAAAATACTAGAGATAAAGCGCCGAGTATAAAGTTCTCAGACACATTAGCTAAACCTCCATTACCTTGAATTACTGATTTCATTACATAAAGAGGTGAAGTTCCAATATCTCCATAAACAACTCCTAGAGTTACTAAAATTGACCCTAAGGTTACTTTAGTAACATCATGTTTCTTCATAGGTTCACTCATAATTCATCTTCCTTTACAGCTAATATAGTTCTTTATTTTTTATAGTATTAGCTTTTTTCAATATAATATTAGTTACAGCAATTAAAGAAGTTGAATTATTAAGATGAGATAATGATTTAATAGATATTTTTGATAAAAAATATAAGCCTGCTAAAAACAATTTGTTATTAACAGGCTTATATTTTATTGGTTAACTTTCTTCTTTTCTTTCTTTTTTGATGTTATTTGTTCTTCTTTGTACACACGTTGTAATGTTGTGTGATTACAGTGTGCTGAGAATAAAGGTACATTTTCTATATCAACATCACTAGTTTCAAGTCCAAACCATTTTGCTGGAGAAACAGTGTATCTCTTTATAAATAATTTAGCTTTAAGTATAAATGTTTCTGAGAAATTCAAGTCTGTTTCATATGAAAGTTGTTCTTGGATTAATAAGAAACGGAAGTCTCCAACTTTTCTATCTTGCATTGTAGTATAATTTCTTGATTGCTTTTGTATTTCACCACTATTAACCAAATCGGTTGATATTTGACGTAGGAATACATTCAATTGTTGATCTACTCTGAATCCAAGTTTTATTTGAACTTTTACAATATAAGAAGTATCCATAGTATCTACAGAATATTCTGCTTGATAAGGTTCATCAGTAACTTTTATATGAACAAACCAATATACATCAGCTCTTTTAGGTCTCTTATCTAAAAGAGAGTACATTATCTTTCTTTCAATTTGGCGAGGTTCTTTACAAGTAGTTAAGCACACAAGATTAGATGTATATTTAGGTCTATCGTTATCTTGGCGTAATTGGTCTAATTGTTTCTTGTAATCTTCAAGTGGAACATTCTCTACAACTCTCATTTTAATGTTATAGCCTCTGATCCAAATATACATAATTGATAATATTGCTAAAGCTATTAATACTGCTATATATCCACCATGCATAAATTTAACTGCATTTGCAACAAAGAAACAAGTTTCAAAAGTACCAAAGAAAATAAGCATACTTAATGCAATGATAAATTTAACATTCTTCTTTAATAAGTAGTTAAATAGAAGAATAGTAGTCATTAACATTGTGGCTGTAATTGCTAAACCATATGCTGCTTCCATATTGTCTGAACTCTTAAAGTAAAGAACTATTCCTATACAAGCAAACCATAAGATTCTATTAATTGTTGGTATATATAATTGTCCCTTAGATCTAGATGGATACATAATGTGTAATCTAGGAAATAAGTTTAATTTAATTGCTTCTGAAACAAGTGTAAAAGAACCTGAAATCAATGCTTGTGAAGCAATAATAGCAGCAAGTGTTGAAATTATAACAGAATAAACCAAGAATGCATGTGGAACCATTTGGAAGAATGGATTCAAGTCTGTCATATTTGCAAATTGAGGATTATTTTTTACTGCTAATATCCAAGCACCTTGTCCAAAATAGTTTAATAATAAACATATCTTAACAAAGGGCCAAGAACCATAAATATTTTTCTGACCAACATGTCCAAGATCTGAATAAAGAGCTTCAGCACCTGTTGATGATAAGAAAATACTACCAAGAAGGAAGAAACCAGCTTTATTTTCATGACTAAAAAGAATACTAATTGCATAATGTGGAGATAATGCACGTAAAAGTGTAAAATCATGAGTAATACTAACTATTCCGAATATTGCTAGTGTAGAGAACCAAACAAACATTATTGGTCCGAATAATTTTCCAATTAAATCAGTTCCAAAATGCTGAATAGCAAATAAAAGGCTCAATATTGCTATTACAATGATGATAATAATATCTTGATTGCCACCTACAACCTCATTGAAACTTGGGATAAGGTTAAGTCCTTCAATTGCTGAAGTTACAGTCACAGCAGGTGTTAACATACCATCAGCAAGTAAGGCAGATCCACCAATCATTGCTGGAATAATAAGCCATTTTGCTTGGCTACGAACCAAAGTGAAAAGAGAGAAAATACCACCTTCACCCTTATTGTCTGCTTTTAAAGTAATCATTACATATTTTATAGTTGTTAAAATGGTGATTGTCCAGAAAACTAGAGATAAGGATCCAAGAATAAAATTCTCAGAAACATTATTAATGCCACCATTGCCTTTAAGAATAGATTTCATAACATAAAGAGGAGAGGTACCAATATCTCCATAAACAACTCCTAATGCTATTAAAATTCCACCCAAGGTCGCTTTACTAATATTATTTTGTTTCGTAAGTGATTTCATAGTTATAATCGTCCTTCGCTTTTAATTAAATATTTTTTAAAGGAAACAATAGCCCATATTAAGTGGCTTGTCCCTATTGGATATTATATACCTAAATTAATAAATAAGGGAATAATAATTAAAACAGAATTTATTATTTTTTTTTCTAATTTTATAACATTTCTGCAATATGCGAACTTCTTTTAAACATATCATAATTAGAATGAAAATTGATTACAAAAAAGTTAATAATGTGACAAAAAATATGAACTTTAGTTAGTATATTTCTTTAAAGTTAAAAAGTTAGAAATTATGCTTAAATGTAATATAGTTTATATCAATAATATCAATTGATATGACTGCTATTTATTGATATAATTCATAATAATAAAGAGAAAATCAATAAAATTTAACTTAAAAGAGAGGTATTATAAATGAATTTAAGTGATGAGGAATTTTTTTCAGCAGTAAAGGCTATATTTCCTATTTTACCAACACTATTCAATTCGGATGTTACCATGGCTATTACTGATAATGAGAAGGTAGTAACAATAAAAGAGGCTAAAACTTTTGATTTGGGTATAAAGGAAGGACTTAAATTAATAGTAGGAGGAACCTCAGAAAAGGCAATAAAATCAAGAGAAAAGATTTCAATTCGTTATCCTAAAGATGCTTTTGGATTTCCTATAGTTGCTTCTGCAGTTCCATTAATTAATCCTAATACTAAAAATGTAGTTGGAACTATAACTTACGCTATTTCTATGGAAAAAGAAAATGCAGTAGTTGAAATGGCAAGTGCATTGCAACTATTCTCAAAAGAACTAGAATCTTCATCTGAGGACTTAAGTAGTTCTACACACAAGTTATCTAGCAATAGTGAAAACTTTAATCAATTAATTAGCGAAACTCAAGCAGGCATAGCAAGCATGGATGACATTATTAAATACATAAAAAGTATTGCAGATACAACAAATTTATTAGGATTAAATGCATCAATTGAATCAGCAAGAGCTGGTGAACATGGTAAAGGCTTTTCAGTTGTAGCAGGAGAAATAAGAAAGCTTGCTACAAATAGCAAAGAATCAACAGGAAAAATTAATGAAACACTAGCTAAGATTAAAGAAAATATAGATCAAATTGTAAGCGTTATAAGTGAATTCACTGATACAAGTACAACTCAATCTAGACAAGCTGACCAAATAGCAGCAGGAAGCCAAGCACTTAATGATTTATCTTCTAAATTGTTAAAATTATCTGAGGATATTGGGTAAGTAAATATTAAAAATTATAGTGTGAAGCTCATATACAGTTATAAAGTAATTGTATATGAGCTGTTTTTTTTATTCCTTAAGAAATTGTAATGAAGTGGAATTTATGTATAACTTATAAAAAAGCTATTTGATTAGGTTTCATATGGAGAAAGAATAAAAAAGAAATTATGTTATGAAGATATTGTTAACAAAATCCCGCATTTTGTTCTTAAAGTAAAGGAGAGTATGAAAAAAATGTTAAAAATAAGAAAGTATGCTGTTTTAAAATTATATTGTGTGATATAAAGGATAAAAAGGAAACTTATGTATAGAGATATATGGAATTAAACAGGAAATAGATTGTAATTGATTTCTTATTAGAATCAATAGTTTATTGAAGGGAGCAAAAGAATGTCTGTACAAATAGTAATAGTTATAATCCTGACAGTTATAATATCAATAATTTCAACACTTGCGTATTCTGTAAGGATTGTTGGCATAAGAACAGGAAGAATAGCAGTATCGTCTGCAGTATTCAGTATTTTTGCGCTAATATCAAGAACAGCAAATAGTATTCAAGGACCAGTATTGTCTAAAAAAATTGAGAATAGCATAAAGGTTGGAAATGTTGAAAGTATGCTATATATATTTAGGTGGATACTAGGTTTCACAACAGTAGCAACAATTATTGGAGCATTGTTGATGCCAACATTTATAAAAGTCTTAGAAAAAGCAGTACAATCATTTTGTGTTAATCGCTCTATCCCCAAATTATTATTACATGCTTTTTCAAAATCAGGAATAGAACAGTTTAAAAGTAGTGTTACAAAACCTAAAAAAGAAAATTTAGCACAGTTAAAGTGTTTGAAGATGATTCCTAAAAAAGTTATTTTATTAAATACGTTAGCTTTTTCAGCAGTGACTGTTGGTTCATTATCATCATTATACGCTGGATGCTTAAATCCAGAACTAAGAACTACTTGCAGTAATTTATCACCAGTTATAACAGGTGTTGCAACATTACTTATGGTTATTTTCGTGGATCCATATGTATCAATGTTAACGGATGATGTGATAAATGGAGAGTGTACTGAACTTCAGTTTAAAAGATGTATAATTTTTGTTGTTGAAGGTTTGATAATAGGAACAATTTTAGCACAGTTATTACTGATTCCAGCAGCGAGAGTAATATCATTTATAGCTAAAATACTTTAGAGAGTAAAATAAATAACTTAATTAAATATGACATATAGTTGTCAACTATAATGATATATAATAGTGTTTATAAATCTTATTATATAGTTGTAATAGAAAAGGAAGAAGTAGTATGCATTATAAAGAAGTAAAGGGGATTTTATCACCAGGTAACGGTATGAATTTATATCGTGGTTGCACCCATGGTTGTATTTATTGTGACAGCAGGAGTTGGTGTTACAATATGGATCATGATTTTGAGGATATTGAAGTAAAGATTAATGCACCACAATTACTTGAAGAGTCACTTCGAAAAAAGCGTAAGAAGTGTATGGTTGGTACAGGGGCGATGTGTGATCCATATATGCATGTTGAAATGAAGCTTAATCATACAAGAAAATGTCTTGAAATAATTGATAGGTATGGGTTTGGACTTAGTATTCAAACAAAATCAAATCGTATATTGCGTGATTTAGATTTGCTGAAAAGTATAAATGAGAAATCTAAGTGTGTTGTTCAAATGACTCTTACTACTTATGATGAGGAGTTATGTAAAATTATTGAACCTGCTGTTTGCACTACAAAGGAACGTTTCGAAGTGCTTACGATTATGAGGGATAATGGGATTCCAACTGTTGTATGGATTGATCCAATGTTACCTTTTATCAATGATACAGAAGAAAATTTAAGAGGAATTTTAAATTATTGTATAGAAGCTAAGGTATACGGTATTATTTGTTTTGGTATGGGGTTAACTTTAAGAGATGGTAATAGAGAATATTTTTATAAGAAGTTAGATGAACATTTTCCAGGGCTTAAAGAAAAATATCATAAAAAGTATGGTTACAGTTATGAAATAAGAAGTGATGAAAGTAAGAAATTTATGCATATCTTCCGTTCAGTATGTAAAGAACATGGGATAGTTTGCAATAATGATGTAATATTTAATTATATGCATACTTTTGAAGAAAAGCAGATAGTGCAGCAATTAAGCTTATTTTAGATAGTATAATGTAAATAAAAATGGAACTCTGTTGTGAAGGCAGTGTTCTGTTTTTTTTATAATGAAAACATTAAGTTAGAATTTAGTTTACCTTTGTGTCGTATTGAATTAAATTAGTATAACTAATAAAATATTAGTGTGGTAAATTGTGGATTATTATTAAAGAAGTTATGTTATTTAGGATTAAGACCAACTGTTCAAGTTAGTGCAAAGACTAAAAATGGTCAAACAGTAGATGTAACTTTTTATACAGATACTGATGAATTAATTGGAGTATGTTTTCATGGTGAATAAAAGAATAAAATGATTTATTTCCCTCCAGTGTCCTCATAGACACTAGAGGGCTTTATTTACACTTTTATTTTAAAGTAACTTAATCAGTGATTCTAACTCTTCAGATAAAACTTTTGCAAGTTCAAAATCAGTATTTTTTAGAGCCGTTTCTATTTTTATTTCAACAGCTCTTTTCTTTTGTTCAATTTCTAAATAGTCTTTATCAAAATACTTTGCATAAATCATCTTTCTAAATTTTCGCATACTCATTCTTCTAATTGTCTTATCTTCAATAATTAAAACATAATCTACGCAGTTTATAATAGAATAGTAATCATGAGATATCATTAAAATCGCACCGTTATAATTTGATATGGCTTTTTCAAGTGCTATCTGTGAATAGGTGTCTAAATGACTTATGGGTTCATCTAGAAGCAACATGTTTGATTTACTAGCAGAAACTTTGGCTAACTGAAGTATATTCTTTTCTCCACCAGATAAAGATCCTATTTTTTGGTTTATGATTTCTTCGTCAAAACCATAGTTTGAAATATATGATTCAACATCTTCATAAGTTTTAAAACCTGCATCTAGGAATTCTTCAAGTATTGTATTAGATTCATTTAGTATTTCACCTTGAAGCTGTGATAAATAAGCTATTTCAATGTGAGGATCTATTTCAATAGCAGGATTATTATTTTTAAAGATATCTCTAAGTAAAGTTGTTTTTCCAGTACCGTTTAACCCGATAATAGCCACTTTATCATTAGATTTAATCTCAAAGTTAATGTTTTCTAAAAGTGTATCATCAAAGCTAACACTGTAATCATTAACTTTTAAAGCAATTGTTTCTTCAATCGGATTATTAGTAGTTAAACGGATATAAGGTTGTTTAATTTCAATAAAAGGTGTTTTTATTCTACGAGCTTCTAATCTTTCTAGAAATTTCATTTTACCTTTTAGATATCTTCCAGCAGCAGTCTCACCTGTAATTTCTGCTCTCTCTCTTAGTCTATTGATTATATGCTCGTTTCTCTCAATTTCTTCATTATCAGCAATAGCTAGTTCTTGTAACTCAATTTTAGTTTGAAGTAATGAGAAGTTATAATCAATATAGCTTCCATCAAATTCTTGGAGTTCAAGATTTTCTAAGTGTATAATTTTATTAAAGCAATGATTCAATAGATATCTGTTGTGGGTGATTACTAACATTATTCCTTTGTGAGAATTAATTAGATTTCTAAGAGAATTAAGGTTTTCAAAGTCTAAAAACACATCAGGTTCATCCATAATCATTAAGTGTGGGCTATTAAGCATTTCCTTAATAACTTGGATAAGTTTGAATTGACCACCACTAAGTTCAGATATCGTTAGATCTTTAAGCTTGTTTAAGTTTGCAAGATTTAATTTTTTATTAAGGTTGCTTTCGAAATCATCTCCACCAATTGCATCAAGTGCCTCTAAAGCTTCTTGGTATTTTATTAGTAAAGTATCAATATCTGAAGATGTTTCCATTTCAGCACAAATAGAGGCTATCTCATTTTGTAGTTTAATAAAATCTTCACATATATATTCGAAAACTGTAGTTTCTTTTATTTTATCTAGTTGTGAGAATTGACTTACATATCCAATCCTACAATTTGGATCAATCTCTAGGGTACCATCGAACACATATTTTTCTGGGTCCATAATTATATCTATCAGTGTACTTTTTCCGCTACCACTCGTACCTATAAAGGCGCAATGTTGATCATCTTCTAAGGTAAAAGAAATCTTATTATAAAGATCTTTTTGCGGAAAGGAGTAAGACAAGTTATCAACTTTTATCATAATATTACCTCTCTTTATCATTTGAAAAGAGCCTATAAAAATAAGCTCTTCAATATATGCAAAACCTTCCAAGTTGCAATTCTACAATTGGAGAAGTTCTGAAGTAACGATATTCTTTTTTTAGTTTATCGTTTGTAGCATAACATTTTTTTCGACTAATTTCAATCATTTCATGATAAGGTGGGGAATATTTGCAAAGAGGGTGTAGCAAATTTAAGCTACACCCTTTTTCACAAAGTATTATTAGATTGTTAACGTTGATAGATATTTATCCAACATAAACTGAATATAAAATGAATATAAATTGAATGTAGACTTTTGGATTTTAAGGTTCTATTTAGTCTAGGGGTTTGCTATACCATTTGTTTGAAATAGAGAAGGAACAAATATGAAATATAGTAGAAGGAGGTACATATTCTATTGGAGGAAGAAAGAATAAATTAATTAGTAGAGACGAATTAAAAAATAATAATATTTTAGATAAAGTGTTTGAACAGATTTTAGATATTTATAAAGTATTAGGGATATTTATAATTGGTTCAATAATTGGATTTGTAGTTGAAACCCTTTGGTGTACTGTTGTGAATAAGCATTTAACATTTAGAAATGCTGGACTACTTGGCCCCGTTAATCCTATATATGGTGTAGCGATGGTTATGTTTACCATGTTATTTCATAAATTTAGACCCAAAAAAACGTATCAGATCTTTCTAATGGCAGCAATTTGTGGAGGTGCCTTTGAATTTATTTGTTCTGTACTTCAAGAGATGATATGGCATACAAGATCTTGGGATTATTCAAGAGATTTCATGAATTTATATGGAAGAACAAGCCTTCAATATATGATTTTTTGGGGAATTATAGGCTATGTATATATTCTATATATTTATCCATTAATTAGTGAAAAGTTAGAAAAAATCAATGTGAAATACGTAAAGGCAGGATTGATTGTTGGAGCTTTAATTATAGCTATTGATTGGATTAGGTTTGGAATAATATTGCTTTAAGATTGTGTATAGATATGTAGATTTTTGCTAAATTGGACTAGCTTAGTATTGATATTAAGCTGATTTTCATTAATATAAAAATCAAATAAATAATACTACTTGAAAGTTTTTAACCCTTCAGTGTAAAACTGAAGGGTTTATTTTTTGGTAAAAGGCAGATATAATTTTAGATAAGCAATGGTAATATTTAGGCACAAATTTAGTGCTATGTAAAATATAAAAATCAAAGCGTGCAAATTATGATAGTTTTGGGGGATAAAGATGAATCAATTAAAAAAGTTTATAGGACATAAATGTTTTCTATCACCTGTAGATACGAGTATGACAGAGGTTGTGGCTAAATGGAGCAATGATATTGAAATGTCTATTAAAACTGGTGATATTTCAGACATGATTACTTATGAAACACAGAAAGAATACCTAGAAGGTATGAACAGTCGTAGTGAATATGCTTTCTATATAGTAGATAACTCTAATGAGAAGGTAATTGGAATTGCAAGACTTATGCGAATAAGTTTTATAAACAGAAATGCGGTAATGGGAATGTTCATAGGTGAAAAGGATAATAGAAACAGTGGCATTGGAACTGAAGCTGGGAAGCTATTGCTTGATTTTGCTTTCAACGTACTTAATCTAAGAAATGTTATGGTTGAAGTATTTTCCTTTAATAAAGCTTCACTAAAGCTATGTAAGAAGTGTGGTTTTAAAGAAATAGGCAGAAGAAGAAAAGCGATTATTTATGGGCAACATGAATATGACGAGGTTTTTCTAGATATACTTAATGAAGAGTTTAGTGATTCAATTATAGAAGGATATTTAGAATAGAACTTCAAAGTTAAACTATTCAGTGCATATGATATATGTTAGAGAGTTTTTATAAGAAGATAAAAATAAATAGAAGTAACCCAATATTGATACAAACAATTATATTGGGATATTCTATCTGTCTGTTTAAAAGTTATCCTTACGTGTGAAATTTTATAGTTGTTTTTTTACTTGCTTATCAAATATTGCACATAGTCCAGCTATGAAAATGAAACAGGCACCTATCTTGCCCAAAATGCCATTGGAATTAATAAAAAAGAAAATTGAATTTAGAAAACATAGAACTGAGAATGCAATTCTGTAATCGACGATAAATTTTTTCATTATATAATAAATCCTCCTACACTTATAGCCATATTTAATTACAAGAGTATATCATTATTTTTATAGGATGTAAATATTGGATAAATACTTTGCGTGAGATAATAAGTATGCATATTGAAGGATGTTTGTATTATATTGTTAATACTTTGGAAATTTATTAGTAAGTATTATTACTGAAATTGTAAAGTTAATAGAATAATTTTATAATGCGATTTTAAGAAGTATATAAATTGGGAGTGAGAAAATGAGTAAAGTTAAACAACATCAATCATATGGGCTATCAGGAGAGTGGAGATTAATTTTACAAGATGTGGGAAGAGGAAACTTACAGCAGGCAATTGATTTATATGAGGATGGAAATACAATTGAATGTAAAGTACCAGGAGATGTGCATATTGCCTTAACAGAAGCAGGAGTTATTGAAGATCCACTTATAGATCTAAATGGTGAAGATTGTAGATGGTTAGAAGAAAAAGAATTTTGGTATATAAAGGTATTTGATATAGAAGAAGATTTCGTTCAGGATTATGAGGAGATTACTTTTGAAGGACTTGATTTAACTTCTGATATTTGGCTAAATAACAAGTATATTGGGTGTCACAATAATGCTTTTATTGGGAAAACAATTGATATAACATCTAATATTAAGGTGGGTAAAAACTTATTGGTTGTTAGAATAGATGATGGTGTTAATAGTGTGAAAGAAAAACCAATTGAGTTGATGAAATACTCTTGGAACAATGATCAGCCTTATAGAGTATGGATGAGGAAGCCTCAATATGTATATGGATGGGATTGGACAATCTGGTTACCAACCTGTGGAATATGGAAGGATGTGCACATTGACAGTTATCACAAAGCATATATTAATGATGTTTATATTGAAACACAATTTGAAGGAAATAGAATATCTAAAGCAGATAATATTAGTTTAGGTATAAACATTGAACTTAAAGCATTAAAAAATGAGAAGTATACTCTTCAATGTGAGTTGTACAAGGATGGACGTTATGATGATGCTAACAGTCCTATTAGTATTTGCAGTAAAGATGTAATTCTAGAAGCCTCAATAGTGAATTACAATATGAAATTAGAAATAAAGGAACCTAATTTATGGTGGCCCAATAAATCAGGGATGCCTTATTTATATTGTGTTAAGGTACAAATTAAAGATAATGAAGGAAAAATTATTGATACTTCAGTGAGAAAACATGGATTAAGAACTGTAGAAATTGATAAGCAGGATCTTGGAGATAACCAAAAAAGTTTTACCTTTAAGATAAATGATAATCTTATATTTGTTAAGGGAGCCAACCATGTGCCAGCGGATTGTTTATTAGGGCGTATAACTGATGAAAAAGACAGAAGAATTCTAGAAGCAGCTGCAGATGCTAATATGAACATGATACGTGTTTGGGGTGGCGGTGTTTATGCAAGTGAAGCTTTTATGGATGGTTGTGATGAATTGGGATTAATGGTATGGCATGATTTTATGTTTGCATGCGGATACTATCCAGATTATGACGAAAAATTTTATGAAGAGATTAAAATAGAAGCAACAGTGGCTATAAAGCGTCTTAGAAATCATGTTAGTTTAGTTGGATGGTCAGGTAATAACGAAATTCAGGAGATGTATACATCAGCTAAGGAGTATCATGAAGAATTGCCTTGGTATGGTGGACGTTTTTATGAGGAACTTTTGCCTAGCCTTGTAAAATCACTTTGTTCAGATAGAATATATAGGGAAAGTAGTCCATATGGAGGGGATATGCCTGCAAGCTATGAGGAAGGTGATCAACATACATGGCATTTTACCCATCGTCCTAACTGGGAACATTATTTAGACTTATGGCGTTTTACAGATTTTGATTTTAAGTTTTTGAGTGAGTTTGGTATTATAGGTGCAATGAATATTGAATCTGCAAAAAAGTGTATTAAAGCAGAAGCTTTTAATCCAGATTCTCATGAGTGGCTATATCATACAAACACAACCAGTGAGCATCAGTTACTAAATATTATAGTTAATAAATATTTTGGGGATTGTTCAAAAATGGACATTCAAGAATATATTCTTAAAAGTCAAGTTATACAAGCAGAGATTATGCGCCATATTTATGATGAATTACGTGCTAGAAAATTTAGATGCTCTGGAATTTTACTTTGGACTTTAAGTGATTCTTATGGTATACACAATTGGTCTGTAATTGATTATTATTTAGGCAAAAGACCTGTATACTATTATTTGAAAAGATCAATGGCTCCACTTGGATTAACACTAAAAGGTTATGAAGCACAAAATTTTGATGGGATGGCTAATTATAAAAAGTATTATAAGGGAGAGGTTAAGCCCATAGAAGTTACAGTGATTAACGATACATTAGAGGATAAAGATGTATTTTTTGAATATAGGATTCTAACTGTGAATGGACAAGTATTGAAAAGTGGAGAAATAGCCCAAAATATAGAAGCAAATAGCACACGAGTATATGCAAATATTGATTTTTCAGATATTAAAAAAGATATAATTCCAGAAGAAACCTTTCTACATGCAAAGATAAGTTGCGAAGGAGAGACTTTAAATGAAAATCGATACTTCTTTGCACCTTATAATAAATTAAATCTAAGCGCAGCAGATATTGAGTGTACTGTAAATAGGATATCAGATATAAAAGTAAAGATGAAGTTGCAGTCTACAACTTTTGTATGGATGCTTCATCTTGCAACTCCAGATGGGATAAATCCTTCAGATAATGATTTTGATTTAATTTCAAATGAGGCAAAGTATATTGAAGTAGAGGTAGAAAATGCAGAGAATTATATGCCTGAGTTCTTTAGTTTAAACCCAAGAACAAAAGTTAAAATTATAAATGACTCAAAATGCTTGAATTAGAGAAAGTGAAATATTAGAGGGATATTTATTAATAGAAAAGCCATCAATCTAAGAATAAAATTAAGATTGATGGCTTAAATATTTTTTAATTATTTAGTTGTAATTATTAAAGGTCAAACTTAGTAGTTTCTTTTTGAGACAAATGAGCACTGTACTTTGAAACTAAAGATACGCCCTTGTTTACAAATATATCTTTAGCTATTATGGTATCCATAAGACTATTTACCTCGTCTTTTGTTAAAGTAGGTTTCACACCTGCTATGCTTAAAGAAGCCTTGTCACCTGCAGCATTGATAAATGTTAAAGATAGTGTATATTCCATGTTAAAAATCCTCCCTACAATCTAATTTTTGATTTCATTAATTTAATTATTAAGCATTAAGCGTTAGTGATCTTTGAAGCTTCATTTAAATAGTAATCCCTAGTGCCATTTCCTAATACAGCCTTTATAGCCTCAGCTACAGCAAAGATATTTTCTATTGGAGCAGTACCCTTTACTCCAGAGAAGGTCTTCTTTTTATAAACTTTTGCTCCTGTTTTATCTGTTCCACTTTCAACCTCCATAGAAAAAGAAGTGGTGTTTAAAGTTTTGTTTACTGCCATAATAAAATCCTCCCTATAAATTTAATTTTTAACTTTTAACTTTTAAGCTTTGTGCACATTGCTTACAATTTCTATATATGCAATTATTGGAATATTTAAGGGGCTACGTTGAATTTTTTTAAATTTTATATTTTGTTTTTTAGAAATAATTAAGCACTTTTATTTTCATTTGTATAATCAATAACAACTCCAAGTTTTGTAGAGATAATGGTATTAAGTTTATTGATTGAAGCAGTTAATCCAACGATTTGCTTTTCAAGGCGCATAAGCAGATAAGCACTTATGGCAACAGGAAAACCAACATTGGCAATTAAGTTTGCTAGATCATTACCGTTCATATTAAGTTCACCTCCATTCATTATTTATATATGTAACTCGCAGAGTAATTGCATAGAGATAGAGTGCATCCACATTAAAATGAGAAATACTACTGAATTATGGATTATTCACAAGAATTACATCAGTATATTTCTAGTTATTAAGAAGAAAATAAATCTTGTAATCTAAAATAAAGGAGGAATTAATTATGGAAGTAGCTATGATGGAGCCAGTAGATTCATTAATACATGTAGGCACTGAAATGCAATCTTGTATTGATTCTTGTAACAGATGCGCTCAGATTTGTGAAGAATGTTTAAATTTATGTTTGCAAGAACATAACATTAAAGATAGGTTG
Organism: Clostridium sp. TW13; assembly: GCF_024345225.1. Classification (NCBI taxonomy): domain Bacteria; kingdom Bacillati; phylum Bacillota; class Clostridia; order Eubacteriales; family Clostridiaceae; genus Inconstantimicrobium; species Inconstantimicrobium mannanitabidum. Next base: position 641,324 of record NZ_BROD01000001.1, read on the forward strand.
ATGTGCATCAGAACACTTCAAGATTGTGCTGAAATTTGTACTACTTCAGCTTGCTTTATGGCAAGAAGTAGTGTTAATGCAAAGGAAGTAAGTAGTGTATGTGCAACAATATGTGAAAAGTGTGCATCAGAATGTGATATGTTTAAAGACGATCATTGTAGACTTTGTGCTGATACATGCCGTCATTGTGCAGATGAATGCAGAAGAATGAATAATGCATAGCAGCCTTTATTTTAAGAAATTGCAAAAGAGAAATACCCTAATTTAGGGTATTTTTCTTTTACTATAATCAAAATAAATTATTAATTCATATCATATTTATTGATAAAGTTTTAGGAGATTTACAATGAATAATAATTATGAAGGTTGTCCGTGTACATTAAATACTACAAGAATATGTGGTGATACTCCTATTGATGCATCAATAGAAGTATCTAAGATTGGGTTTGCAGATATGAGACCTAATACAGTTATTTTGGTAAATGAGAATGAAGTTTTTGACGGAATAGCAGCAAGCTCTTTGGTTCACTTTCCGTTTAATGCACCCATTCTATATACAGATGGAAATACTTTAAGCAAAAAAACTTTGGAGGAAATTCAAAGGTTATCTCCAAAGGGATATCAAGAGATACAGGTGATTTTAGTTGGGAATATTGCAAAAGCAGTATCTTTAGAACTTACCTTTCATGGATTTAATACAGAGCAGATGGTTGGACATAATCATTATGAAACTGCAACTATGGTTTGCGATTTTAGAGAAGTGTTTGATAATATCATTATAATGTCTGGAGAAGATTATACAGAAGGGATTGCTTCAGCTTATTGGGCAGCACATCATGGCTCTCCAATTTTGTATGTGCAAAAAAACAATATTCCTCGTTGTACCTTTGAGGAAATAACAAAAATGAAAAATGTTAATGTTTATATTTTAGGTTCAACAAAAACTGTATCAAAATCAGTTGAACTTTCATTAGAACAAATCCGCAACGTAAAAAGAGTACAGAGAATTGAGGGAAATAGCATATATGATATAGCAGTGAATTTTGCTAAGTATAAAGATGAGGAAACAGGATTTGGGTGGGATAGAGACTATAGAGCAGGTCACGCTTTTACATTTGGAGATATAAATCAACCAATGAGTATTATAGCAGGAGTAGTATTTGCACATATGGGAAAGCATACGCCTCTTCTTTTAGTTGAAAAAGATAAGGTGCCAATGATTGTAGAAAGCTATATAGATTCAGTGAAACCTCTACCGCCTAAGGACATGCCTAAACCTCCATTTATGCATGGATTTATAATGGGGAATCTTGAAAGTATAAGTTATGAAGTGCAAAAAAGTTTAGAAAAATACCTGTCTATTGATTACGAAATGATGGGGATGGATTCTAAGATAGAGATAATAGAAAATGTTCCAGATATAATAGAAGAGCTTAAGCAGAAAATTAAGGAAAAAAAGCACAATATAAATATAGGAAATGCTGTTAAAGGCAAAGAAGATGTAGAATTAACCCATGAAAAAAATAGTGATTTCTATACTCAGCCAGAGATGATAAAAATGGAGCATAAGAACTTAGATAAAGGAAGAGAAGTGCTTGCAGAGAGTAAAGATAATTGTAGTGTTGATATGAATAAATTTAAAAAATATTGTATGAATCATAGTGATAAAGATTTAGTGAATTTTGTGAATTACGAAATTGGTTATGAATATATTGCTGAAAAGGTGAAATTTGATTGCTTGATTATAGGCGTAAGAGATTTAATTGATTAAGCAGTAAAAGAGATTTTCATAAATATGAAAGTCTCTTTTACTGTTTATATGATAGTTGAATAATTTAATAAATGGTGGAAAAAATAAATCTATTATTAAAAATCTGTAAGAACTATTAAGAGGAGGGAGTATCCTTTGAGCAATGCAAATATAGTTGGAGTGAGTATACCTAGAAAAGAAGCGTATGATAAGGTTACTGGTGCAGCTAAATATGTTGATGATACAAATAGTCCAGGAATGTTAACTGCTAAGATACTTACAAGTCGCTATGCACATGCAATAATAAAATCAATTGATATATCCGAAGCAAAGAAAGCACAGGGGGTGAAGGCTGTTATAGCTGGAGACTACTTTCCTGTACTTTGTGGAGCATTAATAGAGGATAGACCTCCAATAGCAAGAGATAAAGTTAGATATTATGGTGAACCTGTAGCAGTAGTTGTAGCTAATAGTGAAATGGAAGCTATGAAAGCATTAGAACTTATAAAAGTTGACTATGAACCTTTGCCTGTGGTTAGCTCAATATATGAAGCATTAAAGGCTGATGCGCCTCTTGTTCATGAGAAATTAAATGAATATAGGTTAGCCGTAAATGATGTATTTCCAGAAGCTAATACAAATGTTTCTGATAGAATTCAGATAAGAAAAGGTGATGTGGAGAAGGCTTGGGAAGAAAGTGAAATTAGAGTGGAAGCTAAGTTTTCTATTCCTCAATCAGATCATATTGCTATGGAAACTAGAAATGTAAGAGCACAGATTATGCCTGATGGAAAGGTGATAATAGAAACATCTTCCCAATCTCCTTTTTTTGTTAAAACTCTATTAAGTAGATATTATGATATTCCAGAAGGAAATGTAGTTATAAAAGTTCCGCTTGTAGGGGGAGGCTTTGGTGGGAAATCACCTATACAGCTTGAACTTATAGCTTATCTTGCATCAAGGGCCGCTAATGGCAAATTAGTAAAGCTTGCTAACACAAGAGAAGAGGATATTAAGACTTCTCCATGTAAAATTGGACTTGAGGCAAGTTTGAAACTTGGAGCTACAAGAGATGGAGTTATAAAAGTTCTTGAAGCTAGTTATATGCTTGATGGTGGAGCTTACTCAGATATAGGTCCACGTATGGCAAAGGCAATAGCAGTAGATTGTTCAGGGCCATATAATATTGAAAATATATGGTGTGATTCAATCTGTGTTTATACTAACCATACGTATGTTACTTCATTTAGAGGCTTTGGTCATTTAGAGTACACATTTTGTATGGAAAGAATGATAGATAAACTGGCAACAGCACTTCGTATGGATCCATTAGAATTAAGAATAAAAAATGCTATACAACCTAATCAATACACACCAACTCAAGTAAAAACAACATTAAGCAATGTTGGTAATCTATCAGAATGTTTAAAAAAACTAAAAGAATTATCAAATTGGGATGAAGGTCAAGTAATTAAAAACGATGATGGATTAATTAAAGCCAAAGGTATGGGATGCTTTTGGAAAACATCAGATTCTCCTACAGATGCTGGTTCAGGAGCATTGATCACTTTCAACTCAGATGGAAGTGTAAACTTGAATTGCGGTGCAGTAGAAATTGGTCCAGCTAGCAAAACTACTTTAGCACAGATATTAGCTGAAAAGTTGAAAATGGATGTGAACAGAATCAATGTAATGATGACAGTTGATACTCAAGTTTCTCCAGAACATTGGAAGACAGTTGCAAGTATGACAACATATATGGGAGGAAATGCAGTACTTAGAGCTGCTGAGGATCTTATAAGTCAATTGAAAATTGTGGCTTCTACTGCATTAAAGTATCCGCCAGACGATTTTGATGTAGCCAATGAGAGGGTATTTTTAAAACAGGATCCAGATACATATCTTGCATTCAAAGATTTAGTTAAAGGCTATAAAGAACCTCAAGGTCTTGCAGTACAAGGACAAATTCTTGGGCGTGGAAATTTTATAATGAGCAATTTGACTAATTTAAATGAAGAAACTGGCAAGGGGAAAGCAGGTCCAGCATGGACAGTAGGTGCTCAAGCAGTAGAGATAGAATATGATCCCAAAATGTTTACCTATAGACTTTTGAAGGCTATTACTGTTGTTGATGCAGGAAAAGTGATTAATCCTAAAACTTCAAGAGGGCTGATTATGGGAGGAATAAACATGGGATTTGGAGTGGCAACCCGTGAAGCTTTTACCTATGATGAGGAAGGTAGGCTCCAAAGTACTACTTTACGTAATTATAAGGTGATGAGATATGGCGAGAATCCTGAATATATAGTGGACTTTGTGGAGACACCTCAGGCAGATGCGCCATTTGGAGCACGTGGATTTGCTGAGCATGGGATAATAGCTATTCCAGGAGCATTTGCTAATGCTATTTCTCGAGCTACGGACTATGAATTTGATAAATTGCCTATTACACCAGAAGAAATTTGGAAGGCTAAGACTGGAGGAAAATATGATACCCTTTGATTTTGATTACTATAAACCAGAAACAATTAAAGAAGCTGTTCAATTATTTATTGAATTAAGTTACAAGGGAAAGCAGCCGTTATACTATGGTGGAGGTACTGAAATAATAAGCATGGCGAGAGCCTGTAATGTGTACACTGAAGCTATAATTGATATAAAAGGAATTTCAGAATGCAACATTCAAGAAATAAGGAATAATAAATTGATTTTAGGTTCAACTGTTACTCTTACACAAATTGCTGAAGCAAATTTATTTCCCTTGCTTTCATTAGCTGTACAAAGAATAGCAGATCATACTATACAAGATAAAATAACTCTTGGAGGAAATATAGCAGGTACAATTATTTATAAGGAAGCAGTTCTACCTCTTCTAGTTGCTAATAGTCAAGTAGTTATTGCAACTTCAAATGGTACTAAGCAGGTTCCACTGAAAGAAGTATTTCATAAAAAAATAAGGCTTAATGGCGGAGAATTTATAGTTAACTTCATAGTGGATGAAAAATTTTTATCTCTACCTTATTTGCACGTTAAAAGAACAAAGAGTGATAAGATTGATTATCCATTAATTACTCTTGCAGCATTAAAAGATGAAAAGAAAATAAATATAGCTTTTAGTGGGGTATGTGACTATCCTTTTAGATCCGCACTAATTGAGGAGTATTTAATTGAATCAAGCTTGCCATATAAAGAGAGAATAAACAAAATAGTAGAGAGTCTTCATGATTCCATATTGAGTAATTTAGCTGGGTCTGCTGATTTTAGAAAATTTATGCTGCAAAAAATGCTTATGGAAGTTATAGAAAAGTTGGAGGGATAGGTAATGCAAAAAATCTCAGGCAAAACAATAATAATTTTAAATGTAAATGGAGAAGAAAAAGAAGTTGCAGTAAAGCCCTCTGATATTTTGTTGAATACACTTCGAAACGAATTGGGACTTACAGGAGCTAAGCCAGGTTGTGAAAATGGAGATTGTGGTTCGTGCACAGTGCTTGTGGATGGCTGGCCAATAAAATCTTGTTTGATGTTAACGGTTGAAGCAATAGGAAAAAAAATATTAACTGTAGAGGGCTTGGAGGATGCACCAACTCAAATGGCTTTTGTACATAATTGGAGTTTTCAATGTGGCTATTGCACATCAGGATTTATAATGGTTTGTCATGCTTTATCTAAAATTCATCCAGATGCAAATGATCATATTATAGAAGAATGGTTACAATCTAATATTTGCAGATGTACTGGATATGAGGAGATAAGAGATGCCATAAAATCAGTGCTAGCTAATAATTTAATCTCAAAATAATCAAATATGTTTACAGCCCTAAACATATATTTTTATAAACTTAAATATACTGTAGAGAATATATGATTTGGGAGAATAAAATGTTTAATAAAATTGAGTCAATCAAGAATTCTAAGAATTTTTTGAGAAATATAAGCATTATTATATTTTGGGGTTCACTTTGGGGAATAGTTGAAGCTACTTTGGGATATTTTCTGCACAGAATAAATTTTAGCTTTGGCTGGTGCATATGGTTTCCTATTGCTTTTTATTTTATGGATAAAATCTATAGAAAAACAGGCGAGGCTCAATGTATGCTGTATGGAGCATTTATCACTGCATCAATAAAATTAACCAATATGTTTATTGAACCAAGAATAGATAAAGTATTAAATCCTGTAATTTCTATAATATTAGAGGCTGTAGCGCTAGTAATTTTCTATAAAGTATTAGAAAAAAAGCAGAAGAAAACTAATATGATGGGTGTGGGAGTATTAAATTTATCATGGAGATGCTTATATGATATTTATTTGCTATTTATGCCGCAATCTATCTTAGCAGTATCAGTGTTAAGAGGATGGCAGCCATTTTTAAAGTTTATGATATTAGAGAGTTTAGTAAATACTATTATAATTGCCATGTATTTAATACTTAGAGAAAAGTTAATTACTAAAACAACAGAAGAAAGTAGAAGAAATTATTCCACAAGACCAGTTATATCAGCCTTAATGCTTGCACTTGCTGTTTTTATACAGCTTTATATATGATAAATATAATTACTGGAAGTATTGATTCAGGTAAAACCACTAATTTTATAGAGCTTGTTAAGATTATAGGCAGCGGAGATGGCTTTATCAGTAGAAAGGTGTATATTGACGATTGTTACATTGGACAAGAAATTATTCAATTGTCCACAGGAAAAGGTAAGTTGTGGTCAGTCATAGGAAAAAAGCCCGATGAATGGAATGAAGCATTTAATTATTATAATTATAGTTTTTCAAAAGAGGGATTAGATTTTGCGGAAAGTATAATAGTTTCTATACTCCAATCAACTAAGCAGCCTATATTTATTGATGAAATTGGACCGTTAGAACTTGAAGAAAAGGGATTTCATAGATTATTTAGTTGGTGCTTGAATTCAGAAAAAGAAATGTATGTTGTAATTAGAGAAGGTTGCATTAAAGATGTTATTAACAAGTATAATATAAAGAGTTACACAATAAGGAGAATTATAGATGGACAAACCTATCTATAGTTCTTTTTTATTGTTAATTATAGTTTTTATTAAGAGGTTTCGTATAAAAGAATGTTAGCTGGAAACACTAATGTAAAATCAAACTAACATATCTTTACTTAAAGGGATAAAATATGTAGAATACATAAGAGGTAGGATTATAATGAATATTGAAGGAATAGTGCTTGCAGCAGGATTATCAAGTAGAATGAAGAAATATAAGATGTCTTTAATGATAGGAAATAAGACTGTAATTGAAAGATGTATAGAATCCATGTATGATGTATGCTCACGAATTATAGTAGTTGGTGGTTACAACTATGATTTGATATCAGAAATATTAAAGCCATATAGAAAAGTAAAAGTAATTTTGAACTCTAACTATATGGAAGGGATGTTCAGTTCAGTAAAGACAGGACTAAAGCAAGTCACATCTGAACGCTTTTTGCTTATTCCAGGAGATTATGCTGTGATTAATAAAAGTACATACGGGCAAATTATACAATCTGAAAGTGATATAGTAAGCCCTACTTATAGGGGGGAGAATGGGCATCCTATACTTATTAAAAGCACTTACATAGATGATATTTTATATAATAAAAGTTATGAATCCTTAAGGAATTTTATAGAAGTACATAAGGTTACAAGTGTTATGGTAGAAGATCAAGGTATACTTATGGATATAGATAATATAGAGGATTATAATAAAGTAAAGCAGTATTTTTATTCACAGCTGTAAGTATGAAAAATGGATGGTAGCAAAATAACCTTTAAAGATCATTTTATTACCATCTATCTTTATTATATTAATGTTATAAGCATTAATTAGAAAATTAATCTGTGACAGTTACACGAATTAGAATTTCATCAACTACTTTTTTGGCTGGAGATACCAAATTAAAAGTTATTGTATGCTTACATTTGAAGTCGACAGCTTTAAACATGAATATGGTTATTCCTGGGGACCCTAAAAGCTCATTATATGGAACTACTTCTCTTTTTAGGAATTGTACATTATCATCCATGAAGTCACTCATATGCCAATAATAGCCTGTAGACTCTTGACTTTGAATTACAACTGAATAATATTCAGCAGGTTTTACTGTTACATCTTCTTTTGTTAATAGAAAATTAGCTGCTGCGGTATTTTTTACGCAAGATGTACTGTTTTTTATGCTGACTTTAGATTGGATATTAATCGAAGCAGCAGTTGCCGAATATTTAGCAACTGCAGTCCATCCCTCAGGCTTAATTTCTACTGGCGAATCTGTTAACACAACTTCTACTTTAGCTCCTTCAGCTAAAATATTTTCAAGTCGCGCATTTTTTGCTGGTATACCATTTACCAAAGTGCTATGTTCGACTGTAACACCAATTGTTTCGTTACTAAATGCTCCCTCAGTTGGTGTGACGACAAAAGTCCCTAGTACGGAACTGTACATAACTACTGTGTAATTGAAAGATCTGCTTACTACTCCACGTATAGTCAAACTAGGCATAATAAAATCCTCCTTTACTTATTTTGAGATTTTAATTATTGCAAGATGCAATATCTCTATAATGTAAATTTTCCAACTATACAAGATATGCTGTGAAGAAACTTTTTATGCACTTATTGTGAAAATGTAAATTTTTATATTTTATCAAAACTTCATTATGAACTTGAAGAGTGTAGTACTATGCCATATTTTTTTGACATTGTTGATTATACTCATTTGGAATATAAAGATCTATGAGAGCTGAGAGAGTTGGAAAAGTAATTTATGAGAGATTTTAAATGAAAAGAAGTTAACTCATGTATAGTGACAGTTTAGAAAGAGAAATGATACAAGACATGTTATACGAATGTGTCTTGTATCATTTTTTTATATATTTTTTAAATTTGATTTGAATCATATTTTTATAGATGAAATTCTCGTAGAATAAGCACATAGAGACGTGAGACATACAAATTTTTCTCAGGTCTATATCAAGGAGGAATGGAGAATGAATAACAATAAGATAGAAAAATTAACTGATGTTTTAGAAAGATTAAACAATGAAGGCGTGACAGAAAATCTAAGAAAAGAAGCTTTAAATATTGTTTCTAATATAAATCCAATTGAACTATCAATTGCAGAACAAAATTTAATAGAAAAAGGAATGAATCCCCATGATTTAAGACATCTTTGTGATATTCATATGGAAGTTCTAAAAGGTGAACTTGATAAGATAAAAACAAAGGTTGAGCCGGGTCATGTTATGCATACTTTTATTGCTGAACATGATAGGATACTTGAGTTTTTAACTGAGCTTGAAGAAATAAATGCTAGAATTCAAAAGCTAGGAGGTTATAACAGTGATGCTATGGAATTTGAAGAATTGCTGACTGTTATCAACAACATATTAGATGCAGAAAATCACCATCAAAGAGAAGAACAGGTATTGTTTGCAGAGATGGAGGATAGAGAAATCACAGGTCCGACAAGAATTATGAGAATGGAACATGATGATTTAAGAGCAAAGAAAAAACTATTAAAACAATTAGCAGAGCAAGTTCAACAATTAGATTTTAATGAATTTAAGGTGCAAGTAGATGAGACAGCAAAATACATTATCTTCAATTTAAGGGATCACATATTTAAAGAAAATTATATTTTATATCCTACTGCTATAGAAGCTATTAGTGATAAAGAAGTATGGGATGATATGAAAAAAAGATGTGATGAAATAGGATACTGTGGATTTACCCCTGAAACAAAATAAAAAATAAATTTATTTTATTTCGTAACAAATGTTACGGATTATATCAGAGTATTTTAGTAATATATACTCATAGCAACAAGCTAATGAAAAAAATATTTATTATTATAAGGAATAAGGAGGACATAAAATATGTCAATGTTTTGTTATCAATGTCAAGAGACTGCTGGATGTGCTGGATGTACTGTAAAAGGTGTATGTGGTAAAGATGAACATGTAGCGAAGGCTCAAGATTTATTAATATATGTAACTAAAGGATTAGCTATAGTAAGCCATGAAGGAAGAAAAGTTGGTGTTACTGACAGCAAAGTTGATAAATTTATAGTAGAAAATCTATTTACAACAATTACAAATGCTAATTTTGATAGAGATTCTATATTAGATAGAGTAAAAGAAACTTTAAATATAAGAGAAGCATTAAAGGTTAAAGTTATTAATGCTGGTGGACAAGTTGGAGATGTTAAAGTAAATGGTGGTTTCTTTAAGAAAATCTTCGGTATGCAAACTACTGAAATGATAATGCCAGATGCAGCAACTTGGACTGCTGACAATACAATAGAATTCGATAAAAAAGCTGAAAAAGTTGGAGTACTTGCAACTGAAAATGAAGATATAAGAAGTTTGAGAGAACTTATCACTTATGGATTAAAGGGAATGTCTGCTTATATGAAGCATGCTATGAACTTAGGTTATGACAACGAGGAAGTTCATGCCTTTATGGCAAAAGCTTTAGCTGCAACTTTAGATGATAGTTTAACAGCTGATAACCTGGTTGCTTTAGCATTAGAAGCAGGTAAGTTTGGTGTAGATGGTATGGCATTACTTGATAAGGCTAATACTGAAAGTTACGGACACCCTGAAATAACAACTGTTGATATTGGTGTTAGAACTAACCCAGGAATATTAATTTCAGGACATGATTTAAGAGACTTAGAAATGCTATTAGAGCAAACAGAAGGTACAGGAGTAGATGTATATACTCATGGTGAAATGCTTGCAGGACAATACTATCCAAAGTTTAAGAAGTACAAACATTTTGCAGGAAACTATGGTAATGCATGGTGGAAGCAAAAAGAAGAATTTGAAAAATTCAATGGACCAATTCTTATGACTACAAATTGTATAGTAATTCCAAAGGATTCTTATAAGAGTAGACTATTCACAACAGGGGCTACAGGAATGCCAGGCTGTGAACATATAGAAGCTAAAGCTGATGGAACTAAGGATTTCTCTAAGATAATTGCTAAGGCTAAGAAGTGTAGTGCTCCTACAGAAATAGAAAAGGGACAAATAGTTGGTGGTTTTGCTCATAATCAAGTTCTAGCATTAGCTGACAAGGTTGTAGATGCTGTTAAGACTGGCGCTATAAAGAGATTCTTTGTAATGGCTGGTTGTGACGGAAGAGCTAAATCAAGAGATTACTATACTGATTTTGCAAAAGCTTTACCACAAGATACAGTTATATTAACTGCAGGTTGTGCAAAATATAAATACAATAAGTTAAACCTAGGTGACATTGGAGGAATTCCAAGAGTATTAGATGCAGGACAATGTAATGATTCATATTCATTAGTTGTGATAGCTTTAAAACTTCAAGAAGTATTTGGTTTAGATGATGTTAATAAGTTACCTATATCATATAACATAGCATGGTACGAACAAAAAGCTGTAATAGTATTATTATCACTATTATACTTAGGAGTTAAGAACATTCACTTAGGACCAACACTTCCAGCATTCTTATCACCAAACGTTGCAAAAGTGTTAGTTGACAACTTTGGCATTGGTGGAATCACTAATGTTGAAGCTGATATGAAGATGTTCTTAGAAGCTTAATAAAATAATATCAATTATTAGTTCAAAGCTAACCACATTAGCTTAAATAATATCTCTCCCAAGCCTATATATTATATAAAATCCTAGCTATTGATAATTGGCTAGGATTTTTTCAAATTTAATTTTTAAGTAGATAAGTAAAGGAAGGAAAGTTGTATGAAAAGATATGAAGAACATAGAAATTTTTTAAAATCTAATTTTGATGAGTTTAAAAACATAAAAACTGATAAAATGAAAGGTGTACCTCAGCCAACTGGTTTTAAGAATTATGATTTATCATCAGATATTATTGAGCTGCCTAAAGTACATAAAGAAATTGTGAAGAAACTAAACATTTATGATTGTATAAATGATAGAAGAAGTACAAGATTTTATGCAGAAGAATCAATGAGTTTAGAGGAGTTATCATATTTACTATGGGCAACTCAGGGGATTGCAGGAAATAATAAAGCTGGACTTACACTTAGAACAGTTCCATGCAGTGGTGCAACACATTCTTTTGAAACTTATTTATTTATTTTAAGTGTAGAAGGAGTACAAAGTGGAGTGTATAGATATCTTCCATTTGAACATAAACTTTTGTCCATGTATAAATTAGATGAAATAGGTAATAAAATAGATGAAATCACTTTAGATCAGCCTTTCGTACCTAATTTTGCAAAGAAAGCAGCTGTGATATTTGCATGGAGTACAACACCATATCGTTCAGAGTGGAAATTTGATGTTACAGCACATAAGAAAATTTTAATAGATATTGGGCATGTATGCCAAAATCTTTACTTAGCTAGTGAATCTATTAAAGCGGGAACTTGTGCAATAGGCATATATGATCAAAAAAAGATAGATGAACTTTTGGAGCTAGATGGCGATGATGAATTCGTTATATATCTAGCAGCTGTTGGGAAAAAGAAAGAGTAAATTTACTTGATGTATATTTTAAATAGTTAGCAAAGGAGAGAGTATTATGAGCATAAAATGTGGAAACTGTTGTGATGGCTGCAGAGGAGGGCTTTGTGCCAGTAAAGTACCTATATTTGAAAATCTTAATGATGAAGAATTAGTGGAAATAGTAGACACCATCAATCATAAGGAATTTTCTAAAGGTGACAAAATTTTTTCAGAAGGAAATATAGGAAATACACTTTACTTCATAAATCAAGGACAAATAAAGCTATATAAATACACAAAAGACGGAAAGGAACAGATACTTCATGTACTTTCTGATGGAGACTTTTTTGGAGAGTTAGATCTAATAAATGCTTCAAAGTATACTTTTAATGCTAAAGCAATAGTTGATTCCAAGATATGTACTCTTACAAAAGATGAAATGAAAAATATAATAATGAAAAATCCAGAAATAGCAATGAAGGTATTGGAAACTATGGGAGAAAGATTGGCAAAGGTAGAGAACTTGGTTCAAAATCTAGCAACCAATGATGTTGATTCAAGAATGGCATATTTATTAATAGATTTAATTGAGAAATATGGCGAGCTATTAGAAAAGAATATATCTATAGAATTGCCACTATCCAGAGAAGAAATGGCCAACTACATAGGAGTCACAAGAGAAACTATAAGTAGAAAGTTAAAGAAGTTTGAAGATGAAAAGCTTATAAAGATTATTGGCACTAAAAAGATAGTAATTTTAGATGAAGAAGGATTGAGAGATTATATTTAAAGAAAATTATTATTAATTAATAAAAATTCTATAGAAAAGTAACTGAAGGTAGTTTAAAATAATACTATACTTTATTTTTGAAGGCGGTGTTGTTTTATGGAAAGCAATGAAAACAAATTTGGTTTGCTAGAAAAAATGCCAGTGTTATTTGTAGGGCATGGTTCCCCTATGAATGCAATTGAAGATAATATGTATTCTATGAATTGGGAGAAAGTTGCACGTAAGATTCCAAAGCCTAAAGCAATACTTTCAATTTCAGCGCATTGGTATACTAATGGCACCAGAATGACAGATGCAAAGCATCCTAAAATGGTTTATGATATGTATGGATTTCCTGATGAATTATACCAGATAGTGTATAAATCAGATGGAGCACCAGAGTTAGCTCATCTTACAGGAAAATTAATTAGTAGAGATGTTAAAATAGACAATAGTTGGGGATACGACCATGGTACTTGGTCAATACTTAATAGAATGTATCCCGAAGCAGATATTCCAGTGTATCAACTTAGTATAGATAGCACTGCTGATGCTGAGGTTTGTTTTCAGATAGGAAAACAGATAAGCAGTTTAAGAGAAAAAGGAGTATTGATATTGGCTAGTGGGAATGTTGTTCATAACCTTTCTGCAATTAATTGGGATATGGATGGTGGCTATGATTGGGCAGAAGAATTTGATAATTATATCAAAGATAAAATAGTTAGTAGACAGTTTCAGGATATTATTAACTATAGAAATGCAGGAAAGAGTGCAAGTTTAGCTGTACCTACGCCAGATCATTTCTATCCACTAGTTTATATATTAGGAACATTAACAGATAATGATAAAGTTGAAATATTTAATGATTGCTGTGAACTAGGATCATTATCAATGACAAGTTACTTATTTAATTAATATATTGAAAAAGCTCTTGAGTGAAGTATTCACTTAAGAGTTTTTTTATCTTTATTTTTGATTTTATAGCTAAGAAGTAAAAAAATTGTAGTTAGATGAAAATAAATATATTGATTTCAATATATGGAAATGATATAATGAGTATCAAAGTGATAGTGGCACTATCACTTGCTTAAATAATGAATCTATTGCGAGTATTATTAATTATGTAATATGCTTGCTAGGAGAGGATGAGTTGTATGGAAAAAACATATCGTTTTGATTGGGAAAACCCAAAAGTAATTGGTAAGAATAAAGAAATGGCGCATGCAATTATGATGCCATATGACAGTATAGAAGATTTTTATAAACATGAAGAATCTCAATATAAAGTGAGCTTAAATGGCAAATGGGATTTTAAATGGTATAGAGGGAATCATGAAAAACCTGATGACTTTCTTGTAAACGATTTTAACAAGGGCTGGGAAAAAATAAATGTACCTGGGATATGGCAATTAAATGGTTATGGGAAGCCTTACTATTTGGCATTTGCATATCCACCTGCATTAAGTACAAAAAAATCACAGATACCATCTATTGATCATGAACAAAATGAATTTGGATATTATAAGCATAGTTTTACATTGCCTCAGAATTTTAAGGATAGAAAAACTTTTATACATTTTGGAGCAGTAAAGTCTGCATTTTATCTTTATATCAATGGTAAAGAAGTTGGGTACTCACAAGGGTCAATGACTCCAGCAGAGTTTGATATTACAGATTATGTGCATAGTGGTGAAAACTTGATTTCTGTATTTGTAATTAGATATTCAGATGGCACTTACTTAGAAGATCAAGATATGTGGTTTTTTAGCGGAATCTACAGAGCTGTATATATTTATAGTGAAGCACTAGTGTATGCAGCAGATATTTTTGCAAGATCAACTTTTGATGAAAAATATGAGGATTGTGAGTTACTCATAGATACATTAATAAGTAATAAAACAAATAGCAATGAACTTATAAAGGTTAATGTGATTTTATCTGAGTATACACATTTTAACGCTTTGCATATTTTGGATTCTGAAGTGGTGTTAAGTGCGAAATCTCAGCAAACATTGAAATTTAAGGAACATATAAAAAAGCCAAGAAAATGGAGTGCGGATGAACCTAATTTATATCGCATTTTCATAGTTTTAAAGGACAGAGAGAATAAAGTTATTGGAGTTAAAACTATAACTTTTGGATTTAAAACTGTAGAAATCAAAAATGAAAAGATTTTAATTAATGGTGTTCCGTTATTAATTAGAGGGGTAAACCGTCATGATTATGATCCTGACTATGGATGGGCAGTTCCTCGTGAAAGATATCATCAAGATTTAAAGATTATGAAACAAAATAATATTAATGCAATAAGGACAAGTCATTATCCAAATGATCCTTATTTATATGAATTGTGCAATATTTATGGAATTTACGTTATGGATGAAGCTGATATGGAAACTCATGCTGTACGTAGAAAGAATGTACCTGGAGACAATCCTCTTTGGACAAAGGCTGTAGTTGATCGTATGGAACGTATGGTTCTTCGTGATAGAAACCATCCTTGCATATTTATGTGGTCTTTAGGAAATGAAGCTGGATATGGTTCTAACTTTCAAAAGATGAAGGACGCTGCACTTAAATTAGATGATACAAGATCATTCCATTATGAAGGTGATTATGACATAAGTGTAAGTGATGTTTTATCTAGAATGTATCCAACTGTTGAAATATTAGAGACTTTAGGGAAACATGAAGAGGTTAAGATATCTGCTTTTGATAATTTACTAAATAAGCTTACTGCTGATAACAAGCCAGTAAAACCTCATCAATATGCAGGAAAGCCAGTAGTTGTATGTGAATATGCTCATGCTATGGAAAATAGTTTAGGTAACTTCCAAGAATACATGGATGTCTTTGAAAAGTATGACAATATGGCAGGCGGTTTCATTTGGGATTTTGTAGATCAAGCTATTCATGTAAAATCAGAGGATGGAACTGATAAATGGCTTTATGGTGGAGATTTTGGAGAGGAAAAGACACACAGATATTTCTGTGCGAATGGTATTGTTTTTGCAGATAGAACTCCACATCCATCTTTATATGAAGTTAAGAAGGTTTACAGTGAGATTAAAGTGAAACTTAAACACTTTTCAATAAAGAATAATCCTCAAGCAGAACTTTTGATAGATAATCAATATATGTTTAGAAATCTATCAATGTATAAAATAGAGTGGGATTTGTTAGAAGATGGAGTTTCAATTGCAAAAGAAACTGTAGAAAATATTGATATAGAACCACTGCGTAAAAAAGAATTAAAGATTGATTTACCAAGTGTTAATGTTGAAGATGAAGCAGAATATCATTTGTTAGTATCATTTAAACTAAAAGAAGATACTATATGGGCAGATAAAGATTATGAAATTGCTTGGGAAGAATTTAAGTTAAAACCTGCTAAGAAGAAGGCTTTGCATCTTAAGGTAGTGGAGAAAGTAAAAGTTTCTGAAAAGAAAGATGTTGTTACTTTGAAAAATAAGAATTTCACTATGAAAATTTCTAAAGAAAATGGAGGAATACAATCTCTCAATTATGGTTATGGGGAACTTTTAGATGGCACTATGCTACCAAACTTCTGGAGAGTACCTACAGACAATGATATGGGGTTTGCAAACTTTGAACCTAGAGTTGAAAAATTTGTGTTTAGAAGAGAATGGCTAAAAGCCACAGAAAATATCAAAGTAAAAGATATTAAGGTTTATGAAAATGACACGGATGTTCGTGTCTTAGTTAAATATAAGGTTTCATATTGCAAGGGAGATATGATTACGGAATATTTTATTGATGGAAAAGGCAATATTAAAGTATCTGCAAATATATTACCTAAAAAAGATATGTACCGTATAGGATATTCTATGAAGTTACCTAATAAATATGACAAGTTTACATGGTTTGGAAAGGGGCCTCATGAGAACTATTGTGATCGTAACACTGGAGCTAAAATAAAGGTTCACACTGCTAAAATTGATGAGCTTATTCATAATTATATGAGACCACAAGAAAATGGAAATCATACTGAGGTTAGATTTGTAAATATTATGAATGCACAGGGAAGAGGTATTCATATAGAATCTTCAGATGAAAATCTATTGAATTTCAGTGCATGGCCATATTCACAAAGTGATCTTGAAAAAGCTAATCATATTCATGAATTGCCAAGACGTGATTTTATCACACTAAATATTGACCATATGCAATGTGGTGTTGGAGGAGATTTACCTGGAATGGCAGGGTTACATCAACCATACATTATTCATAAAAATAAGCAATATAAATATGAATTTACAATATCAAATATAGAATCTTAAGTTTAGATTAAGCTACTTTGGAGGACTAAAAATGGATTTAAAAGAAAAACGGAACAATGAGAGAATGGAACAAGTTGAAAGAAGAAAAGATGAAATTATTTCAGCAGCTCTAAGTCTTTTTGTAGAAAAAGGAATAGATTCAACTTCTATAAATGATATAGCGGCAAAAGCTGAAGTTGGTCCTGCAACTGTGTACAGACATTTTGAAAACAAACCACAAATAGTTATTGTTGCTGCAATAAAGTTTTGGCAAAGTGAGATAAGCAGTCTTATGCCACGTATTTTACCAGAGAGCAGTAATACTTGCAAAGGGATAGATAAAATACGAAATATATTGAATTCTTATGTTATCCTTTATCAAGAATATCCTGAATTCATTCGATTTTTAGATGAGTTTGATAACTATGTTGTTAAAGAGAAAATTGATGCAGAAGCTTTGCGGATTTATGAGCAGAACATTTTGGATTTAAGAGGAATACTAGTAAAAGCTCTCCAAGAAGGAAAGCAAGATGGAACT
Source organism: Clostridium sp. TW13 (assembly GCF_024345225.1). Lineage (NCBI taxonomy): Bacteria > Bacillati > Bacillota > Clostridia > Eubacteriales > Clostridiaceae > Inconstantimicrobium > Inconstantimicrobium mannanitabidum. The sequence goes on from NZ_BROD01000001.1 coordinate 659,142, forward strand.
ATTAAGCAGGAAGTTGAAGAATATATTTTCTATGCAACTGTAACTCATGCAGTACTTAGTTTGAGTGAGAAGTTGGTCTTAAGAGGTAACATACTTAAAAGTGACAATGAAATAGAAGCTATTGCACAATTAAATTTAATCATAGAGATGGCTGTTAAGTATATTTCAACATAGGTAAATGGAGGTATAAATAATGAGGATTACTTTAGGAAAATTAGCGTATAAGAAAATAAATAGTACGGGAAAAAAGGTATTAACCTACGATGGCAATATAAATAATGAGGACTTGTCATTAGAATTTTCTACAAAGCAAGAAAATGGGGGACAACATATTACAATTACTCTTTTGCCTAAGACAGAACTTATATTAAAGGAATGTACTTTGCGAACAGATGCAAAATTTACTGAGGAAACTCCTATATATTTGAATGGATATCAAACTTGGACTGATAGTCGTGAATTTAAAATAAATGAAACTATTCCAAGGCTTAATCCAATAGTAAGACCGATAATGGCTATGTATGGAGATTATAGATTCTATAAGCATAATAAAAATGCATTGCATAGCTGGACTTACACCTATATAAGAGAAAAAAATCTTATTAGTTTTGTAGGATCACTAATTGAGAAAACAGGATATACGTTATTTCAGTATGATAAGAAAGAAAAGAATCTTGTTATTGTAAAAGATAGTGTGGATTTAGTTGTAAATAAGCCTAGAATTTTATTTGATATTTTCATTGCACAAGGTGAAGAACATGATATCTTTGATAAATATTTTAGTACTGGAAATTACAGTGCTCCTAGAGTAGAACCTTGCACAGGGTGGACAAGCTGGTACAACTATTATACGAAGGTTACAGAAAAAGATATTTTGGAGAACTTAGAAGCTTTTAGTTCAAGAAAGCTACCTATAGATATATTTCAAATTGATGATGGATATCAGCATGCAGTTGGTGATTGGCTAAATATTAATGAAAAGTTTCCAAATGGAATGAAAGCATTAGCTGATAAAATCAGAGCAAATGGTTATAAAGCAGGCTTGTGGCTTGCACCAATAGTGTGCGAAAAAAATTCGGATATTTATAAAAAGCATCCTGAATGGGTAGTTGCTAAAGCAGGATATAATCCGGGATGGAGTGGGAATTTCTATACTCTTGATTTTTATAATGAAGAGGTTCGTCAATATCTTCGTGAAGTGTTTGATACAGTGTTAAATAAGTGGAATTATGACTTGGTGAAACTAGATTTTCTATATGCTGTGGCTCTTATAAAGCGAGATGATAAGACTCGTGGTGAAATTATGTATGAATTTATGGAGTTCCTAAGAGAAATAGTAGGGGATAAACTTATTCTAGGCTGTGGAGTTCCGTTAGGACCAGCCTTTGGTTTAGTGGATTATTGTCGTGTGAGTAGTGATGTAGATTTAACTTGGGAAAATAAATTTGGAAGCACAATGAATTATCGAGAGCGTGTATCTACCATTAATGCTCTTACAAGTACTATTGGTAGGCAGCATCTAGATAAAAGAGTGTTTTTGAATGATCCTGATGTTTTTATATTAAGAAGTGAAAATAACAGCCTTACTGAAGATCAAAAATATACGTTATTTTTACTTAATATTTTACTTGGAAGTCTTACATTTACTTCAGATAATATTAATTCCTATAGCAAAAAGCAGATGGAGATTTTCAAAATCATGCTTAAGTGGAAGAATAAAAAAATCAATAGTGTTTCTCAAGGAGAGGTAGTTAGAGTTGATTTTGAAGTGGAAGATGTTAAGTATGTTTCATTTAGTAATCTTACAAGCAATAGAGGGACAATAGTTCTAGATAGTTCTGGAAGTATTGTTGAAAATGGTCAAGTTGTTGGGAAAGGTGGCGCTTTAACTTTATTACCTTATCAATCTTTATGCTTAAAAAAGTCTTAGTTGAAGTTAACATAAGTTGGTTCTGATTATCAAGTGAAACTTGATTCAGGTGGGGTGTATCCCTATCTGAATCTTAGTTGAACTTACACCCTCAAGGGGTACCTCGTCCAGGAGCGTGCAGCCGTTATCTCCAACTTAAGCAAATAAGTGAAAGTCAAAATCTATGATTTGGTTACTTGAACTTAGTTAACTAATGAATTAGTTAACTTCATTAAAATCAATTTAGTGTGAATCGGTTAAGCAGACATCTCAAATCTATGATTTGATGATAGTCGCTTACTCTGTGAGTACTCATCTGACTTTAGGAAGAGGAGTTTCATATAAGATTGGAGTGTTACGGATGCTAGCTATCGGATAAAGAATCAATTTATGTTATCAATATATGGTCAAGAAATAAATTGTTATACGTTCTTGTGAAAATGTTTACTGGAACGAAATGAAAGGGTGGATTAAAATGAATAAAAAGTATGTACCATATCTTATAGGAATTCCTAATATGGGTGTTGGCCTTTTGTGGGCGATGAATATGGTGTTGATTCCGTTATTAGTTAATACAGTTACAAAAAGTAATACCAAATTGGGGGCATTAACCTCAATGGGAGCTTTTACTGGAATCTTTGTACAATATATTGCAGGAATGATTAGTGATAGAAGTCATTTCAAAATGGGAAAAAGAAAACCGTTTATGCTTATAGGTTCAATTTGTGCAGCTATATTTATTTGTGTAATGCCATTTGCTAGCAGTTATATTGGGATGTTTATAGCAGCCTTTGTATTTTATTTTAGTCTTAATTTTTATCAAGGACCTTATTATTCAATGATACCAGAAACTGTTGATGAAAATCAGTTGGGCCTTGCTAATGGTTTTTCTAAGGTTGTAAGTGTACTTGGAAGTGCTGTTATTTTTGTTGTTGGTCCATCTTTATGGGAGAAAGGACATTACTTACCATTCTTTCTAGCAGCAGCTTTAGCTCTTGGCAGTGTTATTATTACTGCACTTTTCATTAAGGAAAAAAGCACTAATGTTAAATCACCAGCGAAGTTATCTTTTGATTTCTTAAAAAGACCTGCAGTAATGAAATTATATATATCAGTTTTCTTTATCTTCTTAAGCTATGGATGTATTACACCTTACTTTGTAAAGTATTGTACAACTATACTTAATCTCACAAGCAATACAGCAAGTACAGCACTATTGCTACTTACAATATCAGGAGCCATATTTGCAGCACCAATGGGTATACTATCTGATAAAACTGAACGTAGAAAAGTTCTTTTGATTGGTACATTAATTTTTACTGTAGCTATAGCATTCGGATTTTTATGTAAGAGTGCTATATCAATATATATTATGCTATCAGTGGTTGGTATAGGTTTTATAGCCATACAGGTTACAATTTATTCTATTTTAGCTGAAATAGTACCTCCAGAAAGAATGGGAGAATTCATGGGGATTATGAATCTATTTATATCACTTAGCCAGTTTATAGCTACTAATGCAATGGGAGTTTTCCTTGATAAGTTTGGTTTTACATTATTTTTACCGATTGCTGCAATTATCATGTTTATAGCATTTTTAATAATATTCTTTAGTAAATTTCCTAAGTATAAAAGAGATTAGTTATAGGAAGTGAATAAAGACTAAAAATACAATATCTAATTAGAAGCCTTCATCATACTTTTGGTGAGGGTTTTAAATTTTTGTACATAAAATGTAGGAGAGATTTAAGAATCATAGTTTGAGTAATTTAGTTTTGATAAAAAGCAAAAAAATTAATTTAGTGCAGTCATAAATATATTAAGTACCTAGTATCTATAGTAGTAATTATATAGAAAATGGTTTTTGAATTTGTATTTTGAGAAAGTGATTAAACAAATTATCAATAAACTGTTTATCTATATTTAAACGTATTTTATATTAGGAGGTAGATTGGTTGCGCAAAACTAAAGGTATTAAAAAGGTAATTATATTTTCTATTTCAATGATTATGATTGCACATAGTGGAATGATTGCATTAGCAGACACCAAAAGTAAAGCTGATTTAGGAAATTATGATACTACAATTAATTTTGGAGTAGCAAATGATTTTAATGTTTTTGCATTTGGAGATGTTACAAATGAATCTGATTCAGAAGGGCGAGTTGCTATTGGTGGAAATGCAACATTAACTAATTATGGTGTTGGAAGCAAGCTGACAACAATCTCCAATACAAGGGCAGATTTAGTTGTAGGTGGGGATATAGATATTAAAGGTGGAACAAACTTTAATGGTAATACTGTTATAAGTCCCAATGGAAAAGTAATTAATTATACAATGACAAATAATAATAAGGTTCCAAATCAGCCTATAGTCCAAAATTTAATTGATTTTAAATCTGTAAAAGCTGAGTTGATCAAGAAATCTAATTATTTTGCATCATTAACTCCTAACGGAAAGGTTGAAAATCAATATGGAACATTGGTGCTAACTGCAGAAGATTCAAAGTTAAATATTTTTACTTTTGATGGGGCAAATGTAGATGGTAAAGGAACTAAAATGGAACAGTTATGTGGAATTAAGATTTTAGTACCAAAAGGGTCTACTGCCATTATAAATGTTACTGGTGATAATTTCGGTTTTGGAGCATATAGTATATTCACAAATGCTGAACAAAAAGAAAAGATTCTTTGGAATTTAAGTTCTGCTACCAATGTTTTTAACGGTAGCCTATCTATTGAGGGATCAGTATTAGCACCCAACGCCAATTGGGTAATTAATGGCTGTGGTAATATAGAAGGCAATTTTATTATTAATTCATTAAAAATGAATGGTGGCCATTTAGAAGCTCATTGTTATTTATTTAATGGTATGCTACCGACCCCAACACCGACCCCAACGCCAACACCGACCCCAACGCCAACACCGACCCCAACACCAACGCCAACACCGACCCCAACGCCAACGCCGACCCCAACGCCAACACCGACCCCAACGCCAACACCGACCCCAACGCCAACACCGACCCCAACGCCAACACCGACCCCAACGCCGACCCCAACGCCAACACCGACCCCAACGCCAACACCGACCCCAATCCCCAAACCAACACTTACAGATAATAAAGCACAGCAATTACCTAAGACAGGTACCCCAATTAATACAGACGCAGTGCTTTTATTTGGTGGAAGTATTCTAGTAGTAGGAACTGGTTTGGTACTACTTGCTAGAAGGAAACGACCAGAAGACTAATTTTATTGATTACAATTTAAATAGTTGCTTAAAATATATTATAGCTTTTAGGGTTGTAGGTGATTATTATTCACCACAACCCTTTTTGAGGTTAATAACTAGTATTAATTCAAAAATATAATCTGTATATCTTTGAATCTAAAGGGGAAACTAACTAATATAATTTTCAGTGTATATATTATATTTATTTAAATAGAAGGATGGATTGTGTAATGAAGGAATACAAAAGATTGCCCCAACATATTGGAATTATCCCAGATGGCAATAGAAGATGGGCTCAGTGCAATGGTTTAAATAAACAAGATGGATATGATTATGGCATTAATCCAGGACTGGAGCTTTTTAAAGAATGCCTTAGATTAGGAATAAAGGAACTTACATTTTATGGATTTACTCAGGATAATACAAAACGGCCAGCTATACAGACTAAAGCATTCCAAAAAGCTTGTGTAGATTCTGTACTTAAGCTTTTGGATTATGATTGCAATATACTTGTAGTGGGAAACACAAATTCACCTTTATTCCCAAAAGAATTGATTCCATATACCAAAAGAACAACTATAGGTAAGGGACTTATTAATGTAAACTTCTTAATTAACTATGGGTGGGATTGGGACTTAAATCATGCATTTGTTGATGAGCATATAACAGAAAAAGGACATTTTATTGATAAGATTGCCTCTTCTCAAATATCAAGAATGGATTTGATTATCAGATGGGGAAATAGACGAAGATTAAGTGGATTTCTCCCAGTACAATCGATTTATGCAGATTTTTATGTACTAGATCAAATGTGGCCTGATTTCAAGATAGAGCATTTGCATGAAGCATTAGAATGGTACCAAGTTCAAGATGTTACTCTGGGTGGTTAAACCTGGTGTAACATAATTTTTTAGTTTACATATATTTATTTAAATTAGAACTGTACACAGGCATTTAGCTTGTATTAAATAAAAAATTGTTTTATTTACTCATATTATTTTTATTTTTTGAATATAAAAATTAAAGATAAATATATGAGGAGAAATAAAATGAATAATAGTATAGATGTATGCATCAGCTTTGATACCACTGGCTCTATGTATCCATGTCTAACTCAGGTTAGAAGATCAATCAAAGGAATAGTAAGTAGATTATTTAAAGATATTCCCAATCTTAGAATTTCTATAATAGCTCATGGAGATTATTGTGATGTGGGTAATGCATATGTAATAAGTATTAAGGATTTTTCTAGTGATGAAGGAGAATTGATTGATTTTGTTAATAATGTAAAACCTACCTATGGTGGAGATGCTCCAGAATGTTATGAATTAGTGCTAAATCAAGCTAGAACAAAATTGTCCTGGCAATCAGGAGTATCAAAAGTTTTAATTATAGTTGGTGATGATGTGCCACATGGCCCTAATTATCCATCAAATACAAATAAAATTGATTGGAGAAATGAATTAGGCTTGCTATTAGAAAGTGGCATTAATGTGTATGGTATACATGCTATGCCTGGTATAAGAAAACATTCCAAACCATTTTATGAAGAAATAGCTGAAAAAACAGGTGGATTCTATTTGACCCTAGATCAATTTTCTAATATTACAGAGTTGATTATGGCTATTTGTTATAAACAAGATGGACAAGATAGTTTGGAATCATTTGAGAGAGAACTTAAATTGAATGGGAGGATGAACTACAATATAAAGACATCCATACAGAAACTAAGTAATTTAGTTATTGATGAGTATGCTAGTGAAGATGGGTTAATGCCAGTGATAGAAGGAAGATTTCAGCTATTAAAAGTTGATAAAGATCAAAGTATAAAAGAATTTATATTAGAACAAGGAATATCATTTAAGGCAGGAAGAGGGTTTTATGAACTTAATAAAAGTGAAAAGGTAGGACTTAATAAGGAAATACTTCTATATGAAAAGGAAACAGGCAAGATCTTTAATGGACCTCAAGTTAGACAAATCTTAGGACTAAGTCCTCAGGAGAATGTTAGGGGAGTAAATGAGAGATTAAAACCTGTAGTATTAGATAAATATAAAGTATTTATTCAGTCAACTTCATATAATAGAAAGCTTATAGGCAATACATGTCTACTTTATGAGGTAGAAGATTGGGATAGATAGACTCAAAATTAAGTTGTTTAATTAAATTAACAAAATTCCTATGTATTAAGTGGAATATATAGGAATTTTTAATGTAGAATATACCAATACCAAAACGATGACGATTTTTGGCGAATAAAACGTTTTTGTGTTAAAATAAGGGAGAAGTTTGTGAAAAATATTTATTATGAGTTGAAAATAGGAAAATATGGTGGTACTATTAATATAGTAATTATATGGCAATGTGAAAATATATTTATACAAGTATTGTTATTTTTAGATTAAATTTTAAAAGGTGGTATTATAAAATGAGCACTGAAACCTCAATAAAGTATGATGTGAAAAAAGCACATTTATTAAACATTTTTATAGTAGTTTTACTATCAATATTTCTTACTATAGTATCGTTTATAAGCACGTCTGTAGGAATGACTTCGCTGGCGGAAAGTGTAGTTGTCTGGATTATTTTAGCTTTAATTTATTTTGTACATATAAATGATAATATTAAAGCAATCATTTATGCAGCTGTTCCCTTAGCCATATCAGGTTCTATGTTTTTTATGAATGGAGCTAGTCAAGTTGGCAACAATGTTTTGATGATAGTATCAATAGCTATGATAGCATTATATTTCAATAATAAGTTAGTAGCTATATATCAGGTATTGGTTAATCTATTATTAATTGTACAGTATGTGACATATGGATCAAGATTACTAATTGATAACAATGGGAACATTTGGACACTAATTTATGTTTTAATTTGTGTAAACAGTATATTATGCTTGCTATTTTTTCTTACAAAATGGGGAAGAGCATTGGTTGATGCAGCAGTTGCAAAAGAGAAGGTTTCAATGGAGCTTTCAGAAAAATTAAATGTTTCAATGGAACAAATAAAGACAAGCATCAATGTTGTAAATTCAACAATAGATGATTTTGATAGAGATATAGATTCTTCAAAAGAAGCAATTTCAAATTTAAATATAGCTATTCAAGAAATGGCAAGTGGTGTGAGTGAACAATCTGGAAGCTTAAGTAGCATTAATGAAAAGATGCAATTTGCATCAAAGAATATTGTTCAGAATACAGAAATATCAAACAAAGTTAAGAATGAAGCAAAAAATGTTACAGAAAAAGTGACTGTAGGTTCAGCTAATATAGAAGAAATGAATTCTCAGATGGACATAATATATAAAGCAGTTAACACTTCTTATATTACAGTTAATGAATTGCAGAGCAGTATAGTTGAAATAAATAATTTCCTTGCAGGAATAACAGATATAGCAGAGCAGACTAACATGCTTGCACTAAATGCTGCTATAGAAGCTGCTAGAGCTGGTGAACAAGGAAAAGGATTTGCAGTAGTTGCTGATGAAGTTAGAATGTTAGCAGAACAAAGTTCAACTACAGTAGAAGATATAAACAATATTATTAATAAGATAAATGAAAAGACTAAAGTAGCTGTAGATGAAGTTAAACTTGGAGATGAGGCAGTTGAAGTTGGAAAGCAGCTTATTTCTAAGGTAAGTGAAAGTTTTGTGCTATTTCAAAAGAGTTTTGAAATGACAAATAGATTGATGGAGGAAGCCGCAAGCATTAGTGAAGAAACTTCATCAGAATTCATGCAAATGCTAGAAAAAATTCATTCTGTTGCAGAAATATCAGCAACACAAGCGGCAACTATAGAAGAAATTTCTGCTACAGTAGAAAATACACATAATGATATTAATATGATAAGTAACTCTGTTAATGAAATTAAAACATTAAGTAATGATTTGGAGAAGATGGCTCAGTAATGTGGCGTGTTTGGACTTGTTATTTATTTTCAAATGACTAAAATGCAAAATAAGAATCTCTATATTAGGAGGTTCTTATTTTTTATGTTTTTAAATTTTAAACATAAAAAAGTTAATATTTTTTTAAAAATATTAAAGTATCTATATATAAATGTAATATATAGGCTAAATATATTATACTAAACAGTCGATTATATAACTAAAGTGTAGAATTATACATAAGTATGTAATGCGTATATTACATTGTATATATTGCCAATAATGTTATGTATTTTATCTAATAGTCCAAAAGTGAAAATCAAAATTGTTTTAAGGGGGAGTATCAATGCTAAAGAACATGAAAATCTTACACAAGGTCACATTATTGTCTGCTATTTTATTATTATTTGGAGCTATTATTGGTGGTGCAGGTTATTATTTTACACAACAGTCACATAGTAATATGTCAACAATGTACAATCAAGATGTAAAGGCTATCAATTTAACTGATGACATAAGAATTCAAACAAGAACGTGTCAAATGAATTTATTAAGATTAATACTTAGTAATGGAAATCAAGAAGAGCAAAAGGCATATATAAAGGAAATAGATTCTAAGTCTAAAGGAATAGGCGATGTTATTAACAATTATAAAAAATTGAAATTAGATAATACTCAAAAGCAAAATGTGGAAACAATGGAAGCGAATCTAACTCAATTTGTAAGTGTGTGCGAAAAAATAAAGGAAATGGCTTCTACAGGTAAAACTAAAACTGAAGAAATATATGCATATTATTCGCAAAATGACAAGACATTAGATAGCATTCGTTCAGGGGCTAATGCATTATTAAAAGATCATGTGAAAAAAGCTGATGCCTCATATGTTAAAGTAGATAATACATATAAAATATCAATAACAATACTTTTAAGTATTTTAGGAGTGGCTGTTATTTTAGGTGCAATTCTTACTTTCATAATTGTAAAACCAATTACTTTCTCTTTAAAGAAGGCTACAGAACATTTAGGAGTTCTTGCTACAGGTGATTTTAGCCAAGAAATTCAACCAGCTTTATTAAAGAGTAAAGATGAGGTTGGTGTTATGTTAAGAGCTACTGATAAAATGCAACAGTCTATAAAAGAAGTATTAAGTTCAGTAATTAATGAGTCATCAAATATTGAAAAAATGGTTTATGATGTTGGTAATCATGTTTCACAGTTAAATCTTCAAATTGAAGATGTATCAGCTACAACTGAACAACTTTCATCAGGGATGGAGGAAACAGCAGCTTCTACTGAGGACATGAATAATACAGCAGTAGAAATAGAAAGTGCAATTGAAGGAATTTCTAAGAAAGCTGAAAACAGTGCAGTAGCTTCAAATGAAATTAGTCATAGAGCTAATGAAATAAAATCTAATGCAATTGTATCTCAAAAGAATGCAGATGAAGTATATTTAGCAACAAACAAGAATTTAAGAGATGCAATAGAAAAATCGAAATCAGTAGAGCAAATAAAAACTTTATCTGAATCAATACTAGAGATAACATCTCAAACTAATATGCTTGCATTAAATGCAGCTATAGAAGCAGCAAGAGCAGGAGAAGCTGGTAGAGGTTTTGCTGTAGTAGCAGATCAAATTAGAAGCTTGGCTGAAGATTCAAAAAATACTGTAACTGAAATTCAAGATGTAACTCAGATAGTACTAGATTCTGTAGAAAATTTAGCAGCAAGCTCTCGTGAAATATTAGAATTTATTGATAAACAAGTACAGAGAGACTATAAATCAATGGTTGAGACTGGTGAAAAATACAATGAAGATGCAAATGATATATATAATTTATCAAATGACTTTAGCTTAGCTACCAGACAAATAAAAGAATTTATTGACAATATTTCAAAACAACTGTCTGGAATTACTTTAGCAACTAATGAAGGAGCAGAAGGAACATCTAATATTGCATTAAAGACAAGCGGTATAGCAGAGAGAGTTAGTAGCATAGATAGTGAAACAGCATGCATTAAGGATAGTGTTGATAATCTATCTGGACTTGTAACTAAATTTAAAATATAAATAATATATACAAATTCACCTTAAAAATAGAGAGTGCATTAAAATGATTTTGTAAAATCATTTTAATGCACTCTTATATTATGTTACAATATTTATAAAATTACATATTTGTAAGTGAAATGAGAATTTTTTATAGAGAAGGTGAAAGAAAGATATGATTTTATTAAAAGAAATATCACAAAAAGACATCGGAATTAGTAATGGAGATGTAGATATTGCATATAGGCTAAGAAAAGCTGCTAGGGCAATGGTTGTTAATAAAGATAATCGAATTGCTATATTAAATGTTACAAAAGATAAGTATCACAAATTGCCTGGAGGAGGCTTCGAGGGTGATGAAGATGTAGAAGAAGCTTTGAGAAGAGAAGTCATGGAAGAAGTAGGAGCAGAAATTGAAATTCAAGATGAAGTGGGCTGTACAATTGAATATCGTGATGAATTTAAGCTACTTCAAATTTCATATTGCTATATTGCAAGAATTGTTGGAGAATTAGTTCCAGTTAGTTTCACTGAACTTGAAATTAGTGATGGGTTTCAACTTCAATGGTACTCAATTGAAGAGGCAATCGAGATTATGGAAAGTGATCAACCACAAAGTTATGTGGGAAAGTTTATCCATGCTAGAGATATTATATTTTTAAAGGAAGCACAGAAAATATTCAAGTCATCACATTAATATTAATAAATTGGACACATTTGTTAACAAAGATATTTACATAAAATGATAAATTAAGTAAAATGTAAGTATAAACAAGGAATTATTAAATTAAGGTAATAGATAGGGTAGTGTAAAGGTAAATAATTTGAGAAGGGAAATGAAAAAATGGTCTTTTTTATCAAGAGATTATTGCATAAGAATACATTTTTAATTCCAAGGCACATTGCTATAGTTTGTGATGGAAATTGTAGGTGGGCTAAGGTTAGAAATTTGCCTAAATCTTATGGATATAAAGCAAGTATAAAACCAATAAGAAGAATCACTAAAAAATGTTCTAAATTAGGAGTTGAAGTGTTAACGTTCTATGCATTTTCGACTAAAAGTTGGGAGAAATCTCCAGAAGATGTGGATTATTTAATGAAGCTATTTGTGAAATTCTTTGGAAGCTTGGGTAAAGATGTGGGAACAAATATTAAGGTTAAACATATCGGAAATAAATCAAGTTTTTCTCCTGAATTAGTGAGTGAAATTGATAAAATTGAGAAATTGACAGAGAATAATTCTGGGATGGTTTTAAATATAGCATTGAATTATGGAGGACGCTTTGAAATAGTAGATGCTGTAACAGGAATTTTAAAAGATGTAGAAGAAAAGGTGGATATAGATAAGTTAAGTGAGGACTCAGTGGATAAGTACATGCTTACTGCTGGGCTACCTGATGTAGACTTAATAATCCGAACTAGTGGAGAAATGAGAATAAATAACTTTTTATTATGGCAGTCATCACAACCTAACTTTTGGGCTACAGCAGATTATTGGCCAGAGTTTAGAGGTGGACACTTAAAGGAGTCAATTTTACATTATAATAGGATGCGTAAAACTATATAAATTATGCATATTAGGTTTGAGAAAAGGTGTGTAATCTTTCTCAAACCATTTTTGTGTTATTTATAGGTTTTGATAATTTCTAAATATCTGTGGATAACATCCTTATGTCTTTTTAATGTATTGGTTGGAATATCATCTATGCTGAAGAAATTACACTCTAGTGTTTCAAGACCATCTGCTTTTAGAGTACCTTTGTAATTATTAGTATAATAAGCAACAAGTACAACATAATATTCATCGCCATTTTTTAGTTGTATATGGCTATCAGCGTTACCTGAGAAAACGTCAATTAAGTGCAGGTCATCAATTATTAGTCCGGTTTCTTCAAAAACTTCCCTTTTTCCAGCACTTTCAGTAGATTCACCAAGTTCAATTTGTCCACCTGGTAGTCCCCATGAACCATAAGGTTCAGTTCTTTTTTGCAATAATATTTGATTTTGGTGATTTGTAACTATAACTGTTGAAGCAACTAAGTTTACAGGTCTTGTACCAATAATTGCTCTTAAATCTTTTACATACCCCATAATTCATACCTCTCTATTTATCCGATAGCTAGCATCCGTAACACTCCAACTTTACATGAAACTTCCCTTCCTAAAGTCAGATGAGTACTCACAGAGTAAGCGACCATCATCAAATCATAGATTTGAGATGTCTGCTTAACCGATTCACACTAAATCATAGATTTAGGTTTTCTGCTTAAGTTGGAGATAACGGCTGCATGCTCCTGGATAAGTTCAACTAAGATTCAGATGGGGATCAAACCCCACCTGAATCTTAGTTGAACTTGATAAATTAGTTTTGAAGCAACATGTTTTTAGCAGCAATCCCAATTATACATGACATTAGAAAAAATACATTTTTCTAAATCCTCAGGTTTTATGAAGAAATTTGCAACTCCACAGTCACCCCAAAGAATTTCATCCTTACCACTACCTTCACTATCAATCTGAAGAAGTAATATTGTATGATTTTTATATTCATCTGTATCTCTAGGATCACTTTGAGTAAAGAACGGATAACCGCCTATACGATGTCCAGGTTGAGATAGATCATTAAAAACTTTTTCTGCAATTTCTTCATCTAAATCATAGACATTCTTTGCAGCTGTTGGAATGTACTGTTTGTACAAATCAAGGAAGGTTTTATCAAATCTAAAGTCACCAGAGGACATTGGTGATGATGTAAGCTCTCCAGTTAAAAGGAATTCACTCTCAAAAGGGAAATATTCTTCATTTTGGGCTTCATCCATAGAATATGTTTGTAAAAGACTTTCTTCTTTAATTATGTCTTTGTGGTAAACTACACGGAAACTGGTTTGCTCTGTCCAATCATCAAAGTTAGCCCCATATAAATCATCACAAGCAGCATAAAATTGTAATATCCCTTTTGAAGGAAATCCATTAAGTTTAGGTAATTCCTCAAAATTAAGTTGAGCTAAGAGTTTTAATGGCTCACTGTCACTGTCTTTATCAGTGTTACATGGATATTCAAAATCAGGTGGAAGATAAGGAGTACCTCCTAATTTGCTATTGTAAACTGTAGTTGTTTTTCTTTCAGCCTTCAATTTGATTGAAGGACAAGATGTAGTACGTGTGTAATTCTCCATAAAGTTCTTGAACGCAACAGTATTAATTATATCGTCAGTATTTTCTTTACTTAAATCATTGAATTCAGACATAATATCACTCCTTATGAATTAGTGTAAAAGTGCAAAGTTCCCAAGAAGTTAGGAATTCTTTTCTACAATTATAATCTATATTATATCATGACTTTTCCATAAAATATGATATAATTCATATAATATACTTATTTTATAGATTTTATGGCAATAATTATTTTGATTATAAAATTAACTAAGTATGAAATTAGCTGATTTTATAGAATTGGGGTGCAGATATGAGAACAGAGATTAAAAATAGTTTTAAAGGATTAGAAATTAATACAGAACGATTGCTTATACGTCATATTGAGAATAAAGATAGAAATGATTTTTTTGAAATATTTAGTAACGAGGAAACTGCTATAAATGATGGAATAAGACCTTATGTGGAAATGGATAAAAGATATGAAGCAGATTTTAAATATATATCAGATCAGATGCATTTTGCAATAGAATTAAAAGAAGGTAATAAAATGATTGGCATTATGCATTTAACGGAAATACTAGAAAGAGCAGTGGAGTGTTATGAAATTGGATATGACATTCATTACGCATTTAGAAGAAAAGGGTATGCTACAGAAGCTATTAATGCAATTATAGAGTACTGTTTTAATTTTCTGGGAATAGAGATGTTAGTTGCATTAGTGAATGAATGGAACGAGGAATCAATAAGTTTATTAAATAAACTTGGATTTTTACAAGAGGGAAAAATTCATAAGGCACAGAAACATTATAAATTTGGAGTAGTTGATCAATTGAGTTTTTATAAGGAAAGATAAATTATTTAACTAAACATTATTAAGCTTAAAAAAATAATAATTAAGCATATATTAGAAAGTATGCTAAGTAGTAAAGTGAGATAGAGAGGGTCATCTATATGGCAACTTGGATTGCACATTTAAGAGTAGCAGAAAGATAATTATATTTATTTGACACAAAAAGAAATGGATAAATTTATTGTTAGTGCAACTAAGAGTATTGATGATGGTCTCAAGCTGCTTCTGTGTGAGAGATAATTTAATAAAAATAGAGTAAGGATAATAAGATTTTAGGGAGATATAAAAATGGGTGAGATAGATAAACGTAATAAACTTGCTGAAGAATACTTTTCATATAAAGTTTCAAAAGATAAAAATGTATTTTTATATTGGTATAATAAGCAGGTAAAGATATTGGTGGGGAAAGAGAGCGAAAAGTTTCTTTCTAAAATAGAAAATGCTGATTCGAAGGAAGCTCAATTAATTATGGCAAAAGTTACTGGTGATTTTAAACATGGTAATGAAAAAGATAATAAGAAAAAATAAAGTGTTTTTTAATTCTTAAATAATATATAATAAAATTATAAATTTTAATTATTTTATTATATATGTTTATATTACATGTATAAAGAAAAGTCTTTTATATTCGATAAATTGATTAATGATGTAATAGTTTTATTACGAATGAGAAGGGGAGTTTAATATGGAAACAAACATACTGCTTGAATCTGGAACTGGAGAATTAGAAATACTAGAATTTGCAATAAGCAAAAGACATTATGCAATAAATATAATAAAGATTAAAGAAATTTTAGATGTAGATGCAAATAGATTAACACCATTACCTTTATCACATCCTGCAATTGCTGGATTGATTCTTAATAGAACAGAAATATTAACTGTAATTGACCTTAAGTATGTTGTTGAAGGTGTAAAGAGCAAGAATTTTTCTAAACTTATAGTGTGCGAATTTAATAAGTTAAAAGTTGCTTTTATTATTGATGAAGTTATAAAAGTTCAAAGAATTAAATGGGAAGAAATTATGAAACCAGATGATATTTCACCTAATTCTTTAGTAGTAGGTAATATTGTTATTGATAATAATATAGTATTAATGCTTGATTTTGAAAAAATAGTTACTGATATTAGTCCGGAAACAGGAATAAGTGAAGATAGAATTTATAATGTTGATTATAGAGATAGATCTAGCATTAAGCTTATAATTGCAGATGATTCAGCTATGATAAGAAAGTTATTAGAAAACACGCTTTTAAAGGCTGGATTTAGAGGGTTTAAGACATTTTCTGATGGAAAACAAGCTTGGGACTACTTAAAAGCAGTTTCTGTTGAAAAAGGTGAAAAATTTACAGATGATGTAGAAATTCTTATAACAGATATCGAGATGCCTCAAATGGATGGTCATGCACTTACTAGACATATAAAAGAAGATCCAATCCTATGCAAGTTACCAGTTATTATATTCTCATCTCTTATTACAGATGACTTAAAACATAAAGGTGATTCTGTAGGAGCTGATGGACAACTTAGTAAGCCAGAAGTTGGAGAATTAGTAGAATTAGTGGATAAGTTAATTGCTGAAAATAGAAAATAGTAATGAATAAATAGAAATGCACTCTAACCAGTATAGGTTAGGAGTGCATTTTTCAGCTAATATAGTCTTTAACAAAGTTGTTATATGTAGAGAAAGAGGGTATAAGGTGTTATCTATTAGTTGTATAGAACTATTCCATAATAATATTGGTGGACAAGATGCAAAAATTCGACATTTTTCTGCCAACATTTAAGTGGAACAGTTCTACACACATTCCTGCAAATACTTTATATGTTCATGTATATTTAGTTAATCATGAGTTACATAAGTTAGAGTTTACAAAGATTAGTCAAAGTTGAATTTTAGGCTACTGTCATAAGGTGATGTTCCATCAAAGATATTTTTATAAGTACACATCCAAGTTGGAATAAAGCCACTTTTATATGCCACAGCTTGTGAAGCAATATTTGAAGAAGCAGCACCGTAATAAGGAACTATGCCTTTATCAATAATTATCATTGCAAGATTGCTTACTAGAGTTGTAGCAAGTCCTTTATTTCTATATTGTGGTATGACGTCAATACCTATCTGCCACATATGAATACTATCAATAGAAGCACCTGCCATAGCTACAATTTTATCATCATGCATTGCATATATAGCAATTGCATCTGGGCGAGGATCATCAATCTCATATTGGATAGCGTTTTCAAAACCGGGAGTTTTATAAAGTTCATGTATTTCCGTTCCTTCTTTTATGTGTATAGTAAAACCATCAGGATAAGGCAGTGTTTGTACTCTATTAGTATCAGGAATGAAGTAGAGTGAATGTCCATATAAAAATGGTGCTGCGAAGATATCTTCTCTGGTTCTATGCTCAAGTAATAGTTTTACTTTAGGTAGTATGTTTTTATCTGCAGAGACAATAATGCTTTTGTCCATAGTACATATTTCAAGGAAAGGTGTTTGTCTTTCAAACAGCCTTCTTCCTTCATTTTGTCTAGCTTCACAAAATATTGTTCCTTCTGTAAGGAAGTCCTCTGGAGTACAGTTCATATCTATAGCTAATTGTTGACGTACAGTTTCTAGTATTTTTGTTTTATTTAAATTCATAGTGCACCTCTCAAAAATAAGTATAGATATATTATATCTCACTTGTAAGAATAATGGAATATAAGTATAATTATAGAATATATAATAAAATATTGGGGGATTATTATGATTAATTTAGAGGAATATAAAATTTGTAAAGCTGATTCAAAAGAATGGGCAAGATATCATGCTATTTATAGATTGAGTAATTTTAATGAATGGATGTCATTAAGCTTTGAGGGGGATATTGACAGATATTTAAAAGTAGACTTCTGCTATTGGGTCATGATAGGAGGGATAAAAGTTGGTGGTGCACTCATAAAACCTAATATGCTAAAGTGTGTTTTCACTATACCACCATTTAATAATAAAGAGATATTAATTAACAAGTTAAGTGAGTATGTTGAATCTATATCAGATGAAAGTAAACCAATAGAAGTTCCTGATGCTGATTTAGAATCAGTAAAGTACTACCAAAACATTGGATATAAGCTTGAGGAAGTTAATAAACTTATGGTTTGTCCTACAAATAAATATGAAGTTACTTGGGATGAACAATATGAGATTATAAGTCCTGATGAAAGCAGACATGCTGCTGATATGGTGGAGCTTTATTTTCAAAGCTATAGTAAAAATAAACTTCCACAAATTGCAGCACAATCTTATGAATTTCAAGTTTCAAGTGTAAATGTATGTTTTAACTTTATAAATGGTGGAAGTGTACCTAAAGACTGGTCTACATTAGTTTTTGATAAATTAACCAATAAATTAGTTGCAGCATGTACAGTTGCTCTTGTTAATAATCTACCATATATACTTGATTTTGTTGTACATCCTGAATACCAAAGAAGAGGATTGGCAACAAAGATGATGAAAAGAACATTAAATTTATTTAAAAATGATTATCCAGCAATTAGATTAAATAATGTTGTTGGTAATGATGCAGAAATACTTTATAATAAATTAGGTTTTATAAGCTTAGCAGAAAAAGCATTAATGAAAAAGGAGCAGCATAATGAAAAAATCAATTAAGTTTTCAAATTTTGTTAAGATTTTAATACTTGCTTTATTAGCATGTATTACAGTTTCACCTAGTAATTATTTTGCAGTTACTAATATTCAACTGACTATAAGTAAGGTTGAGGATATAAATGCGGTTGTAACTCAGTGGGATAATTACATATTACCAACTAAAGTATTAGCAGTTATGAATAATAATTCAAAGCAACAAGTTCCTGTAACTTGGAATGGTAATAAAGTAGTTACTAGTAAGCTTGGTAAATATACTTTTACAGGAAGAATAAGTGGGTACAGTGATAAGGTTAAATTAACATTAACAGTAGAAGATCCTATAGTGACTTTTAAAGATAAAAATTTAGAAGACTTGGTTAGGTTCAAAATAGAAAATAAAAAAGGAATCTTGCATAAAAGCGATGTTAACAAGATAACAAATTTAGATGGGACTTATCGTGGAATTACGCATTTAGATGGGATAGAGAATCTTGAAAATCTTACTGAGTTACATTTGTTAAGCAATGAAATAACTGATATAACTCCATTAAACAAATTAAAAAAACTAGAGGATATTATATTGAGTAATAATAAAATTAAAGATATAAGTGCACTAAGAGGATTAAATAACTTGAGGGGGATTGCTTTTGACAATAACCCTATAAAAGATGTAAGTGTAGTAAAAGAATTAACTAATTTAAATTTTGTCAGCTTGCAAGAATGTAATATAAGTGATATAAGTGTGTTGGAAAAATTGACCAAACTAACAGACGTTAGGTTAAATAATAATAAAATAAGTGATTTAAGACCATTAAGTGGATTAACTAATCTAACCAGTATTGATTTAAATAATAATAGAATAAGTGATATTAACCCAATAAAGAATTTAATAAAAATGTGGCATATAAACTTGGAAAATAATAGAATAAGGGATTTAAGCCCAATGAAAGGGCTTAAGAAACTTTTTACTATTAATGTAGCTAAAAATTATATTAGAGATATAACTGCTTTAAAGGGGTTACCAGATTTAATAGTTCTTGATATACGTCTAAATCTAATAAGTGCCAAGGATAGGAAAGCGTTTAAAGTTGCAAATCCATCGTTTACACTATGTTATTAAGAGAGAAGATGGGGAATTAGCAATCTAATGAAAGATATTCACCAACTCTTATGCATTTAGAATCAGTACCATGACCAATATCATAGGTTTTTACTATAGGTAGATTTTCATTTTCGGTAATATTTAATACAAGCTCCTCCATAGTAGGTGTAATATTATTTTGTTCCATTTCAGTGAAAGTACCTAGCAGAATACCCTTGATTTTTTTGAATGCACCCATGAGTTTTAATTGGCTTAAGTAGGTGGTCATTAAGGCCACTTCACCGCCATACCCTTCTAAAAGCAATATTTTATCATCAAAGTTAGGCATATAAGGTGTACCAGCTAATTTTAAGAAGCATCTTATATTGCCTCCAATAACGATACCTTCCATGCTATTTCCACGTAAGAATTTGTATTTTATATCATATAGATCATCCTTATTATTTAGCAAGGAATTAGAAAACCATTCAATTTGTTGTGTTTTATGATTATATATTAGATTTCTAATTTGATATAGGTAAGAGGTACTACCTGTCATAGCATATATTGAGTTAATTATTGTAGTTAAATCACTATATCCAAAGAAAGGCTTATAATGATTGAAGATTACATCAAAATCAAGATACTCTAGCACTTCATTAGCAACATCACCACCAGATATATCAAAAATAGCTTTTATATTATCATCAATATAGAAATTCATAAGAGCATCAGCTCGTTCTTTTCCTGTACCACTAAATACAGAATATTTTTCAAAAATATGATTGCTGCATACAGGTATTAAACCTAAACTTTTGATGGTTTCTAGTAGCTCGTTTATACGTTTTTTATATGAAGTGAGCTGGGCATTAGAGCACCCAACAATTGCTATTTGTTCTCCAGCTTTTAATAACATTTTATCATCACCAATCTATTAAATTCAGTCTTGTTTTTATATAAGTATTATATCAGCAATTTTTTGCTTTTCACAGTAACCTTAGAAATTGAAGTACACGCTAAGACTATGTATAATAAAGCAAATGCATAGCTAGAAGTTTATGCAAAATAAGGAGGAGAAATATGAATATAATTAAAGTGACAGATAAACCTTTAGCGGATGCGTGTGATGAGATGTTAACATCTTTAATCATGGATGAGAGGCAATATGATAGGAATATTAGTGAAAATTTTATAGTGTGCGACTGGTATTCAACTACATTAGATAATGAACAACTAATAACATTTGCTGCAATTGATGAAGGAGAAGCAATTGGGTTTATTCATGGGTTTATAAAGGATCAAGCAGGTACATATGTAAATGAGACAGTAGTAATGCTTGATGCTATGTATGTGAAAGATAAAAGCAGAAAGCAGGGTGTAGGTACAGCACTTATAGAAGAATTTAAGAAATGGGGCAAATCAGTTCATGCAAAGTACATAGATTTAACTGTTTTAATTGATAATTCTTCAGGTATTGAATTATACAAAAAACATGGATTTATTCCATTGAAAAGTTATATGAGAAATGAAATAAAATAGATAAAATGGCTAATAAATTGGAATTTAAGTTAATCAGTGATATAATAATTGTAAAATAAATAGCTATGAGATAAAAACACTATTCGGTTGGTAGTCCGAATGCGTATACAATATACGTCAGTAACCTGCCCTCCTGGGGTTGTCCGTTCTCTGTATAAGGCATCTGAAAATAGACTTGCATATAAAACTATGTGCTTTTAGATGCTTAAGCTCAAATACAGGAGGAAAAAATGATAAAATTAACAGTATTTTTTGAGGATCCGTTTTGGATAGGTGTTTTTGAAAAGGTTGAGGATGATAAAATTGAAGTATCACGAGTAGTTTTTGGTCAGGAACCAAAAGATTATGAAGTGTATGAGTTTGCATTAAAGAATTTGTATAAGTTAAAATTTAGTGAACCTATGGCAATTGAAAAGAGTCCACAAATAAAAATCAATCCTAAAAGGATACAAAGAAAAATTCGTAAAACAGTAGAAGAGAGTGGAATTGGCACTAAGGCACAACAGGCATTGAAGCTTGATTATGAAAATAAGAAAAGTGAAAGAAAAGCTTTGTCTAAGGAAAGAAAAGAAAAAAAACAACAGTTAAAATTCGAAAAGAAACAGCAAAAGAAGAAATCGAAAAAGAAGGGTCATTAATTATAACCTTAGATTTACATTGATTGAAAAAATATACTGGCAACTCCTTCTTACAAGTGTAGTCTCTAATTATGGATTACATTTGTAGGAAGGAGTTTCTTAGAGATGATTATATACAGAGCGGAAGATGTAAAGAAAATAATACAACATTAGATATATTCACCTTTTATTCAATTTAGTAGTATAATTTATGAAACAGTTTAGTATAATAAAAATGTTTTAAATATAATCAAGGGAGAAGATAATATGGATACTGTTCTAATATTTACTATCATCAATTTGGTTATTATAATTGCAATTATAGTTGTGATATTCAAAGGAATACAATCTTATAAAAAAGCTACTATTATAAATAGAGAGATGAATGAAAAGATAGATTTTATTTATAATTCATTGAGGAATGGGGAAAATAAATAAAGGTGTAATGAGAAAAGAAATTTTATAGTTATAATAGGAAAAGTGCTGAAATATTGATATTTGCAGTGCTTTTTATTTGTTATTTTTAAATGTATCGGTACATTTGTAATTTGTTTTTATTAATCTATAATATAGCTAACAATAAAATTTTGGGGGTTAAATAAATGGCAAAATATGAATTAAACAAAAATTTGGCTCAAATGCTTAAGGGCGGAGTAATTATGGATGTAGTAAATGCAGAGCAAGCAATTATAGCTGAAAGAGCAGGGGCTTGTGCAGTTATGGCACTTGAAAAAGTACCAGCAGATATAAGAAAAGAGGGTGGAGTTGCAAGAATGTCTGACCCTAAGATGATAAAAGAGATACAAGCAGCAGTTTCAATCCCAGTTATGGCTAAGGTTAGAATTGGACATTTTGTTGAAGCTGAAATATTACAAGCAATTGGCATTGATTTTATAGATGAAAGTGAAGTTCTGACACATGCAGATGATAAATATCACATAGATAAGGCAAGTTTTGATGTACCTTTTGTATGTGGAGCAAGAGATTTAGGTGAAGCGTTAAGAAGAATTGGTGAAGGAGCAGCAATGATAAGAACTAAGGGAGAAGCAGGTACTGGAGATGTTGTTCAAGCTGTTAAGCATATGAGATGTATAATGGACGATATCAGAAGAGTAAAGAATGCGCCAAAAGATGAATTGATGACTTTAGCTAAGGAATTTGGAGCTCCTTATGATCTTATAGAATATGTTTGGGAAAATGGTAAGTTACCAGTAGTGAACTTTGCAGCAGGCGGAGTTGCAACACCAGCAGATGCAGCACTTATGATGAAGCTAGGAGCAGAAGGAGTGTTTGTAGGTTCTGGAATATTTAAATCAGGAGATCCAGAAAAGAGAGCAAGAGCTATAGTTATGGCAACAACATACTATAATGATCCTAAGATTCTTGCTGAAGTATCAGAGGATCTTGGTGAACCAATGGTAGGTATAAACTGCAGTGAGTTAACTACTAAATTTGAAGAAAGAGGCTGGTAAAAATGAAGAAGATAGGTGTACTAGCACTTCAAGGTGGAGTAATAGAGCATATAAATCACGTTAAGGCTCTTGGATGTGAAGCTGTAGAAGTAAGAAAAGTTGACGAATTGGATGATTTGGATGGGCTTATTTTACCAGGTGGAGAAAGTACAACTATTGGTAAATTATTAAGAAAAACAGGTATTTTTGATAAACTTAAAGATAAAATATCTAGTGGTTTTCCTGTGTGGGGAACCTGTGCTGGAATGATACTTCTTGCAAAGAGTATTGAAAATGATGGAGCAATTCACTTACAGACTATGGATATAACAGTTATGAGAAATGCCTATGGAACACAAATAAATAGTTTTATTGAGGAAAAAATCATAGGAGAAGTTTCTTCTGAGCCAATTCCACTTGTATTTATAAGAGCACCTTATATTACAAAAGTAGAAGACAATGTACAAGTGTTGTGTAAGGTTGCTAATAATGTTGTAGCAGCAAGGCAAAATAATATGTTAGTTACATCATTTCATCCTGAATTAACAGACAATTTAGATATGCATAAATATTTCATAGGTATGTGTAGCTAATAATTGTTTATATAACAATAGGATTGTAATTAGATTATTTTTATATAGTCTAGTTACAATCCTTTTTTATTTTGAATATAGGTTAAATGATTTGAAAAATAAGTGAATTCATATATTGTTTCATTTTGAAGTATTGCTTCTCTGGATTCCTTACGAATTTAAAAGAAAAAAGCCTGGGTGTATAATTAATAATGGTATTGACTTAGCCCAAAGGGCAGGGGTTATATTTCAATTGAGGTGATTATTAATGAATACAAATGAAGTTAGAAGACAGTTAAATATTTCTTCTAAAGCATTAAGAATTTATGAAAGTATGGGAATTGTAGTGCCTGAAAGAACGGAAAATAACTATAGAAATTATAGTAAAGATGACCTTATGAAATTGAGGCAGGTGACACTCCTTAAGGAAATGGGAATACCATTAAAGAATATTAAGGAACTTCTAGACCAAGAAATTAGTAAGGATAATAAAATAATTCGAGGATTAAATCTTCAATTTAAAGCGGTTGAAAACAAAATAAGTGAATTGCAGAAAATAAAAGAGACCTTAAAACAGAGTATAAATGAAGCATTAGAAGTTAAGATAGACGAAAATTATGATAATTATTTTGACAGAATAATGGAATGTCTTAATGAGAATAGAGCTAATAGAACTGAGTGGATTGATAAGTGGGGCTTTGATGAATGGGCTAAAAATTATGATAATTCCTTAGAAAATAATGATTCATGGGATGAATTGAGGTTATTTGAAAAATATGATTATGTATTGAAATGTATAGCTCAAATAATTATTAACTCAAATGCAAAGAATGTACTTGATATTGGATGTGGGACTGCCAATATAGTCAAAAGGTTACCTAAAGGTATAAAATATACTGGGATGGATCAGAGTATAGAGATGCTTTTAAAGGCAAAGAATAAATTTTCTGATATTAATCTAAGATTAGGCAATTTTTTAGATGAGCCATTTGATGAAAATGAATTTGATGCAGTAATTACATCTTATGCTTTTCATCATTTAAATCAATTGGAGAAGGAAAATGCAATTAACTTGCTATTAAGATATTTAAAGCAAGGTGGAAAATTAATTATTGCTGATTTAATGTTTTTAAATGAAGCTGAAAGAGAAAAACAAAAACAGAAGTATGTTGATGGCGGAAGAATGGATTTATGGGATATAGTAGAAGATGAGTATTATTCCGATGTTGAAAAAATCAAAGAGTATGCCGAATTTTTGGGGGGCTCTATAAAAACCCAACATTTAGTTAATTTCACATGGCTTGTGGAAATATGTAAGTAAGAAGTGTGATTGATTTAATGTGGAAATAAATTGAGATAATATTATATAATGGAAGAAAATTGGTTATTGTAGTATACATTGAGAGGATAGCATTTATGAATACATTATTAGCAGGTTTTAAGGGGAAAAATAACTCAGCTAAAATCCTATTAGATTTAATTAATCCAAGGAATAAAGTTAATAAATTATATTTAGAGAATGATTTTTCAATATGTAAAAATCAATTGGAACTACAAATAAAAGCAGTAAATTATGATTATGTTATTGTTTTTGGGCAAAAGCCAGTTACTAAAGCTATTTGTATAGAAACTACTGCTAAGGGACAACAATACGATTATCAGACAAATTATGAGTATGCTTCGCTAGTAGAGTGTCTGAAGTTCAATAATTGCAAAGTGAAGCTATCCAATAACCCAGGTAATTACCTATGCAATTATGTGTATTTTAGTGGATTAGAATATATAATTAAAAATAACTTAAATACAAAGCTTTTGTTTGTTCATACACCATATTTAAAAAATATAATAAGCATTGATGTAGTAGGAAAAATATTTTCTCAGTATATAGATGATATGATGGAAGGGTAAGGTAGGATTATGAAGATATTAATAACAGGAGCAACAGGACAAGTCGGCACTCAATTAATGAATATATTAGCTAGTGGAAAATCTGAATTAGGAAATATTCCTAGGGAGATAGAAAATGTAGAAGTTATAGGTACAGGTTCTAAAGAATTAGATATATCAGATAATAAAAAGGTAATAGAGTTTATAAGAGAAGTTAAACCAGATGTTGTTATAAATGCAGCTGCGTATACGAATGTAGATGGTTGCGAAATAAATGAGGAACTTGCATATAAAGTAAATGCTTTAGGACCTAAAAATTTGGCAATAGCCTGTGAAAAAATAGGAGCAAAATTAGTGCATATCTCCACAGATTATGTGTTTAATGGAGTAGGAAATAAACCTTTTAGAGAGTATGATCATCTAGATCCTCAGAGCATTTATGGTGCGAGTAAAAAAATGGGTGAAGATTTTGTAAGGGAGTTTTCTTCTAAGTATTTTATAGTAAGACCGTCTTGGGTATATGGATATCAAGGTAAGAATTTTGTATATACTATATTAAAATTGGCAAAAGAAAACGGAGTTATAACAGTTGTAAATGATCAAAGAGGTAATCCAACTAATGTTGAAGATATAGTACACCACATCTTGAAGTTGATTGTTACAGAGGAATATGGAATTTATAATTGTTCAGGTCAGGGAGAATGTACTTGGTATGATTTTGCCTGCAAGATTGTTGAATTTGCTAATATTTCATGTACAGTGAAGCCTTGTACTTCTGATGAATACCAGAGCAAAGTAAAAAGACCAGCTTATTCATCATTAGATAATATGATGTTAAAATATACAGTTGGAGATGAAATGAGGAATTGGGAAGAAGCATTAAGAGTTTTTATTAATAATATAAAAATATGATTTTTATTTGTTGTAATAATATCTATCTACTTAAAATGTGGTACATGCATATAGAACTGTTCCATAAGGTAGTTGGTGGACAAGGGTATAAAAATCGACAAAATTCTACCAACATTTAGGCGGAACAGTTCTATACACATTCCAAAAAGTTATATAAGCTATAAGTGCTGGAAAATGGAAAATGCCAATTCATCAATCAAATTTATTGATAAATTGGCATTTTGTAATTTTATTTAGTTTATCTATAGATTCTCACTTAATATGCTATGGAAGATTAAATCTAGGTATTTCGTAGTAGAACATAGAGTTACTCATTTGACCTATAATTTTTTTCATGATTACTGATTGTTTGTAAGCCCAACCTATATCAGTAGCATATTGATGTGCATATAGTGTGCTTGGACTTCTATATAGTGTATTTATATCCCATCTCATCTTGTACAAAGTATCTTGTTTAAGTGTTAAATTGTTTATATACCCCTTGGAAATAAACTTAGCTCCACCTATAATTGCTTTAGATACAGAAGTCCACCCTTCATTATAGGCTTTTTCAGAACCCCATAGATCTGGGTTGGAGTCATAAGCACCAACACCATACATGTTATATACAGTAACAGGATTGTCCAAAGTAATAATTTTTGAATTTATGTATCCAAAGTCTTCATGTATAGATTTTACGGATATACCTTTAGCAAGTGCAGAAGTACCATTGCCAGTTTCTAAAAGAGAATGAGCAACTAAATATACAGGATTTATATTGTATTGCTTTCCCGCTTCTAAGAAATCAGCTCCGTGACCATCAAGGACTCCTTTTCCAACTAAAACTTTATTTAAATCTTCTACAGATATTCCATCTACATAATTTAACTTCAAAAATTGATTTATACCATAGTCATTAATGAAGTTAGTTGGGTTTAAATAGTAGCTTACTTGATCTTTTGTAGCATCAATCCAATTACCATTACTCCAAGTTTGAGCTTTAGTTGCTAAATTCATTTCACTATCTAAAAATCCACTTAGACTTAAGTTGGTATCAACATAATTTAATACGCCATACTTTAGTATTCCAAATGATATTTCCTTAGAGTCATCTACATCATTAAGCGATTTAGAATCTTTAACATCAACTTTTATTTTGTATTGACCTTCTTCAGTAGGAATCCAGGAGTAATTTGCATCAGAAGAATAATCTCTAACTTTAACCCAAGTTGTTCCCGAATTTACCCAATACCTATATAGTGGTGATGTACCAAAAGTTGATTTAGCAGTTAGTATTATTGTGTTGCCTATTTTTCTTGGAGAAGCAACATCAGAAGATAAATCTTGAACTTGAGGCTTGTCTACTATTTGTATACTTGTTTGAGTAGAAGTATCAGGACTTCTTAGAGAATTAGCCTGTTTAACATCTACTTTTATAATGTATTTTCCGGCTTTTAATGCTTTCCAAATCATTGATTTATTATAGGTGTAATCTCTAACTGTTTTCCAAGCTTGTCCATCGAAAACTGAGTATTTATAAAGAACACCTGAAGGTAAATTAGTAATTGTAGTGACTTGAACAGGGGCGCTAATCACTTGAGAAACCTTTACATCTGTGCTTAGAGCTTGTATTTTTACATTACTATAAACTTGATAATTTATTTGTTTAGAATTATAGTTTTTAGATGAGTACTTATCTTTTACTTCTAATTTTATTTTAGAAGTAGATGCTCTATAAGGTTTCCAAACAGTATTATTTTTTGATGAATAGTCTTGAAGTACATACCATCTAGTTCCATCAAATATTGAAAATTTGTATAGTAAGTTTTTACTCCCTGTAGCACTAGCGTTAATTTTAACTGATTCATCTACCTTGGCAGATTGCTTGTTTACATTTAAGCTATTAACTTTAACACTTATACTAGCAGCAAATACATTAACAGCTTTTACTGAGAAAACAAGAATCAATGATATAAAAAATATATTAATTCGTTTATTAATTCTCAAAAGAATTTCCTCCTTAATGATAAAAATTAGTTTGATTATGTTATCGATGAATATATGTGAGTTATTAAGGATATACGCTAAGATAACATTTATGTTTTCAGTGGAAATACAGGAAGTTTTTATTTAATAAGTGCATATATAATGAGAAAAAGAATAAATTATTTATGTTGTATTTAAATAAAAGTTATATATAATAATTTTATTAATAATAAATAAATGTAGGATTTTAAAATGTAAATATAAATTAATTAGACATAACTAAGGAGATTAGATAGATGAGTAAATTGCAACAAATACTAGAGTATAATAGAAGTTTTATAGATAATAAAGATTATGAAGAATATATAACAACAAAAATACCAAAGAAGAGAATGGTTATTGTGACATGCATGGATACAAGGCTAACAGAATTGTTGCCAAGGGCAATGAATATAAAAAATGGAGATGCGAAGATAATAAAAGATGCAGGCGCTTCTGTAGTTCATCCCTTTGGAGGAGTAATGCGAAGCATACTGGTTGCAGTTTATGAATTTGAGGCTGAAGATGTTTTTGTAGTTGGGCACTATGGATGTGGAATGAATAATTTGGATACAAGGAAACTTGTTGATACTATGGTGAGTAGAGGAATAAATGAAGAAACAATAGAAACCTTAAAAAATGCAGGTATTAACATTGAAGGCTGGCTTCATGGATTTGAATCAGTTGAAGAATCAATAAAGGAAAGCGTAAGAATGATAAAAGACCATCCATTGTTTCCTGATGATGTAAAAGTACACGGATTAATAATTGATCCTGAAACAGGAAAGATAGATGTGGTTATTGATGGGGATAACAATATTCAAAAATAATTTAAAATACTTGGGATAATGGTCAAACATTATTCCAAGTATTTTAAATATGATTTCTATTAAAAAAATTAGTTGTTTTTGTTTTCTATTTGATTTTTATTAGAATTTTCACTAT
Source organism: Clostridium sp. TW13 (assembly GCF_024345225.1). Taxonomy (NCBI): domain Bacteria; kingdom Bacillati; phylum Bacillota; class Clostridia; order Eubacteriales; family Clostridiaceae; genus Inconstantimicrobium; species Inconstantimicrobium mannanitabidum. Next base: position 688,877 of record NZ_BROD01000001.1, read on the forward strand.
AATTTCTGTCGCAACTATTCATACTATTTTTTACAGTTTCTTTTAGTGAATCACCTTGACTTTTTGTTATTTTACCATCTGCAACGGCTTTGTCAATGGCTTTGAATTTTTCTTCAAGTAGTGCTGCTTTAAATTGTTCTTTAGTCATTCCTTTTTCTTTAGCTAAATCATATATTGATTTACCAGATTTAATGGCTTCGTTGATTTCTTTGTCAGATAAACCTAATTTATTTTTTAATACTGATTTTCCATAATCAGAACCGTTCATGCCTGTAATATTTTTAAGTTCAGATCCATGATGGTGACAACTAATGATAAGATTATTAGTAGTTACTGAATCTGTACTTGCATATGTTGTTACACCTAAGCCAATTATACAAGTCATTGTTAATGCTAATATTAATTTTTTTGATTTCATTTTTTCCTCCTAAGTTATATTGTTTTTGCTGAGTATATAGGTATAAAAATAATACTATATTATAGAAGTTTCCTATTTGCTAAATAAAAATACATATTATCCTAGATTATTTAAATTCGAATCAATAGAAGGAAGTTAATAAAAAGATTAATTTTTATTAAATAAAAACATATATAATGAAGCGATAAAAATAACAACGTATCCTATAATGCTTAAATAATCAGGTAGAATACCAAATAAGCATAAACTAATTAATGCAGAAAAAATTATGTTGCTATAGTCAAATATAGATATTTCTTTGGCAGGTGCGTATTTATATGCAAAGGTTATACCAAACTGTCCAAGGCTTGCAAAAACTCCGGCTAGAATTAAATAGGCTAACTGAATTAGTTGCATAGGTTCATAATAAAATAACATTAATGGAAATGTAACAACACTTGAAAAAAGTGAAAAATAAAATACGATTGTATCTGGGTTTTCCTTTCCGCTTAATGCTCTCACACAGGTATATGCAGCTGCAGCTGTAATGCCCCCTAAAATTCCTATAACAAATGGAAATACATCTGAATTAAAAGTAGGCTTAACTATAAATAAAACACCAATAAAGGCTACAATTATTGATAAAATTTGTTTTAAATTTATTCTTTCATGTAAGAACATCCATGAGAAGATGATTACAAAAAATGGGCTAAGCTTATTTAGCATATTTGCATCAGATAAAATTAATTTGTCAATTGAGTAAAAGTTAAATAGTATTCCTAAGGTTCCAAATGTTGATCTAAGAATCAATGTTTTCTGATTTTCTTTTTTACCTAAAAAGCTTCCTTTATGATTTACTATAAGAAAGAATGCTATAACTAGTGAAACTGCATTTCTGAAGAAAGTCTTTTGAAATGAAGGTAACTCTCCTGATAATTTCACGAATGCAGACATCATGGCAAAGCCAAAGGAAGACATTATTATAAAGAATATTCCTTTGTATCTATTGTTTAATTTGCTAAAATTCATATAAATTTTATTCTCCTCCGTTAAAAGTATTATGGTTAGTATAAATTTTTTATTCTATGCACTTTATATAGTTTGTAAGTTTATATAGAACTATTCCATATTTAGCTTGTTACTTAGAACTTATATATATTATAAAAATAATATAGCATAGAATAAATAGAAGAGTAAATGAAAATAATTATCAATGTAAAGTGGTGGGTATAGACTTGAGGAATAATAAAGATGAAAAAGGTATAGAGCCAATATTGATTCTATACCTTTCAAAACCTATTCTACCATAGAAGTTATTTTAGTTATATTACTCCAGATTCCAAAATGCTAAATTGCTTGTTAATACAATCTATTTCAGCGAGTGCACCATATGGAATCGTAATTATTGGAGAAGCATGTCCAAAGTTTACGTTGCATAGGATAGGAAGATCTGTTAATTTTAATTCGTCTCTAATTACTTTTAATATTGCTTTCTTATAGTCTTCGTAGTAAACATTAAAATAAGGTTTACCAAAGATAATTCCTTTAGCTTTTTGTATAATACCCATGGTTCCATAATTCCTTAGCCAATATTCGAAATAATTAGGATCAGGTTTATCCTCAGAAGTTTCAAAGAATAAGATAGCATCATCGAAAGTTTTTAAATCAGGCCATAATTCAGTACCTTTCATCATTTCTAATACCTCTATGCAACCGCCTATTAAATGGCCTTGAACTTTCTCGCTGCCTTGTAATAATTCATAGCTAGTATTGTTTTCGACGCTTCTTTTTATATGTTTGTTACTCTCTTCCCAAGGTAAGTATTGGTTCACCCATTCTTTAGCTGGCTCAATGGATCCAATAGGTTCAGTGCTAAATAGAGTTTTTCTTACCCAATATTTTGTATAATCAAGCATTTCTACATTTTCAGCAAATTCGGCTAAGATTGAAGGTCCATAAAAACTAGATATGCCAGCTTTTAAGCACATAAAATGAGTAATAGTGTTATCAGAGTAACCTATAAAGACTTTAGGGTTATTTTTTATCACATCGAAATCAATATAAGGGAGCATCCTTACACTTTCATAACCACCGATACAAGTGAAGATACCCTTGATTGAAGGGTCTTTAAATGCTATCATTAAGTCTGCAGCTCTTTTCTCTGGATGTTCATAAATATAATTACTTCCACTAAGGGTATGTGGCATTTCAATAACTTCTAGTCCAAACTCTTCTTGAAGTCGTTTCTTTCCAATGCCATATCTCCATAGCATGTCTGAATCACCAGCACCACCCCAGCCAAGGCTTATAGTAGCCACTTTATCTCCAGGATTTAATTTATTTGGTTTTATTAGCTTCATATCTTGCACCTCCAGTAAAAATATTATTCGAATTATAACAAAACTTTGTTAACAAGTAAAGGAGTTATTGCTAAAATATAGATTTTAGATATATAATCAATAATATGACATATAGTTGTCATATTATTGATTATATAATTTATTAGGGTGGTAGAAATGCAGATAAATAGATTATTTGAAATTGTATATATATTATTTAATAAGAAAACAGTTACTGCGAAAGAATTAGCAGAACATTTTGAGGTTTCGCAGAGAACTATATATAGGGATATTGAATCTTTAACCATAGCAGGTATACCTATTTACACTAATAAAGGGAAAGGTGGAGGGATTAGTATCTTACCTGAATTTATTATAAATAAATCATTGCTTTCAGAAAAGGAGCAAAATGAGATATTACTAGCATTGCAAGGGTTGAGTGCACTAGAAGTCCCTAATGTTAATACTACTTTAAATAAGTTAGCAACATTATTTAATAAGAATAACACTAGTTGGATTGATGTTGATTTTTCAAGTTGGAGCAGTGATGATGGTGATAAAGAAAAATTTAAACTTCTTAAGGAGGCTATTTTTCAGAGGAAAGTTGTTAAATTTGATTATTATGGATCTTATGGTGAAAAGTCAGCTAGAATTGTAGATCCATTGAAGCTTGTTTTTAAAGGGCAGAGCTGGTATGTTTATGCCTGTTGTAGGACAAAAAATGATTATAGAATGTTTAAAGTTACTCGCATTAGCAATCTTATTATTACAGAGGATAACTTTGATAGGGTTGTGCCTCAAAATATTTTTAGTGATGCAAGTAGCCAAATAGAATACAAAATGGTCACTTTAGTACTAGAATTTGATGAATGTATGGGATATAAAGTATTCGATGATTTTAGATCAGAGGATATACAAAAAAATATTGATGGAAGTTTTACTGTTAGAGCTACAGTTCCAGAAGGAGACTGGATTTATGGTTGTATAATGTCGTATGAAGAGCATGTAAAAGTTGTTGAACCTTTGTATGTTAGGGATAATCTAGTGAATAAATATAAAAAGATGTTAGAAAAATATTTGAAATGATATAGCTAGATAGTAATTATATTTATAATCAAGTAATTTAAATCTTAATATGACATACTGTTGTCATTTTATATAAAATATACTAATTATATAAAATGAGAAGAGGAGTATGGATTATGGAGTATGAAATAGTAGAATTAGAAGAAAAAGTAGTGATGGGGGTATGTGTTAGGATCAGTAACCAAGATGAAAATATGCCAAAGGTAATAGGTGGACTATGGCAACACTTTTTTGCAGATGGAATGTATAAGGCTATAGAACATAAGAAAAATCAGTGTAGTATAGGGTTGTATTCTGATTATGAAAGTGATGTAAATGGATTATACGATGTAACAGTTTGTTGTGAAGTTAATGAATGTGAACAAATATTGGATGGCATTGTAGTAAAGAAAATTCCATCAGGAAAGTATGCTAAATTTATTGTGAAAGGACACATGCAAAGAGCAATAGCAGATTTTTGGACAAAGTTATGGTCTATGAAATTAGATAGAAAATATTCTTGTGATTTTGAAGAGTATCAAAGTGGGGGGAATATAGATAATTGTGAAATACATGTTTACATATCTTTAAATTAATATTAAAGTGGAAATCTCATGTTGGCAGAAGCTAATATGAGATTTTTATTTGTTAAAATTGTGTTTATATTTAAATGTATGTATAATTTTTTGTAGGTAATAGAAAAGCAGATAGATTTATGATAGTATTATATTAATAAATAAAGGAAGTGTGTAGTATTTATGGAAAATAGGGTAGAAGGAACTAAAAAAGCAGAAATCAATATGAGGTTTTCTGAGTTTGAAATGCCTCCAATGCAAGATATATTGATAGTAGGAAAGCATGCACCTATAGGACCAGAAGCTGCTAGAAGAATGGTTGATATACTTTCTCCAGATCAATACGACATAGTTAGAATTGAGAATGAATATGTTGAAGCAGTTGTAGTAAGAAAATCTTTGTTGAATATGCTCCCTAAAGAAAAACTTATTCCAATAGTAATGGGGGAGGTAGGAAGAATTGCTAACGAAACTATGATTATAAGGGCGCAAGTAAATATAGCAATTAATGTTAGCAAATCTATAGATTTATGATAAAAAATGTTTTAGAAATAGTGGATAGAGAAATATATAGAGTAGATGTATTAGATGGTGTACGACGTATAAAGAACATTTTTTATGAAAAAAATATTGAATGTTCAGCAGTTTATGAAAATGACAAATTGGTGGGTGTTTTGACACAAAAAGATTTATCCATAGCTCATCCCAATAGAATAATTGCAGATGTAATGACAGATAGATACATATGTACAGATACCAATACACATATATGGAAGGTTAAAGAGATTTATGATTCCAATAGTGAAATAGATGTGATTTTCGTAAAAGAAAAAAATGATATTGTAGGTCAAGTAACAAGAACAGGAATAGAGATGGAAATAGGGAAACATATTGATTTATTGACTGGATTATATAAAAATGATTACATATTTCATAAGGCTTATGATTTTATTCAAAGTGGGCAGTCTGTTACATTAATGTTTATAGATTTGAACAATTTTGGTAGTATAGATAAAAAATATGGACATATATTTGGGGATTTAGTTTTGAAAGGTGTAGGACAAGTTGTAAAAAATAATTATAATTCTGATGTTTTTGTGTGTAGATACGCAGGAGATGAATTTGCAATTTTAACTCCATACGGTATAAATCAATGTAAGGAATTTGCTGAGAAATTAAACAAAGACATAAATGAATATACATTTCCTAATGACATTCCAGTAACAGCGTCTATTGGTATCACAGCCTGCAAATTGAAAGACAAAATATTTGATAATATAGTTGAGGTAGTGAAACAATTAGTTAATACAGCTAGCTTAGCCTCAACAAAAGCAAAACGAAGTTTAGATACATCAATTGTAGTAGAAAAATTAGATATGGATGGTTTGGTTATAGAATAAATTTATTAAAGACTCTGCAGTTTGCAGAGTTTTTCTTTTTGTAAATGAAATTAAAACTGGGTATAGATCAAATAAATGATAATGACTTTCAATTACTCTTGAAAAGAAGTATTATTTAGTTTATAATAAGAATATAAAGTTGTAAGAAGGTGAAATTATGAATTTACTTCAAGGAGTTATTAACAAGGAGTATATAGTGAAAAATATTGAAGTTGAAGAAAATGTTCAGAGGAGATTGCAAGCATTAGGATTAATTAGTGGAACTAAAATAAAGGTCTTAAATAATAAAAAGAATGGTTCAGTTATTTTTAAAGTAAGAGGGACAAGACTTGCAGTAGGTAAGAAAATCGCAGAAGGTATTTTTGTGCTGAATTAGGACAAGAACTAAATATTATAAAGTAATGCTTAAATAGTATTTAGTGTATACAAGAAATTAAAGTTTTTGATATTTATATAATTAAAGTTTTAATATTGTAGTAGGGGGGAAGTAAATGAAAGAAGGATTGAACATAGGATTTATAGGAAATCCTAACTGTGGAAAAACAACTTTGTTTAATGCATATACAGGGGCAAATCTAAAAGTTGCAAATTGGCCAGGAGTTAGTGTTGAGAAAAAAGAAGGTTCTATGAAATATAAGGATCAAGTTTTCAAACTTGTGGATTTGCCAGGTATATACAGTTTGACTTGTTACTCAATGGAGGAAAAAGTATCAAGGCAATACATATTGGGAGATGAGGTAGATATAGTTATTGATGTTGCTGATGCATCGTCATTAGAACGTAACTTATATCTAACACTGCAACTTATAGAACTTGGTAAACCTGTTATACTTGCATTAAATATGATGGATATAGTTGAAGAAAGAGGCATGGAGATAGATTTGCACAGGCTTCCAGAAATGCTTGGAATACCAGTTATACCTGTATCAGCTAGAAAGAAAACTGGCTTAGAAGTTCTTATGCATGCAGCATCTCATCATAAAGGCAAGAAGCTTGATAATCTAGAACATTATCATAATAATATAACCCAAAGCAAACATAAACATAATCATCATGAAGATTGTGTAGTTGTTTATAGTGATGAAATTGAAGATAAAATTGATTTGATTTCAGAAAGATTAGAAAAAGAATATCCACAAATTCAAAATGTGAGATGGCATGCAATTAAATTGCTTGAACATGATACAGAAATACAAGAAAAGCATCCGATAGATTTATCTGATATTATAGATAAAAATTATGAAACTGATATTATAAATCAAAAGTATGACTTTATAGAAGAAGTAATAGCTGAAGTTTTAGTTAATAAAAGTGAGAAGGCAGAAACAACAGATAAAGTAGATAATTTTTTGACTAATAGATATCTAGGTATGCCGATATTTTTAGCAATAATGGCATTAGTATTCTTTTTAACATTTACTGTAGGAGATTTTCTAAAGGGTGGTTTTCAAATAGGACTTGATGCATTTTCAAGTTGGACACTTACTTTTCTGCAAAGTGCACATATAAGCCCTATGCTTACTTCATTAATTGTAGATGGTATTATAGCAGGAGTTGGTGGAATACTTACATTTTTGCCTAATATATTTATACTGTTTCTTGCTTTAGGATTCTTGGAAGATAGTGGATATATGGCGAGAGTAGCCTATGTTATGGATGGACTAATGGGCAAGATGGGGTTATCAGGTAGAGCATTCATACCAATGATATTAGGCTTTGGTTGTACTGTGCCGGCTATTATGGCCTCTCGTACACTAGAAAACCAAAGAGATAGATTTAAAACAATTCTTATAACTCCATTTATGTCGTGTAGTGCAAGGTTGCCTATATACGTACTGTTTTCAGAAATATTTTTTCCTAATTATGCAATGATAGTTGCATTTTCAATGTATGTTATTGGCTTAGTTGTTGCAATTTCTATAGCTGTTATTATGAGTAAGCTAGGCGCAAAAAAGGAAACTAACACATTATTAATTGAGTTACCAGAATATAAGTCACCTAATGCAAGAACTATAGCAATTTATGTTTGGGAAAAGGTAAAAGATTATTTATCAAAAGCCGGAACAACTATATTTGTAGCCTCAATTGTATTATGGTTCTTATTAAATTTCAGTACTAATGGAATGACAAATGATATATCAAAAAGTTTTGGCGCAAACATTGGAAAAGTTTTAGTACCGGTTTTAAAACCAGCTGGACTTGGAATGTGGCAGATTGTTGTGGCACTTATATCAGGCTTGGCAGCAAAAGAAGTAGTTGTTTCAAGTTTTAGTGTATTGTTCTCAATAAGTAACATAAATTCAGCAGTTGGTATGACAGGCTTAGCAACTGCTCTTGGGCAATATGGCTTTGGACCACTTAACGCTTATGCACTTATGGTATTCTGCTTGTTGTATACACCTTGTATGGCTGCAGTTGCCACAATTAAGAAAGAAACAAAATCATGGAAATTAACAGGCTTCATAATTTTGTTCCAATTAGCCGTTGCGTGGGCAATAGCTACAATTATATATCAAATTGGATCATTAATTATTTAAGTAACCTAATTTTTATTATTTGGAGGAGGACGAGTATATGATAGAGATTATTATTGGAGCTGCTATAATTGCATATGCAGGTTATGTTGTATATAAAAAATATAAGGATATGAAGAAAGGAAAGTTCTGTAGTTGTGGCTGTGATAGTTGTCCATCTAAGATTAAATGTCACAAAGAATAAGATTATAGATTATAGTATAATAAAGTGAAATTAAAATGAGGCAGCGGAAGCTGTCTCATTTTTTATAAGCTAAATCGCAATATTTATTTGTTAGGTACATTGTATTGAGAAAAGGTTCCCCAATTTTCCTTTTTGTTGTAACGTGGGCTGAGTGAGTTAAAATGCACAATTATAAATGCATTATCTAATTCTGGATGGGCACTAAAAAAAAGTTTATCCCCATATCTAATTGCTTCTAAAGCTAGTGGTAATTCACGTCTAAATATTTCGTTTCTTATAGCGGCAGTAGCTGGACCAAATTGTCCATCCACATATAAATATACGTGATAGGTATATTTATTATCAGTATTAAGCCATTCACCAAGGACTTCATCTCTCATTGTAGTTATTTTATCATAAGCAAACTTGAGAGCAATGTTTAGAAAAAGTTCTGCAGTGACATCTGAGTGTGTAAGAGTATAACGTCGTGGGATAATTGGTTCAGAGTAAGTTACACCAGTTCCGAATGTAGTCGTAAGTTTTTGAGGATTCAATTTACTCAAACTATCGCTTCCTAAAATAATATATACCATAAATATTATATGTTTATGGAGTTTGTTATGTTACAAAATAGTCTGTAAGCAATTTGAGAACTCAATTAAAGAGGTTTTAATAATGAAATTATTTATTTGAGTAAAATCTAGTTATATAATGATTACATCTAATAACACGAATAATACAAAACTAATTACAGAGAATGAAAGCAAAAAAATAATTCATGTTTGAAGAATAAAAGAACCCAAGGTGAACGATTTATTATAAAAAGTATAATAATATATGTATATATACGAATAATGATTAAATAATTGGTGCGAATTTTGATAAAATAACAAAGTTTTTAATATGTGTTCCTTGAAATAAATTCACGTGATATAATCATTTGGTAAAGCGGTTTTTTAAAATAATGTTCGTGTTTTTGAAACCATAGTGATGTTTTATATTAAAATTAATATATTTATAAAGGGGAGTTTTATAAATGGAAAAGTTTTTTAAGTTAAAGGAGAATAATACTACCTTTTCTACGGAAGTTATGGCTGGTGTTACTACCTTCTTTGCAATGGCCTACATTATTTTTGTTAATCCATCAATGTTGTCATTAGCAGGTACACCTGATAATCCAATGCCTAAGGGGGCAGTATTTTTAGCTACAATTATCGCTTCAGCTATAGGTACATTGGTTATGGGACTTTTTGCAAATGTTCCTTATGCTCAAGCACCAGGTATGGGATTAAATGCTTTCTTTACATTTACTGTATGTGGTTCATTGGGTTTTAAATGGCAACAAGCTTTAGCTATGGTATTTCTTTGTGGTTTAATTAATATAACTATAACAGTAACAAAAGTTCGTAAATTAATTATAAAAGCGATACCAGAAAGTATACAACATGCTATTGGTGGTGGTATTGGTGTATTTATAGCCTATATTGGTATTAAGAATGCTGGATTAATTAACTTTACTTCAGATCCAAACACATATTTATTGGAGAAGAGTGGTACTGTTATTGCTAACAGTAGTGCAGTTCCAGCGCTTGTAGCCTTTAATAAGCCAGGAGTGCTTTTAGCTTTAATAGGACTTCTAATTGTAGTAGTTCTTTTAATTCTTAATATTAGAGGAGCAATAATTATAGGCATAGCTCTTACTACAATTATAGGGATACCAATGGGAGTTGTTGATTTATCAGCAATTGGTACAAGCACAGGTATAGGGGAATCATTTAGTCAATTAGGACAAACGTTTGGAGTTGCTTTCGGTGATAAAGGACTTTTATCTTTATTTAGTAGTGGTGCTAATATTCCTTTAGTTTTAATTACTATTTTCGCATTTAGTTTATCAGATACATTTGATACAATTGGAACTTTCATAGGAACAGGTCGTCGTACTGGTATTTTCAGTGAAGAAGATCAAAAAGCTCTTGAAAGTGGATCAGGATTTAAATCCAAAATGGACAAGGCTTTATTTGCAGATTCAATTGCAACATCAATAGGTGCTCTTTTTGGTACTTCAAATACTACAACATATGTAGAAAGTGCCGCTGGTATCGGAGCAGGTGGACGTACTGGATTAACAGCAGTTGTTACAGCAGTTCTATTTATTGCAAGTGTTTTCTTAGCACCAGTAATAGGTGTTGTTCCAGCACAAGCAACTGCACCAGCATTAATTGTAGTTGGTGTAATGATGTTATCTTCATTCAAAGAAATTAACTGGAGTGATTTAGAAGAAGCAATTCCAGCATTCTTTGCATCAGTATTCATGGGATTCTGCTATAGTATATCTTATGGAATAGCAGCAGGTTTTATATTCTATTGTGTTACAAAGATATGTAAAGGAAAGGCTAAAGAAATACATCCTATTTTATGGGTTTGTACAGGATTGTTTATTATTAATTTTGTAATTCTAGCAATATTGTAAAATAGGAATAAAATGTACTGATATTTATTTTTTGGCTATTATATTAATTAAATTAATAATATGATTTAAAAAGCAGGATAATTTATAGGAATATTCTGCTTTTTATGTATTAAAACATTAAATAATGTTACAAATGTTAAAATTCTGTTAAGAATTGTTTTTTTATAGATAAAATTTCACTTAATTCATTGTTTTACCAGAATTATTATAATATAATACCTAAAGTAAGGATGATTTTATAAAAATTATCATAATCACAAGGGGAGGCGCATTATGTTAAAATCTTTTAAAAAGAAACAATTTTTATCATTGTTGGTAGCTTCAGCAATGACAGTCAGTCTACTTACGCCAGTATCAGCAAAAGCTGAAATAACAGGAAGTGATAGTAATAAGGTAGATTTACAAGTCTTAACTACTACTGATACACACGGTAGATTTTTACCTTATGACTATGCTATAAATGCTCCTGATACAAAGGGCAGTTTAGCGCAAGTAGCAACAGTAGTTAAACAGTTGAGAGCTAAGAATCCTAACACAATTCTTGTAGATGCGGGGGATATTATACAAGATAATTCAGAATCTCTATTTTTAGATGGTTCAACTAACCCAATGATGTTAGCAATGAATGAAATGGGTTATGATACATTAACTTTAGGAAATCACGAATTTAATTATGGAATACCAACTTTAAAGAAGGTTATTGGTCAATTTAAAGGAACAGTACTAGGTGGTAATATTTATAATCCAGATGGTTCAAGACTTGCGAAACCATATACAGTTATAAACAAAGGTGGAGTTAAAGTTGGACTAATAGGAATGACAACACCTAACATTACTAGATGGGATGGTCCTAATTTACAAGGATATAAGGTTACAAATCCAATAGATGAAACTAAGTCTGCAGTAGCAGAACTTAAGAAACAAAATGTAGATTTAATAGTAGCAGTTGATCATATGGGAGAAAATGAAGAATACAATGCTTCAGGTTCAGGTGCAATGGATATATTAGATCAATGTCCTGAAATCAATGCTTTTGTAGCAGCACATTTTCATAATGAAATAGCAGGAGATTATTTCTATAATCATAAAGTATATTCTTACAATAAAGCTAAGAATACAGTAACTGTTACTGCAATGGATGGAACGACTTCAACAGGAACAATTGAAGAGTTTAATGCAGCTAAAACTAATGGTACAGTTATAGTAGAAGCAGGTAAAGGTGGACAAGATCTTGGTCAATTAAACTTTACGCTTACAAAGAATTCTCAAGGAAAATATGAAATATCAAATAAAGCTACAGATGTAAGCGCTACACTTTATAAAATGTCTCCTAAAGGTGGCGCTACAGTAGAAGTGGATCCAACTCTTGCTGCAAAATTAGCAAGTTATAGTGAAAAAGCTATAAATGATGCTAATACAGTAATAGGAACTTTAAAGGGTGGAGATTTAGTTCCTGCTAATGAAATAACAGGTATTGAACAAGCTAAACTTCAACCAACAGCTATGATAGATTTAATTAACAAAGTACAAATGTACTATGGAGAAAAGATAGCTAATCATAAAATTGATGTTTCAGCAGCAGCAGCATTTAAAGATGGTGCAAATATAAAAGCAGGAGACATCAAGAAGTGTGGAACAGCTGACATATATAAATTTGATAATACATTATATGTATTAAAGGTTACTGGTAGTCAGCTTAAGAAGTATATGGAATGGTCAGCTTCATATTATAATAAATATAATCCAGGAGATTTAACTGTTTCATTCAATAAATCTATACCAGGATATAACTATGATATGTTCTCAGGAGTAAAATATAAAGTAGATATATCAAAAGATACAGGAAGTAGAATAGTTGATTTAACAAAGATGGATGGTACACCTATTAAAGATGCAGATGTTCTATATATGTCAATAAATAATTATAGAGCAGGAACTCAACTTTTATCAGCTGGTCCAATTTTTGGAGATGGTGAATCACTTCCAACACTTGTTGGCAAATCAGAACAAACTCAAGGATTAGGCGATGGAAGAATCAGAGACTTAATTGGAAGATATATTCAAGAAGTTAAGGGTGGAGTTATAACTCCTGAATGCGATAATAACTGGAGTGTTACAGGAAACAACTGGAACTCTCATGAAAGAGATTTAGCAGTTAAATATATAAATAATGGATCAATAAGTTTAGCAGGAGTTGCAGGAGAACAAACTTCTAATAACTCAAAGTCAGTAACTTGGGATGATGTTAAGAAGGCAATGAATCCAAATGGTAACAAAGTTATTGATGTAGTTTCATTCAATGATTTCCATGGTTCAGTTGAAGCTCAAGGAAAGAATATAGGAATGGTAAAATTAACTCAAGCAATAAAAGAATATAAGGAAGCTAATCCTGATACAGTAGTAGTTTCAGGAGGAGATAGCTATCAAGGAAGTGCTATGTCAAACCTTACTCATGGAGCACCAGTTTCAGCAATGATGAAAGAAGTTGGAGTAGTAGCTTCTGCAGTTGGTAATCATGAATTTGACTGGGGAACACAATGGATAAGCAAATGGGCACAAGATGGAAATTTTGATTTCTTAGCCTCAAATATATATAGCAAAACTACTGGAAAACCAGCTGATTTTGCAAAACCATATAAGATTGTTACAGTTGATGGTGTTAAAGTAGGTTTTGTTGGACTTTCAACTCCAGATACTGCATTTACAACAAAACCAGAAAATGTTGCAGATTTAGAATTCAGAGATCCAGCAAAAGCAGCAAAAGAATGGGCAGACAAATTAAAATCAGGAACATTACCTGAAGGAAAAGCAGATGTGGTTATAGCATTAACTCATATGGGATCAGCTCAAGATGAGACTACTGGAAACATTACAGGAGAAGTTGTAGATTCAGGTTTATGTAATGTAGACAGCATAGATGCAGTAATTTCTGCACATACTCATAAACCAGTATGTGGTACAGTTAATAATAAGCCAGTTGTTCAAGGATATTATAATGGCAGAGATTTAGCAGATTTATCAATAGAATTAGATAATGCTACAGGAAAAATAATTAAGATTACTCCAAATATAGATAAACTATATGCTAGAGCAACAACTTTATCAAATGATAAAGTTGCTGAGGATACTTTCAACGCTTATAAGACTCAAGTTGGACCAATATTGGATAAAGTTGAAGGTACAACAGATACAGATTTAACTTATGATGCATTTGGATATAAAGGCACATCAGTGCTTGGTAAATGGGTATGTGATGTTATGAGAAATGCAGCAGGAACACAAATTGCTATAACAAATGGTGGAGGAATTAGATGTCCAATTCCAGCTGGAAAAATTACTATGGGAACTTTATATCAAGTAATGCCTTTTGATAATACATTAGTTAAGATGAATCTTAAGGGATCAGATTTAAAGAAAGTTATAGAAAATGGAATAGCAAACTCAAAAATAGGCTGGGTACAAGTTTCAGGATTAAAAGTATATTATGATGCTACAAGACCACAAGGTGATAGAATCACAGCAATGTATTTAGATAATGGAACTAAAATAGATATGAATGGAATTTACTCAGTAGTAACTAATGATTTTATGGCTACTGGTGGAGATAACTACGATTTCTCAGCAGCACAAAATGTAGTTGATACAGGAGTTCCAATAAGAGATACTCTTGCAAATTCACTTGAAGCTTTAAATGGTAAACACTTAGTTGTAAATTACTCAGATCCATTAATTAATGGAGCAGCTCCAGCAGATAACAACAATAACAATAATAACAATAACAATAATAACAATAATAAACCAAGTAATAATACAAACACAAATGGAAATAAGACTAATAATGCTACAACTACAAATTCAAATGCAGCTCAAAATAATAAGAATTCAGGTTCTCTTCCAAAGACAGGTTCAGAAGTTGAGACAACTACAGTAGTTGGATTTGGTATAATTGTATTAATGTTAGGTTGTGCTCTTACTGTTTCATATAGAAAAAATAGAAAAGAAGAAGAAGCAGCTTAATAAATAAAAAAATAGAATATAGATTATAATAATAAGTTCGTAAATTAGGTTTTACGAGCTTATTATTTTTATCTAAAATATAATTTAATAAAATTTAATTACAAGGATAAAATAACTAAAGAAAAAAATATAGAAGGTGAAGATTGTGAAAAAGTTATTATATATAACAGTAAATTCAAAGCCAGAAGAACTTTCAGCCAGTAAGACTGTAGGAAGAGCATTTGTTAATAAGTTTTTACAGAAACATCAAGACTTTACTTTAGAAGAATTAGATCTTTATAAATGTCATATTCCTAGATTAGAGTATCAGTATTTTGAGAAAAGGAACTGTATGATTAAGGAGGAAGACATAAATAAACTTGATATTGAAAGTCAAAAAGAAGTTCATAAAATGATTAAGCTTGTAGATCAATTTAAAGAGGCTGATATTTATGTGATTGCAGCACCAATGTGGAGTCTTTCTTTTCCGGCTCCATTAAAGGAATACATAGATTGTGTTGTAATGGATGGAAAGACAGTTGCAATTACTGAAGATAAATTGGAGGGCTTGTTAAAGGATAAGTATAGAGGTATGGTATATATTCAATCTTCAGGAGGTTCAATACCATGGATGTTAAGAATGGTATTGAACAGAGGTATAAACTATGTTCATGATATTATGAAAACCATAGGAATAAAGAAATTTGAAGAGTTACTAGTTGATGGAACTGGATTTACTGAAGAGGAAAAGAAAAAAGCTATAGATGAGGCTTTAGGAAAAATATATGAATTAGTTCAAGATATATGGAAAGAATAAAATGTTGGTTGAAATGCATAGCATTCTAGAAATGAGTGTTATGCATTTTTAGTATAGTAGAGTTGTGGAGGGTACCAAATGATTAAAGAATTCAAAGAATTTGCTATGAAAGGCAATATAGTAGACTTAGCTGTTGGTGTAATTATAGGAGGAGCTTTTGGTAAAATAGTATCATCTTTAGTTAATGATATTATTATGCCTATAGTTGGATTATTGTTAGGAAAAGTTGATTTTTCTAATTTATTTGTTGCTTTAGGTAGAGGCAATTATAGAACAATAGATGAGGCAAAGAAGGCAGGAGTTGGCACTTTAAATTATGGTCTGTTCATAAATAACATAATAGATTTCATAATAGTTGCATTTTCTATTTTTATCGTTATTAAGCAAATAAATCGCTTTAGTAGAAAAAAAGAAGAGAAAGTAATAGATAAAAAGAATTGTAAGTATTGCTATACTGAGATACCTATTAAAGCAACCAGATGTCCACATTGCACATCTGAATTAGATAAAGGAGAAAGCAACTGAAAAATTTTATATATTTAGAGCTTACACAAAACAGTCAACTTAGTATAAAAGATAAGAAATTGTAAAAAAAATGATTTAAATAATAAAAATATTTTAAAATAATAAGCTTTAAAGGATTAAAAATACGAATTTTGTAAAAAAGTGCGAAGGTATAAATAATTGTCTGAAAATTTCGATAATATTTACATATAGAAAGAGGGTATGTAATATGAAAAAATTAAAAAGCACAATTATTTTAATGAATGTTCTAATCGCAGGAATTGTAGCATTGTTAATTGGTTTGATTTCAGTAGTAAATAGCTACAATACAAATTCTATATGGATTAAAGATTATGAAAAGATGCTTCGCACTAATTATGATAATAATATTAAGTATCAAGTTGAAAACGTAGACATGATGTTAAATGGAATTTATCAGAGGCAAGTAGATGGGAAAATAACAGAGTCAGTAGCTAAGGAAGAAGCAAAATATCTAGTAAAAACATTGAGATATAATGCTCAAGGGTATTTTTGGATAGATGATGTTAATGCAAATTTAATAGCCCATCCTATAACTCCTGATAAAGAAGGAGTCAATAGAATAAATGAAACTGATAAAAAGGGAAATAAGTTGATTCAAAATATAATTGCCGTGGCAACAAAAGAAGGGGGCGGGTTTACTGACTTTTATTATGCAAAGCCGAATGCTAAAGAAGTATCTCCTAAAAGAGCATATTCATTGTTGTTTAAACCTTATAATTGGATTATAAGTACTGGCAATTATGTGGATGATATTGATAAGGCTGTAGCAGCTAAAACTAATGAATTGAACAAAAAATTAAATGAAAAAATTATTATATTTTCAGTATGTATTGTAGCATTGATATTGGCAGCGATAGTAATAGCAATTATAGTTTCAGCATCAATCACGAAGCCATTAGTGAAAATTAAAGATTTAGCAAAAAGGTTGGCTGAATATGATTTTTCAACAGATATAGAAATCAAAAGTAAAAATGAATTTGGAGTAACCGCAAAAGCATTAAATAATGCTCAGAAAAATGTTAAGCAGTTGATTGAAAATATAAGCAATCAAACTATGGAATTAACTGCTTCAACAGAAGAGTTATCAGCAGCTACCCAAGAAATTACTAATAGAGTTACTGATATTAATAATGAAACTAAAAAGATTGTTAATAAAATGAATGAATCAAGTGAATCAGCAAAACAAGTAAATGATTCAATGCATGAAATAAATCTAAGTATAACACAATTATCAACGAAATCTACAGATGGCAGTGGTATATCAATGAAGTTTAAAGAGAAGTCTTCAGAGTTAAAGGATGAAAGTACAAATGCATTAAATACCACAAAACAAATATACTCTCAGAAAGAAGAGAAGATATTATCAGCCATTAATGAGGGAACAGTGGTTGAAGAAATTTCTTCTATGGTAGATACAATTTCAGCAATAGCTGAACAAACCAATCTATTAGCACTAAATGCGGCAATAGAAGCAGCTAGAGCAGGAGAACAGGGACGAGGTTTTGCAGTTGTTTCAGAAGAAGTTAGAAAACTTGCAGAACAATCTTCAAGTTCAGCTGCTACAATTCAGGAAAGTGTAAAGAAGGTTCAAGAATCATTCAAAAAATTATCTTCAAATAGTAATGAAGTACTTAATTTTATAAACAATGATGTAATTGATCAATTTAATAACTTTATGAGTTCAGGGGAATATTATTATGGGAATGCTGAAGAAATCAGTAAAATATCAGAAGAGATAGCAGCCATGTCAGAGCAACTAACAGCCACTATACAAGAAGTGGATTCTATGGTTCAACTTATGGCATCTAATTCAATAGAATCAACACAATATTCAACAAATATATTGCAGAGTATATCAGAAACTAATGCCGGTATGTCAGAAGTGGTAGCTACTGCTGAAAATCAAGTAAGATTAGCGCAAAAATTAAATGAATTAATAAGTGATTTTAAAATTTAGGATAGAACTAAAAATCTAGTTTTTACTATAAAAAATTTGAATTTAGATTGTATATTTATAAAAACAAACTCATAACTAAGCTATTATGAGTTTGTTTTTTGTATATTAGGATATAATTGAAATAAGTTCTAGACCAAGGAAATATCCGGTAACACCTAATATGAGTGAAAATATGATATATGTAATAGCATTTAGAGTCTTCTTATTTTCAAATAAAGTAAAGCCTTCATACATAAAGGTTGAGAATGTTGTGTAAGCTCCAAGAAATCCATCAGCCAACAGTAATAGTATTTGTTTATTTGATACATATGAACTTACTATTCCTAAAAGAAAAGCTCCTGTAATATTTATGATAAATGTTCCTAGAGGAAATCCATTATTATTTTTATTTCCGATTATTTCACCAATTTTAAATCTAGTAACACTTCCTAAGGCTCCGCCTATAGCTAATAAAATGTAGTTCATTTATATTATTCCTCCTTAGCAATGCTATTAAGATGAACTAGTTTAGCACCAATTTTATGTGCCAAAATTGATCCTAAATATGCAAATAAAAGTCCTAAAATAATTGAAAGACTTATGTAGCATAATGCTATTGAATACATGTTTTTAATAAAAAGATTAGACGTTTCCTTGCACATTGTAGAAAAAGTTGTGTATGCGCCTAGGAATCCGGTAGCGATACCTAATCGAATGTTTGAATTAAAGTTCCAATATTTAAAGGCAATAGTCAAAATAAAGGCTAATAAAAAGCTACCAGTAATATTTATAATCAATGTGTTTATAGGAAAATTATTATTTGTTATTTCAATGTTTTTAATTAGATATCTAGAAATGGCACCTAAAGCCCCACCTATAGAAATGAATATATATTTTTTCAATGTTAAAATCCTTTCTGTTTATTATTAATTTTATATATATTTAAGAATTATTAAGTTAAATATATTTTAACAATAGCCGAATGTTTGTTATAATTTATAGGATAACAAGTATTGGCCAAATTTAGTTTACAATAAAGCATATATTATAATTTAAATACAAAATAAATTAATAATCTATAAGTAATTCTTACATATGAGATTATATCATATTATAGAGCATTGCCCAAAAAGTTATCAATAATTTTGTTTTAAGGAAAATTAGAATGGAGGTTAAAATGTGAATTTTATGGTTGTAATTATGAGTTTGATAATAATTTTTATATATATTGCTATGTGGTATTATGTTGGACGGAACATAAAGAAAATTTTTCAACATAGAAAGATAAATTTAAAAATCTATTGGGCTGTTTTTTGGATAATGGCCTTTGCGTACATCATAAGTAGGTTGGTATCGAGTATATTAACAGTAAATAATATAGTTTCAGTAATTTTTTCTTTTGTTGGAGCTATAACCTTGTCATTGTTTATATATCTTCTATTAGGTTTTTTAATAAGTGATTTATTCAGAGTAGTATTTAAGATTATAAAACTCAATGAAAAGTATAAGCAAAAGATTAGGAGTATATATGGTAATGGGTTAATAGTGTTAATAATTACTGCGATTATAGTTTGCAGTGGTTTTGTTGTAGCTCTTAATCCAAAAACTACAGAGTATAAGATTAATATAAACAAAGCTATAGGTAATAAGCAATCTTTAAATATAGTTCTTGTTTCAGATGTGCATATCGGCATAGGTGTAAGAGAGCGAGGAATCGACAAAATGGTTGACTCTATAAATAAGCTTCAGCCAGAAGTAGTTTTCTTTGCAGGAGATGTATTTGATGAAAGTAGTACTACTGCACTAAAAGAATATTATTCTCAAGCTTGTAAGAAAATAAATTCAAAATATGGAGTTTATGCTATTACAGGAAACCATGAGTATTTTCAAAACTTTGATGAGTCTATAGAGTATTATAAAAAAGCTAATATTACTGTTCTACAAGATGAAGTAGTAAAGGTGAATAATCAGTTTTATGTTGTTGGCAGAAAAGATACTGCAAGTGAATCAAGAACAAATGAAAAGATAAAGTCATTAGATATATTATTAAGGAATATTGATAGAAATTTACCTATTATAGTTTTAAATCATAAGCCTGAAGATTTAAAATCTGCTGAAAATGAAAAGGTGGATTTGCAACTATCAGGGCATACTCATAATGGTCAGATTTTCCCGGGAAATATTATAATAAAGAAAGTATTTGAAGACCCATATGGGTATCTAAAAAAGAATGACTTTAATCTTGTGGTGACATCTGGATATGGCACTTGGGGACCACCTATTAGAATTGGTACTCAAGGTGAGATAGTGAACATTAAGATGTATGGAAATAAATAATATTTACAAAATGTTCGTTGTCTTTTAGCATTTTTTAGATTATACTATGACTAAATAAGAAATCAATATAATTTATATAAGTATTTTGATATTATATTAAAATGTTTATAATAATATTTTAAATAAAGAAAAGGAGATAAGATAATGGCGTTTATAGAACACTTTTTTAATGTATTAATGCACATTGATAAATACCTGAATATAATAGTTCAAGATTATGGAATACTAACTTATGGTATTTTGTTTTTAATTATATTTTGTGAGACAGGGTTGGTTTTTACACCTTTTTTACCAGGAGATTCAATGCTATTTGCAGCAGGAGCATTAGCAGTAGGAGGTTCATTTAATATTGCAATTTTATTAGTTGTTACTTATTTAGCTGCAGTATTAGGGGACACTTCAAATTATCATATAGGTAAAACATTAGGAACCAAAATGTTGCAAAAAGAAAACACCAAACTTCTTAATAAGGAACATGTAGCAAAGGCTCAAGGCTTTTATGACAGACATGGTTCAATGACAATAGTGGTAGGAAGATTTATTCCTATAATAAGAACTTTTGTACCATTTGTTGCAGGAATAGGGAAAATGCATTATTCAAAATTCATTACATATAACTTATTAGGTGGATTTTTATGGGTAACCTTATTTTTAGGTGGCGGATTCTTGTTTGGAAATTTACCTTTAGTTAAAAATAATTTCTCTTATGTTGTAATAGTAATTATTCTTTTCTCACTTGTTCCAGGAGTGTTAGCAATAATTAATGAAAAACGTAGAGGCAATAGTCAAACAACTGAAAGTTAATTTAAATAGAAGTGTTGAAAATTAAGTGTTTTCAACACTTCTATTTTTATACCGTGTGTTTGGAAATAAATTATTACTTAAAAGGGGATTCATCTACTAAAATGAAATAGCCTTGTGGATGTTCACATACAGGACAAGCCTTTGGTGCTTCTGTTCCTTGATAAATAAATCCGCAGTTTAGGCAGAACCAAGTGGTATCCTGACTTTTCTTAAATAGAGAGCCAGATTCAAGATATTTTAAATACTTATCAAATCTATCTGAATGAACCTTTTCAATGCTTGCAATTTTACTGAAGTGTGAAGCTATTGCAGGGAATCCTTCTTCTTCAGCTATTTTAGCAAAGTCCTTATAAACTACATCGTATTCTTCAAATTCATTATGTTGAGCAGCTTTCAAATTTTCTAAAGTTGAATCATAAATATTTACAGGATAATCAGAAGAATTTATAGTTATTTGTTGCCCAGAGAATTCCTTTAAGTGTTTGTAAAATACGTTGGCATGAGCTAATTCTTGATTAGCTGTATAGGTGAAAATTTGCTCGATAAGTTGAAGATTCTCTTTTTTTGCTGCCTCAGCAGCAAAAGTATATCTATTTCTAGCTTGACTTTCTCCAGCGAAAGCTTTCATTAAGTTTACTTTTGTTTTACTATCTTTTAAATTCATTAGAAAAGTGTCCTCCTTATGTAAATAATAACTTTAGTATTTGATATCTGTAACTTTTTATTCAAACAAAAAAATCAAATAAACTTCACGAATTCATCACATTAGTGTTATATTATCTTTGTATAGACAGAGTTTATTTTTGGTGGTGAAGAAAATGTATAATATTCTTGTAGTAGATGATGAAGAGAACATAAGAAAATTAATTAAGAAGTATGCAGTTTTTGAGGGATATGAAGTTATTGAGGCTTCAGATGGAATGGAGGCTATAGAGATATGTAGAGAAAAAGATTTTGATATCATAGTATTAGACATAATGATGCCAGAAATGGATGGATTCTCTGCATGTAAGGAGATAAGAAAAAGTAGCAATACTCCTGTGATTATGCTTTCAGCTAGAGGAGAAGAGTATGATAAATTACATGGATTTGAACTAGGAATAGATGACTATGTTGTGAAACCTTTTTCTCCCAAAGAATTGATGATGAGAATAAATGCAATAATTAAACGTAGCAGTAATACTGGCAATAATGAAGATGGAAAAGATATAGTAGAATTTGAAGGAGTAAAAGTTGATTTTACAGGAAGGATTGTATATGTGGATGGAGAAGTTGTAGATATGTCTCCAAAAGAATATGATTTGTTTTTCTATCTTGTAAAGAATAAAGGAATAGCCTTAACAAGAGAAAAAATTATAAATTCTGTGTGGGGGTATGATTTTTATGGTGATGACCGTACACTTGATACTCATATAAAACTTCTTAGAAAAAGCCTTGGAGATTATAGTGGATACATAGTAACACTTCGAGGGGTGGGGTATAGATTTGAAGCGAGATAAAATAAGTATAAAGTGGAATATATTTGCCTATTTATCTATATTTACTGGAGTAATGATAGTCTTTTTATGGTTTTTTCAAACTGTATTTTTAGATGATTTCTATAAGACTATAAAGAGTTCTAAAATAAAAAGTTGTGCAGAGACTGTTGCTGAAAATATAGATAGTAGTGATCTTTCAAATATTATGCTAAGTTTATCAAGACAAAATGACATAAGCATAAAGATAACTGATAAAAATGGTGTGAGTTTAGATTCAATAGGAGTTGGTCCTAATTCAATTATTGATAGGTTATCAAACGAGGAGATTGGAGCATACTATAGCAAAGCAGAAAAAAATGGTGGAACAAGTTTGCAAACATTTTCGGAAGAAAGTTTTAAAATAAATTTTAAGAAGCCTATGGATGATATGAATTTTCAAGATAATAATAGACCACCAGATAATAGAAAGAAAATGGAGAGTATGCTATATGTAGACATTGTTTCTAAAAAGGATGGAGCTAAAGTTATGATTTTAGTGCATTCTACTATAACTCCACTAGATGCAACTGTAGAAACTTTAAGAACCCAATTAATATTTATTACTGTAATTTTTATGATGCTTTCAATTGCTTTAGCTGTATTTATATCTAAAAAGATTTCAAATCCTATAGTTAAAATAAATGATTCAGCTAAAGAATTGGCGAAGGGTAAATACGATACTAAGTTTGAGGGAACTGGATACAAAGAAATTACTGAACTTAACAGCACCTTAAACTATGCAGCAAATGAATTATCTAAGGTTGATGGTTTGAGAAAAGAATTGATAGCGAATATATCTCATGATTTAAGAACTCCATTGACTTTAATCACAGGATATAGTGAAGTTATGCGTGATCTTCCAGGAGAGAATAGCCCAGAGAATATTCAGATAATAATTGATGAAGCAAAAAGATTAACCAGCCTTGTAAATGATATATTAGATATTTCTAAGTTTGAATCTGGTACTCAAGAGATAGAATTATCAGAGTTCAATTTAACAGAAAGTATTAGAAACATGATAAATAGATATGGAAAATTCACTGAACAAAAAGGGTATAATATTAGCTTTATTTATGATGAAGATACATATATAAAGGCTGATGAAATGAAGATATCTCAAGTAGTTTATAATTTAATCAATAATGCATTAACTTATACAGGAAAAGACAAGTCTGTGACAGTAAAACAATATTATAAAGATGGATATGTGAGAATTGAAGTGATTGATACTGGAGAAGGAATTTCTCAAGAAAAAATACCTTTAATATGGGACAGATATTATAAAGTAGATAAGGCACATAAGCGTGCAGCAGTTGGAACTGGTTTAGGTCTTTCAATAGTTAAATCTATTTTAGATATGCATGATGGGAGATATGGTGTAGAAAGTACAGAAGGAAAAGGAAGTACATTTTGGTTTGAATTAAAAACACTATAGATTTTTCTATTATATTAATGAAATGAATGTTGTGAATTTTATTTGTTTTCAGATTCCTTATGTCAGAAAGTGTATATAGAAACAAAATAATTTGTAAAATATATGAGAAATATAGAATAATATGATATACTGTTATTATGTTAGTGTATTAGGTTTAATAAACTTAATACACTAATTTTTTTTATATATTTTTTATTTATAAAAATATAACTACAGATGTAAAGAAGGTGAACAGTTGTATTAAATCTATAATAATATTGTGAAATCTAATATAAGCTGGAATAATGGGATTGTAAAACCAGTTTCAATGAATAACAATAGATACTTAAATATTAGGTTTTGATAGATTTTATGCAACAGTAATGCAATGATAATAAGAAAAAATGTATTAAGTTTAGCTATACCAATAATGATAGAACAAACCTTTGTTATGCTTCTGGGTGTATGTAATACTATGATGGCTGGGCATATTGGAAAAGAAGCTGTTTCGGCTATAGGAATGGTGGATTCGATAAATGTACTATTCATTTCGTTTTTTTCTGCCTTGTCAGTAGGTGCTACTGTAGTTGTAGCGCAAAATATTGGAAGAAAAAATATTAAGAGAGCTAATGAAACGGCTAGACAAGCTATAATGTCAGGGATAATAATATCCACATTAATTACATTACTAATCTGGATTTTTAGAGTTCCTATAATAAATGTACTTTATGGATCTGCTGAGGCCTTAGTAAAGTTAGATGCGAAATTGTACATAGAATTTACGCTATTAACATATCCGTTCATAGCTGTAGAGCAAATTGCTAATGGGATTTTACGTGGATGCGGTGATACAAAAACTCCAATGCATATTACAATATTTATGAATTGTATAAATATTATATTGGGATATATGCTTATATATGGAATGAATATTAATTTTTTAGGAACTAATATTGGGTTTCCTTCTTTAGGAATAATGGGTGCAGCCATAGCAATAGCTGTTGCAAGATTGATTGGTACTGCTTTAATAATCTTTGTTCTTGCAAGAGGAACAAAGATTATTAAGATAAGAAAGATATTTCCGTTTAAATTTGATGTGGAAATACAAAAAGGTATTTTCAATATAGGAATTCCAGCAGGAGTAGAGCAATTGCTTTTTAATGGTGGGAAACTTATAGTTCAAGTTTTTATAGTTACAATGGGAACTATATCAATAGCTTCAAATTCAGTAGCAGGTTCAGTATTTACTATGGGAAATGTACCTGGCAATGCATTAACTCTAGCTGCAACCGCCTTAGTTGGACAACACATAGGTAGAGGGGATGTTAAAGAAGCAAAGAGTGTATTGATTTATTTAGCAGAGTTTGCAACAGTAAGTTCTTTAATAATGGGAATTATATTTGTACCACTAGCTTCTGTGATATCAAGTTTATATACAAACAATGCTGCTGTAATTCATTTATCTGCATCATTGATTAGAATAAATGCATTCGCAATGTTAATCTGGCCGTTATCATTTATTTTTTCAGCAGGACTAAAAGGTGCTGGGGATACTAAGTATACTATGATAACTTCAGTTATTGGTATGTGGATATTTAGAATAATAACTGGCTACTTATTAGGTGTAAAGTTAGGTTTGGGAGTAAACGGGATTTGGCTTGGTATGTACATAGACTGGATTGTTAGAGGAATATTGTATTGTTTCAGGCTTCATGGTGATAAATGGTATAGACATAAGGTGATATAGTCTAATAAAATCTAAGGAGTGTTGTTGATCAAAGTCAAATTTAGAGATAAGTAATGGATGATAGTTAAATGCTAATTGAAACAATTTAAATGGTTATGTATTGCATTAATTATAACTTATATATTATAAAGTAACTGAAAAAGTAAAGTAACTAGAAGTGACATCTAGTTACTTTTTCTTTTAAAATTTGTTAAAAATGAATAAAAGTAACGTTGTAAAGTTAACCTTTTCTTAGGTATTATTACATTTATTATGGAGATTTTGAAATTCGTTGAAAATGCATATAAATGTAAATATAATTTAAAATATGAGTGATGTTATTGGTATGTATAAGTATGAAATAGTCATTTAATTAATATTGTTTTGCCCAATAAGAATATTAACAAACTTCCAAGTATAATAAAGATTTAAAAACTTAACATCACTTAACATCACTTAACTAATAAGGACTACTACTTTGAGGGGGAGAATTATGGGAATAAGATCAAGAAAAAATATGAAGTTACTTGCATTAATTACGTCAATTACAATTCTATCATCATCAATACATGTAGCAACAATAGCTAGAGCAGAAGTAACCGCTTCAGTAAATCCAATTGAATGGACGTTTGAAGATTCAACAAAAACTCTTGATGGATGGGCAGATGGAGGTGCTTGGGATTATAAAGGTAAAACAATTTTATCTTATGATTCAAAAACAGTGGGAAATGGTTCTTTAAAACTTACACTAGACTACACTAATGATTCTGAAGTTTCATGGAGTGAGGCTAAAATAAGTAACAATTTTAAAACACCAGTAAATTTCAATGGATATAGTGTTTTAAATTTTGATTTTATTTATAATCCTAAATCAATGACTAAAGGAGCTTTCCAAACAAAGTTATGGATTAACAATGCTGTTGACGCTTATAATGTAATCGATTTAAGTAGTGCTGTTGATATCGGCAATGGATTAAAAAAGGCGAAAGCAACCGTGAAATTCACACCTAAGGATGTATCAATTGATGGGATAACTTTGAGTATTATTGGTTCTAAGACAGATTATAAGGGTGATATCTACCTGGATAATATTACTATTTCTAAAGAAAAGGCAGCAGATATTTATGTTGATAAGACGGCAGTACCTAATGCTAATAAAACTAAGGTACAACCATCTATGCTACAAGTACCAAATCAAGTTACATTAGTTGACTCAAAGGCTACAGCAAAAACTTCAGATTTATATGCTTATTTACAAGGAATCGGAAAATCAAAATATGTTCTTTATGGACATCAAAATGATACTCATCATAAAGCATTTTTAAAGGATAGTGGTACTAATTCTGATACAAAAGATATTACCGGTTCAATAGCAGCGGTTTGTGGGATAGATGCACTTTCTCTTACAGGAGCTGAATTAGCTTTAAAAGATGGAGATAAGAGAGATTTAGTGACAGCAGCTGCGGATATTAGCTCTGAGGCAGCAAGCGAAGGTGGAATTGTAACATTATCAGCCCATATGCCTAATTTTGCAGAAGTTGTAAAGAAGGGTAAAGTCAATGGAAAATATGATTATTCAGGATATTCACCAAATGTAACTACTGGCGATGTAGTTTCAAGAATAATGCCAGGTGGAGATCTAAATGATGCGTTCAAAGGATATCTTGATATTATAGCTAATTATGGCAAACAATTAGAAACTAAAAATGTACCTGTACTGTTTAGACCTTTCCATGAGAATAATGGAAGTTGGTTCTGGTGGGGAAAAGCATTCTGTGATGAAAATGCTTATAAAAATCTTTATAGATACACTGTGGAATATTTAAGAGATGTAAAGGGTGTTCATAATTTCTTATATATTTACTCACCAAATGGTCCATTTGCAGATGAAGCAGATTATCTATCACGTTATCCAGGAGATAATTACGTTGATGTAGTGGCCTTTGATATGTATCATGATAATCCTACAACTAATGATAATTGGATAAATTCATTTAAGGAAACAATTTCTTTGGTTGATGGGATTGCTAAGAAGCATAATAAACTTTCAACAGTATCAGAAACTGGTATGCGTGTTATGCAATCACTTAATGATGGATTAAATCATTCTGGTCTTGCTACAAAAGGAAATGTTCGCAAAGATTGGTTTGAAGAAATTGTAAATGCGGTAACAGATTCGAATATGGCCTATTTTATGACTTGGGCAAACTTTGATAGCTATCCAAATTTCTTTGCACCATTTATGGTGAGCAATTCTCGTGGACATGAGATGATAAATAACTTTATTAATTTCTATAATGACGATAAAGCAGTGTTTGCTAATGGTGTAGGAGATTATTCAAAGATTAATGTAACAAATGTTCAACAAGGTGCTTACGGATATATAACTTCTCCAGCTTCAGGTAGTCGTATACTTTCAACTACAAAGATTATCGCAAGCGTAAAGAATGCTACAATTGCAGATAAAGTGAACTTTGTTCTTAAGAATAATAAAGGTGAAAAAGTGATGACTCTTCCAGCAAATTTAGTAAATGGACAATATACAGCTGATATTACTAAAGTTGCACTTGATAAAATTGGAGCAACAATGGGATCTATAGATTTATATATAGATTCAAATTTTCAAAATAGTATAAATGCAAAGTTTAATATACCAGAAGTAAAACCAGATCTAGCTGTAGTTGATAATTTTGATAATTACTATGGAGAAGATGCATTACTTCAAAATGTTTGGACAACTAATGCAGGGGCTGGATGTAGTGTTATACCAAAATTAACATCAGATAATTCTAAATTTTATAAAGGACAAGCGGGCTTAGAATTTAATTATAAGATTTCTACAGAAAATAGTTCTGAAGGATGGGCTGGAATTACAAAGACAACAGAAGCAGACTGGTCCAAATTTGATGCACTTCAATTTTGGTGCACACCAGATGGAAATGCTCAAAAGCTAGTTATTCAAATAACATCTAATGGGGAAGATTTTGAAGTATTTTTACCTGAATTTGCAGGAACAACAAAACCTCAATTAATTACATTACCATTTAGTCAATTTAAGGGTAAGAATAATGGAAAATTTGATGCTTCAAAGATACAAAGAGTAGGAATATGGTGTAATACTATTGTTCCAACAGGTCATACAGGTGCATGGACAGTAGATTCAAAAATGTACTTTGATGATATTAAGGCAATTAACACTAAAGCAGTTGTTGAGCCAACAAAGGTAACATTAAGTAATTCAACTCTTAATTTATCTGTTGGAGATTCAAAAGTAATTTTTGCTACAGTAGATCCTACTGAAGCATCACAAGAAGTAACATGGACAAGTAGTGATGCTAAAGTTGCAACAGTAGATAGTAACGGTAAAATAACTGCTGTTGCAGCTGGAAACGCAGTAATAATTGCAACTACAAATAATGGTGTGACAGCAGATTGTAATGTTAGCGTAAAGGCACAGCCAGCAGAGCCAAGTAAGCCACAATCATCAGTTACTAATAATCAAACACAAACAGGTAAAACTGTAATATTACCTAAAACAGGTGGAGTGGACCCTGTATGTATATTGAGTTTTGGTGCTTTAATTAGTTTAGCTGGAGTTGGAATGATAAGAAAGAAAAAATAAGATCAAAAATGGAGTAGCAGAATACTTAAAGTGTTCTGCTACTTTTTCATTTGTAAAAAATATTATAATATTACATAGGTGTCACTTTTTAAGTAAATATTACGTCTATTTTAGTGAAGGGGGCGATTAAGGTGTTTTTTTCTTTACATACCATTGCTTATGAAGAGGTTGATATAGATGAACTTATAGAAAAATACAGTAAACAACTAATGAGATTATGTTATCTTTATCTGAAAGATTATCAATTAGCGGAAGAGGCTGTGCAAGATACTTTATATAAGGCCTATAAAAAGTATTACAGTTTCAGAAGAGAAAGCAGTGAAAAAACATGGATAACTAGAATAGCAATAAATATTTGTAAGGACTATATGAGGAAGTCTTCTTATAAAGAAATTACTGATAATTCAAGTTTTAGTTCAATATATGCTTTAGAAGATGAGGAATTGTCAGTATACGCAAATGAAGATTCTTTGGAACTGCTTAATGCAGTTTATACGTTGCCAATCAAATATAGAGAAGTAATACTTTTACACTATTATGAAGAACTTAGTATTAAAGAAATTGCAGATAGTCTTAGGGAGAAGCCAAATACAATTTCTGTTAGGCTGAGAAGGGCAAAGGAAATAATGAAGGATATATTAAGGGAGGATTAGTATATGGCAAAGCTAGAAGATTTAAAGAAGATAATCGATTATAACTTAGGAAAAATAGATATTTCTAATGATGCAAAGGAACAGTTAAGACAAAGAGCTCATGGAGCAGGAAGTAAAAGATTACTTGGTGCCAGGTTTAGATATACTGCTGCAGTAGCGATTATTTCATTGATTTGCTTTGTTGGTTTCAACATTTTCGATAATAAACCAGTAGTAGTAAAAGCAAATAACTTGATGCAAGGTATTAGTCCAACAAAGGTTCAAGTAGTAAGCTTAGATAATAAGTTTATAGATGCTACAGCTAATTTCTCTATAGAGTTATTCAAAAAATCTATAAACAAAGATAAAAACTCAGTAATCTCACCTATGTCTGTATATCTTGCATTAGGGATGACTGGTAATGGTGCAGATAGGAATACATTAAAGCAATTTGAATTTTTACTTGGAAACAATAAGCTATCTTTGGATGAACTTAATAATTATTATTATAGCTTTATTAACAGTTTTAGTAACATAAAAGCAAAGGAGTTTAAGGTAAGTAACTCTATTTGGTATGGATCAAAAGATGAATTAGATGTTTATAAGGATTTTTTACAGAAGAATGCAGATTATTATGGCGCTGATGCCTATAATGTTGACTTTAATTCTAATAACACACTAAATGATATAAACAATTGGGTAAAGGCTAATACAAATAATCGCATTGATAAAATATTAGATTCTATAGATAGGGATGCTATGATGTATCTTATAAACACTATATATTTTAACGGACAGTGGGAAAAGCAGTATTCAAGTAAGGACATTCATAATGGAGCGTTTTATACTAATGGTATTGTACCTAAACCATATGTAGATAATAATATGATTCAAGAATCTCAAAGTTCTAATACATTAAATAATGATAATTCATCTGTTTATTTGGATTTTATGAATTCAGAAGAAAATAAATATTTAAAAGACGATATGGCAGAGGGCTTTATTAAGAAGTATAAGGGAGATAAGTTTAGCTTTGTAGCACTTTTACCAAACGAGGGAGTAGATATTAATAAGTATATTCAATCAATTAGTGGAAGGAAGTTTGTAAATATATTAAGAAATGCCTCTGATAAAAAAATAAATGTTTCAATACCGAAGTTTAAATATGATTATGATCTCAATATTAATGAAGCTCTTAAGAAAATGGGTTTTACAGATGGTTTAGATTCTAGTAAGGCTGATTTTAGTAAGATGGCAAAGGAGTCAGAAGGACTATTTATATCAAAGGTTATACACAAAGCTTCTATACAAGTAGATGAGCTTGGTACAAAGGCAGCAGCATCAACAGTCGTAGAAATGAAGAGCGCAGCATTAAAAATAAATTTGCCTAAATGTATAATTCTAAATCGCCCTTTTGTGTATGCAATTGTGGATAATAAAACAAATTTGCCTATATTTATGGGTACAGTATTGAATCCAAACAAGTAGATTACTCTATAATAAAAAGTCTGAGAGAATATCTTAGACTTTTTATTATAGATATAAATATGATGATTTTAGAAACTATTAGGTATATTACTTTTAAATTACATAAACCCTAAAGTCTGACGCAAGGTTTACGACATTAAAAAAGTTAGGAGAATAAGAAAAAATAAGGGGGAAGAACTTAAGTGGAGAACAAGGAATTTGGATTTTCTGAAAAGGAAATCAAGAGAAGAAAGAAAAATAAGTATGTTATAATGGTTATGCTGCCTATAATTATGTTACTTACAATGGTAGTTGTTAATATGAATCAAGATGGAAATATTGATTTTACTGATTTTACTGATTTAGCATTTGTATCAATATTTGTAGGTGTTTTTGTAGAAGCAGAAATGCTAATATTAATTAAGGTAATATTTAGTAGGTTAAGAAAATTAAAATTAATTATCACAGAAGAGGGTTTTATAAGAACTGCTAAAGGAAAAGAAGAAAAGGTTCTATTTAGTGATATTATCAAAGTCAATACAAAATATTATACTGATGGAGATATATGTTTTATAAAGATAAAACATAGGCACGGTGTAATTAGTATCAATGGATTTGACAGTCTAGAGGATATTCTTAATACTATAAAACAAAACTTGCCTGAATCTACAGTTGTGGAAGAGAAAAAATATAAAATAAATTGGAATAACCCTATAATACTGATAGTATGGATGTTAATAGCAGCATTTATTGTATTAGCAATAGCTGAGGGAAGTAGTATAGCATATTCTATATTGAGCTTTATATTTATGGTATCTATTGCATTAGTAGCATTATTTTTTAAGCCGATATCAAAATCGTCAGGAATTAGATTTAGGAAGTTTGAGATAATAATTGGAGTTTTGATAATTATACTAGAGATTTTAAAAGTTTCTTTTTAGAATGAAGATTTTTTGAAAGATCTGAGAGAATATTTCAGATCTTTTTTTCATAAATATAAATATTGTGAATTTAGAAACTATTAGGAAGATTACTTCTAAATTACAAAAAATCTAAAGTTTAATTAGAAGTTTACGATAATAAAAAAGTCGACACTAAAAATTAGTAAAATAAGGGAGAAAAGAAATGAAAAAGAACAAAAAAATTATAGCAAGTCTAGTGGTTACATTATTAACAGCAACTATGCTTTTAGCAGGTTGTAGTAAGGAAAAAGCAACTGTTGAAGAAAGTGCAAAAATTATATCTGCACTATATATAAATCAGGATACAAGTAACATAGATAAAGTAGGATTTTCAAAGGCAGACGGAGCCAAAATACTTGATAATGAAAAGAAAGCAGAAAATAAAGCAATGAAAGCAAGTCTTTCTGCTTCAAGTTTAAAATTTACAGATGAGGACATACAAAAGATATGCGATGCAGAAATGAATTTAAGAAAAAAGGTTAAGATAGTTTCAGCAGAAAAAGTTTCAGGAGACAAGAAATCTGCTAAAATAAAAATAAAGACACAATACATTGACTATTCAACACTTAGCAATAAGGTTGCAAATGATGTTGTAGCTAAGGTACAAACTATGGAAGGAACTACTACTGAAAGATTAGACAAGGCATCTAAGTTATTTGTTACACAATTAATCGATGCTATGGGTAAGGCTTCAGTTTCAACAGATACAAAGGAAGAAACTTTTACATTTATATTCAAAGATAAAGAAAAAGTATGGTTCCCAGAGAATGATGATACCTTTGAAGAAGGATTAGGCAAACTAGTAATGGGAGAATAGTAGAATACTGAGTAGGATTCTATTTAATAAATCAGAGTGAGTTTTAAAAATTCACTCTGATTTTTTTGCATTATTTTGATTATAGACTTAAAAGTGTATTTACAAGTAATAATTAACATGGTATTATAATAATATAATTAATATAAAGATATTGCACTATTTGCAGTATTGAAAGGAGATGTTTTTAAATGAGCAACAATATGATGGTGATTGCAGTTTAAAACTAAATATGGGCAAGGATACACAGTTTAGATGGTTGTTGTATTTTTGCAGTATTGATAACCTTTCGTAAATATGTGCCGCAAGGATGGGTAACACGATTTAGGTCGTGTATTTTTTATGTCCGTAAATAGCAGCCTTTATTCATAGGGTTGTTGTTTGCGGTATTTTTATACCCATTTTTAGGTGTATGTGAAGAGGTTATAGTGTTTCGATGAAAAAATAATAAGGAGTGATGTAATTATGATGAGATTATTAAGTGTATTAGATAGAGTGGATTCAAATATTAAAGATTTATATATTACGGAGGAATTAGATGAATAGAATAGATATAAAAAATTATGGATATACAGAATTTTATGAAAAGCAGGTAAAGAAATTTGAAGAAATAGATAAAGAATTAATTCCAGCAAGAGTTTTAGCAGTTCACAAAGAGCAGTATAAAATAATTAGTGAATTTGGGGAGAAAGATGCAAGATTAAAAGGATCAATTTTCTATAATGATAGATTTACCAAAGAGTTTCCTACGGTTGGAGATTTTATTATGGTAAAAAATAATCCAATTGGTGAGGATGTTGTTTTTGATGTTCTTGAAAGGAAAAGCAAGTTTTCAAGAATGGATTCATGGAACAGAAAAGAGCAGTTAGTAGCAGCTAATTTTGATTATGTATTTATTACAGTATCTTTAAATTATGATTTTAATATAAAAAGAATTGAACGTTACCTTGCTTCTGCTTGGCAAAGTGGAGGAACTCCAGTGATAATATTAACGAAAAGAGATCTGTGTGAGAATTTAGATGACATTGTATCAAAGTTAGAAGAAATTGCTTTGGGAGTTGATATAGTTGCGGTTAGTTCTTATACAGGAGAAGGTATAAATGAATTGGAAAGGTTCATTAAACCTGGAAAGACTGTAGTATTTCTTGGATCTTCAGGAGTTGGTAAATCTTCATTAACTAATGCAATTGCTGGAGAAGAAATAATGAAGGTTAATGAAATAAGAGAAGATGATAGTAAAGGAAGACATACTACTACACATAGGCAACTAATTACTATAAAAGATCATTTTATGATAATTGATACCCCTGGTATGCGTGAAATGGAATTATGGTGTGTAGAAGAAGGGATAGATGAAACTTTTAGTGATATTGAAACCTTAGCTAGACAATGCAAATTTAGTGATTGCAAACATCATAAGGAACCTAATTGTGCGGTAAAAGAAGCTATAGAAAATGGGAGTCTATCAGAGGATAGATATAAAAATTATATAAAGCTACAAAAAGAGGCTGCTTATGCAAAAAATAAGGAAAATAGAAAGGCAATTTTGGAGAATGCGGCTATAAGAAAGAAGTCTATAAAGTTTCAGAAAAAGTAGTATTTAACATAAGGTAAGTGATTTTTGTGAGTAAATGGGGGTGATGTTATGAATATATTTTTCAATAATATATACAAAGATTATGAAGGAAAAGCAGTATTTAGTGGAATTAAAGGTAAGATAAATAGTGGCGATAGGCTTGGAATAATAGGTGCTAATGGTATAGGCAAGAGCACTTTAGCTAAAATATTAGTTGGTGAGGAACATTTTGAAAAAGGTGAACTCAGTTATTCTCCTCTAAATTTAAGAGTTATGTATCTGTATCCGGAGGTAGATGAAGAAGGTTCTGTAAAATCTCATCTAGACAGCTTTTTAAAAACGGATATAAGCAAATTGGATTTGGAAGAGGTTCTATCTAAACTTAACTGCAATGGAGATATGCTTAATTATGACATGAGTAAGTTGAGTGGTGGAGAAAAAACTAAGGTAATGTTACTGAAGGCATATTTAAGTTCCTGCGATATTATGATTTTAGATGAGCCAACAAACCATTTGGATATTGAAACTACAGATTTTTTGCAGAAGGTCCTACAAGATAGAACCTTTGTGGTAATCTCACATGATAGATATTTTTTAGATAAGGTTTGTAATAAGATATGGTATATGAATAAAGGTGTAATAAATGAATACTGCGGGAACTATAGCAAATTTGTAGAACTTAAAGAAATTGAAGATAGAGAAAATCAAAAAGAGTACTCAAAACAGCAAAGAAAAATAGAAGAACTTGAAGAAATGATTGAGGATCGTAAGGAATGGTATGCAAAGGCTCATAAGGATGCTGGGCAAAATGATTTTCAGAGAGCAAAGGCTAAAAAGCATGTAAGTGTAATGAGGAATAAAGAAAAACAACTGGAAAGATTGCGTGAAAATAAGGTGGAGAAACCTGAAAAGCAGCTATCTCCATGCTTTAATATTATAAATAAGAGTGTTATGAATTTGAAGTTGCCGAGATATATACTTCAAGCTAAGGGTCTCACAAAAGAGTTTTCAGAGAGAAAGATTTTTGGAAATATATCATTTGAAATATTGAAAGGGGATAAGGTTGGGCTTATAGGTGTAAATGGTAGTGGT
The DNA here is from genome assembly GCF_024345225.1 of Clostridium sp. TW13. Lineage (NCBI taxonomy): Bacteria > Bacillati > Bacillota > Clostridia > Eubacteriales > Clostridiaceae > Inconstantimicrobium > Inconstantimicrobium mannanitabidum. The sequence continues at coordinate 725,078 of NZ_BROD01000001.1, forward strand.
AAGACTACACTACTTAAGATGATTATAGGTGAAGATAAAAATTATTCTGGTAAGATAACAATTAATCCTTCAATAAAGATTGCATATCTCTCTCAAAATTTAGATACTCTAAAGTTTGAAGAAACAATACTTGAGAATGTTTTGTGCAATGACATCACTGAAAGAGAAGCTAGATTGTTTCTTTCAACCCTATTGTTTAAAGGGGATGATGTATTTAAGAAAATTAAAGACTTAAGTATGGGTGAAAAGGTTAGAGTTGCCTTTTGTAATCTTATCTTAAGTGGTGGAAATATGCTTATAATGGATGAACCTACTAATTATTTAGATATGCCATCTAGAGAAAAAATGGAGCAAGTTCTAAAGGAATTTAAAGGAGCAGTAATTTTTGTATCTCATGATAGATATTTTATTAATAATGTAGCAACTAGAATTTTTCACCTAAAAGAAGGAAAAATATTAAGTTATAATTGTGGTTATGAAGAATATTTGCAAAAGATTAATTCTGTAAATAAGGATCAAAATAAAGAAAATGAGTTGATGAGGCTTAATTTAGAACTGGCGTTTATTTCTGGTAAATTAGGTGAGATGGGTATATCAGAAGAGGAAAAAGATGATTTCAACAATAAGTTTATAGAAGTATACAAGCAAATTGCTCAATTAAGTAGATAAGATTTTATTTTAGAAAGGGAAGTCTTGAATGTGAAGGACTTCTCTTTAAATTATGCTTTAATTGCTATTTAGTGGATGTGTTTTCTAATATAGTTTGAAATATTCGTTTGACAACACCAAAATCTATATATATAATTTGATTATCAAAATATTTTATTATAAAAACAAATAAGAGGGTGATTAGGTGCAATTAAATTCTTTAAAGATAAAAGATCTAGAAGTTAAGGTTCCTATAATACAAGGAGGAATGGGAGTTGGTATTTCACTTTCGGGTTTAGCTTCAGCAGTAGCTAATGAAGGTGGAATTGGAGTAATCTCAGCAGCCCAAGTTGGATTTAAAGAGCATGATTTTTTAGAAAACACCAAAGAAGCTAATATTAGAGCTTTGAAGAAGGAAATAGCGAGAGCAAAAGAGCTGGCTCCAAAAGGAGTTATAGGCGTTAATATAATGGTAGCAATGAACGATTATGATGATTTTGTAAAGATTGCAGCTGAAGCAGGTGCTGATGTTATAATATCTGGAGCAGGACTTCCAACAGATTTACCTAAATTGGTAGAGGGAAGTAACACAAAGATAGCACCAATTGTATCTTCAGGAAAAGCAGCAAAAATAATGTGTAAATTATGGCATGAAAGATTTTCGAGATTGCCAGACTTTGTAGTAGTAGAGGGACCAGAAGCTGGTGGTCACCTTGGGTTTAAGTTAAATGAACTTGAAGTTAGAACTGATGATACATTAGAACATATTGTTCAAGATGTACTTAATGTAGTAAAAGAATTTGAACACAAGTTTGATGTTAAGATACCTGTAATTGCTGCAGGTGGTATATATACAGGAGCAGATATTGCTAGATTTTTAAAACTAGGAGCTTCAGGAGTACAGATGGGAACTAGATTTATTTGTACTGAAGAATGTGATGCTGATGTAGAGTATAAAAATGCGTTTATCAACTGTAACAAGGAAGATATACAGCTAGTTAAGAGTCCTGTAGGAATGCCTGGAAGAGCTATAAGGAATAAGTTTATAGAGCAGGCAAGTGAAGGAAATATAAAAGTAACTAAGTGCTTTAGATGTATAAGAAAATGTAATCCAGCTACGACTGTTTATTGTATTTCAAGAGCATTAATTAATGCAGCAGAAGGTGATGTGGATAATGCATTGCTTTTTACAGGAAGCAATGGATATAGAAACGATAAGATAGTTACAGTTAAAGAATTGATGAATGAACTTGTTAGTGAAGTAGAACAAGCTTAGAAAGATAAATGTATAGGCACTGGACAGTATGTCCAGTGCCTTTTATCATTATACTGTGTTTTAACTGTTGCTTTTATTAAAGGGACTTACTGTTTTTTTTGAAACTGCTAATCCAAAATTATATTTTATAATTGCTGATCCACAAGTAATGGCAACAAAAGCTTTTATGCAGTCTCCAGGGATAAATGGTATCATTGTTAAACTTAAAGTTTTATATAATGTTATAGATTTTCCTAAATAATTAGTAAATATTAAATAAAAATAAGGTATTCCAGTGATATAAGGAATTATGCTTCCTATTATTACAGCAAGTATTATGGTAACTTTAGAATTATATTTTTCTATTATCTTTCCGATAACATAAGCTGCTATAGGAAAACCTATTAGGAATCCAAAGGATGGAGTTAATACAGTGCCTAAGCCTCCAGCACCCCCAGAAAAAACAGGTAAACCAATAAGTCCTAATAATAAATATATTAATTGAGACATTAAGCCCAGTCTTGAGCCTAAAACAATACCAGATAAAATCACCATAAATGTTTGTAAGGTAACAGGTACAGGACCTATTGGAATTGAAAACATGGCTGATATTGCTGTTAGAGCAGCAAAAAGTGATACGAGTATTAGTTCCTTTGTAGATAATTTCATAAATAGTTCCTCCATTATTTTAATTTTATAGATATTTCACCTGAGGAAATGATAGCATCACTTCCATTATTCATTTCAATAACTAATTCTCCATTAGAAGTTAAATCTTTTGCCAAAACTTCTTCATAGTTTCCATTCTTAATAAGAAAAATTTGCTTATTTAATATTGCTGAATTATCTTTGCAAATTTTTATTATATTTTCTAGAGATAAATTTTGTGAGAAGTCTCCCCAAAGTTTTTCGAAGTTATTTAGAATTTCTGCAAGTATAAGCTCTCTACTAAAATAACATCTATACTCTATTGCTAAAGATGTAGCAATATTATTTATTTCCTGCGAAAAATCTTCTTCTCTAGTATTTATATTTAATCCTATACCAATTATTAATGAGTAAGTTTTATCTTCGTTATTAATTAATTCAGTTAGAATTCCTCCAATTTTTCTGTTGTTTATAAATATATCATTTGGCCATTTGATTTTAGCATCTACATTTAAGTTTTTTAGTGAAGTGCAGATAGCTGCGGCTACAATTAAAGTGGTCTTTGGTAATTGAATAATATCTAGATTAGTGTTAATAACAATAGTAAATAAAAGACCTGAAGATGCTGGACTCTGCCATTTTCTTTCCAAACGACCTCTACCTGCAGATTGTTCTTCTGCAATTAGTATGGTTCCACTTTTTAATGGAGTAAGCTTTGATTTGATTATATTTTTTGCTCTAGAGTTAGTAGAATCTATAGTCTTAAAGTATAGTGAAATTCTTCCTAGATATTTAGTTTTTAGACTAGCAGATAATAAATTTAAATCTAAGTTTTCATAATAATTACTAATTGACGTAATAATCAGCTCCTTTTAGGAGAGTTTGGTAAAAAAATAAATTCTCCTTGACAACATATTTTGATTATAGTATATTTTGATTATCAAAACAAGTACTTTGATAATCGAAATAAAGCATCTGAAAATTGATAGAATATAAACTTATTTCTTTTCAGATGGCTAAAAGGGGATGGAAAAATGAATAAGAGTGAGCACGTACTGAATAAGCTTCTGGTTCAACTTTTCAATGAACTCCTTGAAATAGAACACGATGCATTAAAGAATGGGCCATTTTCCGATTTGTCAATTACTGAAATACATACTATTGAGGCTATAGGAATGTACACTCCAAGAACAATGTCAGAAGTAGCTTCAGATTTAAAGATAACTGTAGGAACACTTACTACAGCAGTAAACAAGCTTATAAAGAAAGAATATGTTACAAGAGAAAGAATTGAAGAAGACAGAAGAGTTGTGATGATAAGATTAACCAAAAAAGGAAAGTTAGCTTATAGAGTTCATGAAAAATTTCATTCTGATATGATAAAAGAAACTATTAAAGGAATTGATGATAAAGAAGAGGAGATACTAATATCATCTTTAGAAAAGTTAAGTGCTTATTTTACTTATAGATATCACTTAAGTAATACGGCAACTGAAAATAAATAACAAGTCAAAATATGCCTAATAACAACAAGGAGTAAAGTTTCATGATAAATGCAAGGATAGTTGGTGCAGGTAGATATTTGCCAGACAATATAGTAAGCAATGATGACTTGACCAAGTTTATGGATACAAGCGATGAATGGATAGTGAGCAGAACTGGCATTCAGGGAAGACGTATATCTGAAGGAGAAGATACATCTGAATTAGCTACTAAAGCAGCTTTTAAAGCATTAGATAAGGCTAAGATAAAGAGTGAAGATGTAGATTTAATTATTGTAGCCACTATAACTCCTGATATGTACACTCCATCTACTGCTTGTATTGTACAGAAAAATATAAAAGCGCATAAAGCTACAGCGTTTGATGTTAGTGCAGCTTGTACTGGTTTTTTATATGCATTAAGTGTAGCAAATGCAATGGTTAAAACTGGCCAGCATAAAATTGCTCTAGTAATAGGGGCAGAGGTATTATCCAAAGTTATGAACTGGAAGGATAGAAGTACTGCTGTTTTATTTGGAGATGGAGCTGGAGCAGTAATAATTAAAGCAGAAGAAGGTAATTGTGGAATAAAGTCTATCTACACTATGTCCGAAGGAGATAAAGGAAATTCTCTTGAGGTTGGAGCTGTAGATGTAGTAAATCCTTTTGTGAAGGAACAATTAGAAAAAAAATATCCATACATTACAATGCAAGGAGGCGAAGTATTTAAATTCGCCACTAGAGCTATGATAGATGCATTAAATAAAGTACTAAAAGATGCAGGAGAACAATTAGAGAATATTAAGTATGTTGTTCCTCATCAAGCTAATCTTAGAATAATAAGTTATGCAGCTAAAAAGTTAAATATTAATATAGATAAATTCTATATTAATTTAAATAAATATGGGAATACTTCCGGGGCCAGCATACCAATAGCTTTGGCAGAGGTATCAGAAAAGTTGGAACCTGGAGATAAGATAATCTTAGTTGGATTTGGTGGAGGACTTACTTATGGTGCTGCACTTATTGAATGGTAAGAGATTAATTAAATAATATATAAAATTTTAGGAGGAACTATAAATGGTTTTTGAAAAAATAAGAAAGATAATATGTGAGCAATTAGAAGTAGAAGAAGAAAAGGTACAGTTAGAGACTACATTTGAAGATTTAGGTGTAGATTCATTAGATTTATTCCAAGTAATAATAGAAATAGAAGAAGCATTTAACATTCAATTAGAAGATGCAGAAAGCATGAAGAGTGTAAAAGATGCTGTGGATTATGTAGAATCAAAGATAAACGCATAATTTTAGATTTGGTATAGACTAAGGACTGGTAAAACTTTAATAAATACTTTTATAGGTTAGATATTATTTTAATATCTAACCTATTCACTAGGGAGGATAATATGTCAAGAATAACTGAACTTTTAGAAATCGAATATCCTATTATACAGGGAGGAATGGCATGGATTGCAGATGCTTCATTGGCAATTGCGGTTAGTGAGGCTGGTGGATTAGGTATTATAACAGGAAATGCGCCTATTGATTGGATAAGACAAGAGATAAGAAAAGCTAAATCTATGACCAATAAACCTTTCGGTGTAAATATAATGCTTATGTCACCACAAGCAGAAGAGGTGGCAAAGTTAGTTTGTGAAGAAGGAGTTAAAGTTGTAACAACAGGAGCAGGCAGCCCAGGAAAGTATATGGAGATGTGGAAGGCTAATGGAATTAAAGTTATTCCAGTGGTTGCATCTGTAGCTTTAGCGAAAAGAATGGAAAGAGCAGGGGCAGATGCTATAGTTGCAGAAGGAACAGAATCTGGAGGACACGTAGGACAATTGACTACTATGGCTTTAGTACCACAAGTTGTAGATGCTGTACAGATACCAGTTATAGCTGCTGGTGGTATAGGAGACGGAAGAGGTTTCGCTGCTAGCATGATGTTAGGTGCTGAAGGTGTTCAAATAGGAACTAGATTTTTAGTAGCAAAGGAATGTACTGTACATCAAAATTATAAGGATGCAGTTTTAAAAGCTAATGATATAGATACTGATGTTACTGGAAGAGCTACAGGACATCCAGTTAGAATTATAAGAAACAAGTTAGCTAGAGAGTTTATGAAACTAGAGAAAGAAGGCGCTCCAGTTGAAGAACTTGAAAAGTTAGGTACAGGAGCATTAGCAAGAGCAGCGAAGGATGGAGACGTAAGTATGGGATCTATAATGGCAGGTCAAATATCAGGTTTAATAAATAAAGAACAAACTGCAGCAGAGATAATAAATGAAATAATGCAACAAGCAGATGAAGTTATTAAAAGGTATCAAAAATAGTTTGAGATATCTAGCAATAAATAATAAATGTAAATGTGCCACAGATTTTTTTAGTTAGACAAGGAAGTAACTAGTAATATATAGATAAAAATACATTATAAGACAAAGGAGAAGTCATGGGTAAAATAGCTTATTTATTTGCAGGGCAAGGATCACAATACGTTGGAATGGGAAAAGAGTTATATGAAAATATACCTCAGTGTAAAGAAATATTTCAGGAAGCTGATGAAGCTTTAGGATTTAAGATATCAGAAATGTGCTTTAGCGGAGAAAAAGCACAACTGAATACTACAGAAAATACACAACCAGCCATAGTTACAGTAAATATGGCAGTTTTAAAGGCTCTGGAATTGCATGGAGTTAAGGCTCACATGTCTACAGGATTAAGTCTTGGAGAATATTCAGCTCTTATACATGGCGGAGCTCTTAAATTTAATGAAACAGTAGCTTTAGTTAAGAGAAGAGGAAGATTAATGCAGGAGGCTGTTCCTGTAGGAGTTGGTGGAATGGCTGCGATACAAGGATTAAAGGATGAGGAAGTTATAGAAATTTGTAAAATGGCTTCTGAGGCAGGAGTTGTTGAAGCTGCAAACTTCAATTGCCCAGGGCAGGTAGTTATAGCAGGTGTAAATGATGCTCTGACCAAAGCTATAGAAATAACTAAGAGCAAGGGTGGTAAAGCTATAAAGTTGCCAGTAAGTGCGCCTTTCCATTGTTCTTTATTAGATGATGCAGCTACAAATTTTGAAAAAGAGTTACTTCCTATTAATATAGGAGAACTGAATAGCATTGTATATTCAAATGTAAAAGGAACACCTTATACTAAGGAAGATGATATAAAGGATCTACTTAAGAAGCAGATAAAGAGCTCAGTTCTATTCCATAAAACTATAACACATATTATAAATAATGAAGTTGATACTTTTATTGAAGTTGGACCAGGAAATACATTAGGAAGACTAGTTAAAAAAATAGACAGTAACGTAAGAGTATTTAATGTTGAAAATTTAACAACATTAGAAGAAACAATAGGGCATCTGAAGATAGACTAGTATATGGACTTATTTATTTTTTCAAGATGCTAAGTCAAATTGATAACATGTAGGAGGAAATTTGTGTTTATGAATAAATGTGCAGTGGTTACAGGAGCAACAAGAGGAATAGGTAGAGCTATAGCCTTAAAGTTTGGAACAATGGGACTTAACGTAGTAGCAAGCTATAGAAGCAATCATGAGGAAGCAGAAAAGTTAAAAGCAGAGCTTGAAAGCATGGGAGTACAAGTTGCTTTGGTTTGTGGTGATGTTAGTAAGGATGCTGATGCAAAAAATTTAATTGAAACTGCAAAGAGTACTTTTGGAACTATAGATGTATTAGTTAATAATGCAGGGATAACAAAAGATGGTCTTATCTTAAGAATGAAGGAAGAAGATTTTGATCAAGTAATAGACGTAAATTTGAAGGGTACTTTCAATTGTTTAAAGCATGTAACTCCAGTGATGGTAAAACAAAGAGGCGGAAAAATAATTAACGTATCTTCAGTAGTTGGAATAACAGGAAATGCAGGTCAAGTTAATTATTCAGCTTCAAAGGCAGGAATAATTGGTATGACTAAATCTCTAGCCAAAGAACTTGGTGGAAGAGGAATAAATGTAAATGCAGTAGCTCCAGGCTATATCAGTACAGATATGACATCAGTTTTAACAGACAATGTTAAGGAAAAAATTCAAGATAACATACCATTAAAGAGATTAGGTCAGCCGAAAGATGTAGCGGAAGTTGTAGCATTTTTAGCTTCATCAGCTTCTGATTATGTAACAGGTCAGGTTATAAATATTGATGGTGGAATGGTAATGTAGTGAGGTGAAATTATGGAAAATAGAGTAGTAATTACAGGATTAGGAGCAGTAACTCCAATTGGGAATAATATTAGCGATTTTTGGAATAATACTAAGAATGGAGTTTCAGGGGTTGATTATATAAAGGCCTTTGATACTACAGATTTTAAAGTTAAGATAGGAGCTGAAGTTAAGGACTTCAACCCAGAATCAGTAATTGATAAAAAAGAAGTTAAGAGAATGGATAGATTTTCACAGTTTGCTTTAGTAGCAGCTGAAGAAGCTATCTTAGATTCAAAGTTAAACTTAGATGAGATAGATAAAGATAGATTTGGTGTATTAGTAGGATCAGGTATTGGTGGTCTTGGCACTATAGAAAAAGAGTGTGAAAACTTATTTACTAAAGGACCAAATAGAGTTTCTCCACTTTTTGTACCTATGGCAATTATAAACATGGCTACAGGAAACATTGCAATAAAATATGGTGCTAAGGGAATTAGTAATGCATCAGTTACAGCTTGTGCTTCTGCAACTAACTCAATTGGAGATGCTTTCAGAAACATTAAATTTGGTTTTGCAGATGTTATGATAGCTGGTGGTGCTGAAGCTCCAATAACAAGATTAGGGGTAGCTGGTTTTACTAACCTAAAAGCATTAAATTCAAATAACGATATTGAAAGAGCCTCTATACCTTTTGATAAGGAAAGAAGTGGATTTGTTATAGGAGAAGGTGCTGGAATAGTAATTCTAGAGAGCCTTGAGCATGCACAAAAAAGAGGAGCTAAAATATATGCAGAAGTAGTTGGATATGGTTCAACTTGTGATGCTTATCACATTACTTCTCCAAGTCCAGATGGTGAAGGTGCTGCAAAAGCTATGGAGTTATCAATAAAGGAAGCTGGAATTTCAAAAGAAGAAGTTTCTTATATTAATGCACATGGAACAAGTACACCATACAATGATAAATTTGAAACTATAGCTATAAAAAGAGTATTTGAAGACTATGCTTATAAAGTACCAGTTTCATCAACAAAGAGTATGACAGGACATTTATTAGGTGCAGCTGGTGGTATTGAAGCAGTACTATGTACAAAGGCTTTAGAAGAAGGATTTATACCTCCAACTATTGGATATAAGGTACCAGATGAAGAATGTGATTTAGATTATGTTGTTAACGAAGGAAGAAAAGCAGAATTAAAATATGTTTTATCAAATTCCTTAGGTTTTGGTGGACATAATGCTACATTACTATTTAAGAGATGGGAATAAGGTGAAGAATATGCAAATAGGTGAAATAAAAGAACTTATTGAAATTATAAATAATTCTGATTTAGCATTTTTTGAGTATGACTTTGGGGATTGCCATTTAAAAATGGATAAATCCCTAACAAGAGAATATTCAGCAAAGGTTAGTGAAGGGCATGTTAGTTCTGCATTAAAAGCAACTGAAGATACAGTAGTTGAAGCTGTGACTCAAGTACAAAAAGCTGAAAATACAGAAGTTAAAGCAGAAAAGAAAGTTGAAACAGAAGTTATAAGTGAAGAAGATTTATTTATTGTTAAATCTCCTATAGTAGGAACCTTCTATGGTGCTCCTTCAGCAGACAAAGATAACTTTGTTGAAAAAGGAAACAAGGTTAAAAAAGGTGACGTGCTTTGCATAATTGAAGCTATGAAGCTTATGAATGAGATAGAGAGTGATGTTGATGGTGAGGTTGTAGAAATTTTAGTAAAAAATGAAGCAATGGTTGAATATGGGCAACCTCTATTCAAAATTAGGAGGGCATAATTATGCTTAATGTTAATGAAATAAAGGAAATAATTCCTCATAGATATCCATTTTTGTTACTTGATAGAGTAGAAGAACTAGAAGTAGGCGTTAGAGCAGTTGGAACAAAGAATGTTACTGTGAATGAACCTTTCTTTCAAGGACATTTTCCAAATGAACCTGTAATGCCAGGAGTTTTAATTGTGGAAGCCCTAGCTCAATTAGGAGCTGTGGCTATCCTTAGCAAGGAAGAATTTAAAGGCAAAACTGCATATTTTGCAGGTATTGAAAAGGCAAGATTTAAGAGAAAAGTAGTTCCTGGTGATGTGTTAAAGCTAGAAGTTGAAATAATAAAAATGAAGGGTAAAATTGGCATAGGCAAAGCACTAGCTACAGTAGATGGAGTTAAGGCTTGCGAGGGAGAAATCTTATTTGCTATAGGTTAGGTGATAGTTATGATAAAGAAGATTCTAATTGCTAACAGAGGAGAAATTGCAGTAAGAGTTATTAGAGCTTGTAGAGAAATAGGCATAGCAACAGTAGCTGTTTATTCAGAAATTGATAGTGATGCTCTTCATGTACAGTTAGCAGATGAAGCAGTATGTATAGGACCGGCATCTTCAAGAGACAGCTATTTAAATATACAAAATATATTAAGTGCTTGTGTGTTAACAGGAGCTGATGCAGTACATCCTGGATTTGGATTTTTATCAGAGAACAGTAAGTTTGCAAAAATGTGTGCTGAGTGCAACATAAAGTTTATTGGTCCTAATTATGATGCTATTGAACTTATGGGAAATAAGGCTAAGGCTAGAGAAATAATGAAAGCAGCTGATGTTCCAGTGGTCCCAGGTTATGAAGGGAAAATAGAAGACGAAAATCAAGCACTTTCTATCGCAAAGGAAATTGAATTTCCTGTAATGATAAAGGCAGCAGCTGGTGGTGGTGGTAAAGGAATAAGAATTGCATTCAACGAAGAAGAATTTTTATCAGGATACAATACCGCTAAGTCTGAAGCTAAGGTGAATTTTGGTGATGATACAATATATATTGAAAAATATATACAACATCCAAAGCATATTGAAATTCAGATAATTGGTGATGAACATGGAAATGTAGTTCACTTAGGAGAAAGAGATTGCTCAGCCCAAAGAAAAAATCAAAAGGTGCTAGAAGAAGCTCCATCTACAGTTTTAACTGAGGAAACCAGAAATATGATGGGGGAAATAGCCAAAAGGGCTGCAAAGGCAGTAAACTATAATAGCGTAGGTACCATAGAATTCCTTTATGAAAGTACAGGAAGGTTTTACTTTATGGAAATGAATACTAGAATACAAGTAGAACATCCAATCACAGAGATGGTTACAGGAATAGACTTAATTAAAGAGCAAATAAGTGTAGCTGATGGAAATGAATTATCATTTAGTCAAGATGACATAGTACTAAGTGGACATTCCATTGAATGTAGAATAAATGCAGAAGATCCAAAGGCAAACTTTAGACCTTGTCCAGGTCTTATAGAAGCAGTTAATTTTCCAGGTGGTTTTGGTGTTAGAGTTGATTCAGCTATTTATGGCGGATATAAAATACCACATTGTTATGATTCAATGATTGCTAAATTGATTGTACATGGAAAAACTAGAAATGAAGCCATTAATAAAATGAAGAGGGCTCTTGCTGAATTTGCTATAGAGGGAGTTACAACCAATATAGATTTTCAGTATGAAATACTTAACAGTGAAGAGTTTGTTAATGGTAGTTATGATACGTCATTTTTAACAGAAAAGTTGGTGAATAGATAATGCTAAAAGATTTGTTAGGAAAAAGAAAGTATATAACCATTCAGACCATTGATTTGAATAGCAAAATTAATGAGGCAGATAAACCAAGTATACCAAATGGAATGTGGAGTAAATGCCCTGAATGTGGAACAATTTTATATACAGAAGATTTAAAAAGTAATCTTAAGGTATGCTCAAAGTGCTCTTATCATTTTAGATTAGAAGCAAAAGAAAGAATTGAATTCACTTTGGATGAAGGAAGTTTTAGAGAATTTCCTAATAAAATCGTTGGCAGAAATCCTCTAGATTTTAAGGGCTATGATGAAAAAATACAGAGCATGAAAACCAGTACTGGAATTGATGAGGCTGTGATTACTGGAGAAGGTACTATAGGATCACATAAAACAGTGATTGCCATAATGGATAGTCATTTTATGATGGGCAGCATGGGAACTGTAGTTGGTGAAAAGATAACAAGAGCTGTGGAGTACGCAACAGAAAAAAAATTACCTATAATAATTTTTACTACTTCAGGTGGAGCTAGAATGCAAGAAGGAATTTTTTCTTTAATGCAAATGGCTAAAATAAGTGGAGCTATACATCGTCATAATGAACAAGGACTTTTATATATAACTGTGCTTACTGATCCAACTACTGGTGGGGTTACAGCTAGCTTTGCCATGGAAGGTGATATTATCATAAGTGAGCCTAAAGCACTTATTGGTTTTGCAGGTAGAAGAGTAATTGAAAACACTATTAATGAAAAGTTACCTGATGATTTTCAAAAGGCTGAGTTTTTACTACAAAAAGGATTTGTTGACAAAATTACAGACAGAAGAGAAATGAGAAAGACCTTATCAAGAATCTTGGATTTACATGAGGTGAGAAAATGAGTAGAAGATTAATAAGAACAATGAGTGCTTGGGAAAAGCTAACTACAGCTAGACTAAGTGAAAGACCAAATGTTCAATTTTATATTAAAAACATTTTTGATAATTTTATAGAACTTCATGGAGATAGGGGTTACGGAGATGATAAGGCTGTAATTGGAGGTATCGCTTCAATCAGTGGTATGGCTGTTACTGTAGTTGGTATTGCAAAAGGACAAAGTACTAAGGAAAACATAGAAAGAAACTTTGGTATGCCTCATCCAGAAGGATATAGAAAAGCATTAAGATTAATGAAGCAGGCAGAAAAGTTTAAAAGACCTATAATTTGTTTTATAGATACTCCTGGTGCTTTTTGTGGTGTAGGAGCTGAAGAAAGAGGTCAAGGTCATGCAATTGCCACAAATTTAGTCGAAATGATGGGGCTTAAGGTTCCAATCATTTCAATTGTAATTGGAGAAGGTGGAAGTGGAGGTGCTTTAGCCTTAGGTGTAGCTGATAAGGTTTGGATGTTAGAACATGCAATTTACTCTATACTTTCACCAGAAGGATTTGCAACTATCTTGTGGAAGGATTCTTCAAGAGCTAAGGAAGCAGCTGGAGTCATGAAGATAACAGCTCAAGATTTACTTGATTTTAATATAATTGATGATATAATCAGAGAACCTTTTGGAGGAGCTCATAAGAATCCTGAAATTGTAGCAAGAAACCTAAAAAGAAATTTAGTAAGTGAAATTAATAATTTACTAACAAAAAGTGTTGAAGAACTTCTAGAAGAACGATACAAGAAGTTTAGAAATATGTAGAAAAATAACAATGTACTCATGGTACATTGTTATTTTTTTGCAGTTGTTTTATTGAAAGTTTTAAATTATTAAAGATAAATTAGCAAATCTGCTAATTTACAAAAAAATATACGTTTACACTTGATAAATAAAGGTTTATGTTGCATAATTTAATTGTTAATGTCTTGATTCAAATTGAGGGGATTTTGATTCTAAGAATTAAAATAAAAAATTTGGAGGAGATAACATTATGAAATTTGGTTATTTTGATGATGTGAATCGTGAATATGTAATTAATACACCTAAAACACCTTATCCATGGATAAACTACTTAGGAAATGAGGACTTTTTTGGATTAATTTCTAATACAAGTGGGGGATATTGTTTCTATAAGGATGCTAGACTTAGAAGAATAACAAGATATAGATACAACAATGTTCCTATAGATAATGGTGGAAGATACTTCTATGTATATGATAATGGAGATGTTTGGTCTCATACTTGGAAACCAGTAAAGAAGGAATTATCTTTCTATGAATGTAGACATGGTTTAGGATATTCTAAATTCGCTGGAGAAAGAAATGGAATTAGAATAGATCAATTATCATTTGTTCCATTACACTTTAGTGGAGAAGTTGAAAAAATTACTGTTAAAAATACATCATCTGAGAACAAGTCAATTAAACTTTTCTCATTTGTAGAATTCTGTTTATGGGATGCAAACGATGATAGCACAAATTTCCAAAGAAACTTCAGTACTGGTGAAGTAGAAGTTGAAGATTCAGTAATTTATCATAAAACAGAATATAAAGAAAGAAGAAATCATTATTCATTCTATTCTGTAAATAGCAAGATAGATGGTTTTGATACAGATAGAGATTCTTTTATAGGCTTATATAATGGCTTTGAAGATCCTCAAGCTGTAGTAGATGGACAAGCAACTAACTCTGTAGCTAGTGGTTGGTCTCCAATAGCTTCACATCAACTTAATGTTGATTTAAAACCAGGCGAAGAAAAGACTTTCGTATTTATTCTTGGTTATGTAGAAAATGCTGAAGAGGATAAATGGGAAAGCAAAGGAGTTATAAATAAGACTAAGGCAAGAGCTATGGTAACTTCTTTAGATAATGAAGAAAAAGTGGACAAAGCTTTTGAAGAATTAAAAGCATACTGGGATAAGCTTTTATCACACTATACTTTAGATAGCAATGATGAAAAATTAAATAGAATGGTTAACATATGGAACCCATATCAATGTATGATTACTTTTAATATGTCAAGAAGTGCATCTTACTTTGAATCAGGAATTGGTAGAGGAATGGGCTTTAGAGATTCTAATCAAGATTTATTAGGATTTGTACATCAAATTCCTGAAAGAGCTAGAGAAAGAATCATCGATATAGCATCAACTCAATTTGAAGATGGTGGATGCTATCACCAATATCAACCTTTAACAAAGAAGGGCAACAATGATATCGGTAGTGGATTTAATGATGACCCACTATGGTTAATCCTTGGAGTAACAGCTTACATTAAGGAAACAGGAGATACAGCAATATTAGATGAACAAGTGCCATTTGATTGTGATCCAAACAATACAGCTACATTGTTCCATCACTTAAAAGTATCTTTTGACCATGTAGTAAACAATCTAGGATCACACGGACTACCACTAATTGGACGTGCTGACTGGAATGATTGCTTAAACTTAAACTGTTTCTCATCAACACCAGGAGAACCATTCCAAACTACTGAAAACAAGGAAGATGGTACTGCTGAATCTGTTTTAATAGCAGGTATGTTTGTATTTATAGGCAAGGAATATATAGATTTATGTAATGAACTTGGAAAAGCTGATGAAGCTAAAAGAGCAGCAGAACATGTTGAAAACATGAGAAAGGCTGTATTAAGAGATGGATATGATGGAGAATGGTTCTTAAGAGCTTATGACTATTTTGGTAATAAGATCGGAAGTAATGAAAATGAAGAAGGAAAGATATTCATCGAATCTCAAGGATTCTGTGTAATGGGCGGTATTGGTGTTGAAGAAGGATTAGCTGAGAAGGCTTTAAATTCTGTAATTGAAAGATTAGACACTAAATATGGTATTGTGCTTAACAGTCCAGCCTTCACAAAGTATTATATTGAGATGGGTGAAATCTCAACTTATCCAGCAGGATACAAAGAAAATGCAGGTATATTCTGCCACAACAATCCATGGATAGCTTGCGCTGAAACTGTAATCGGACGTGGAGATAGAGCTTTCGAAGTTTACAAGAAGATAGCTCCAGCTTACTTAGAAGAAATAAGTGACATCCACAAGACTGAACCATATGTTTATTCACAAATGGTTGCAGGTAAGGACGCTGTTAGACATGGAGAAGCTAAGAACTCATGGTTAACAGGAACAGCAGCATGGAACTTCATAACAATTTCTCAATGGATATTAGGTATCAAACCTGATTACAGAGGATTAAAAGTAGATCCATGTATACCAAAGGATTGGAAAGAATACAAGATAAACAGAACTTTCAAGGGCTGTGACTACGAAATAACTATCAAAAACCCTAATGCAGTTTGCAAAGGTGTAAAACAAATGATAGTTGACGGCAAAGCAGTAGAAGGAAATGTAATTCCAAACTTCACTGATAATGCAAAACATGTTGTTGAAGTAACATTGGGATAATATAGAGAAATATAATTTAAAATAAGAAATTTATTAGAGAACTGTGTACAGTTAGTGTGAGAACTAATTGTATGCAGTTTTTTTGTATAGACTGAAGAATAATTAAGTTCTGCCTTGGAAATTATAGATAGTAAATTGAAATGCATGATATAACTGGAACAATATTTATCGTTATTGTTATAATTTTTTTCTTAATGCTTGTATTCATGATATTTACAGCATATAAAGATATAAGAAAAAAAAGAATATAAAAACTATGTGTTTATTGCTATTACAGATGTTGCACAGATAATTGCATACTTAGTTTTAGGGAGCATAACTTCTCTTTATTTTTGAATAAAAATTGAAGTGTATAGTTTATAATAAAGTTTCTATATTATGAATTGTAGGCGATATATTGTTATCTAGCATCTGTATAGAACTATTCCATAATAATGTTGGTGGACAAGCTACAAAAATTCGACATTTTTTTACCAACATTTAAGTGGAATAGTTCAATACGTATTTCCAAAAGTATATATAACATTTATAGGTATATATTTATTGAGTTATCTTTAGTAGGTAATAATATGTAGTTTATTTATTGTAAAAGCTATATTATAAATTAGTTACAGCTCATATAAAAACACATCACAAAATAAAAGTATAGTTAGCAAGAAAAGACAGGATTTATATTCATAGTTGAACTATAATATAGAAAAAGGATAAGAGGAGGTAAATTCATATGAATTATGAAGTTTGCATTAAGAGATCTATTGAGTATATAGAACAGAACCTAAATAACAAAATAGAACTTAAGGATATTGCAGATAGAGTATTCTTATCAAAATATCATTTTCATAGAGTCTTTCACAATGTGGTTGGAGAGCCAGTTGCTGAGTATATAAGAAAAAGAAGGCTCATGGAGGCAGCAAATGAATTATTAAATACAGAGGAGAAGATTGTTGATATAGCACTAAAGTATCAATTTAGTTCTCAAGAAGTTTTTACAAAAGCTTTTAAAAAACTTTATGGAGTACCCCCAAGAGAATTTAGAAGAAATAGAAGTAATGTTGTTTCAATGAGTGGAAAAAGTAGAATTCCAAGCCAGCTTTCTATGGTTGCTTAGGCATTTAAAAAATATCTATCATATCTTTGGAATTGTTATTTATTTTCACATGTTTTAATATGCAAAGATTATTCAATAATAATATGTGAGGTGTTAAAAATGGGTTATGTACCAATAGTTATTGAACAAACCAATAGAGGAGAACGTTCTTATGACATCTATTCTAGGTTATTAAATGATAGAATAATAATGTTAAGTGGAGAGGTAACTGACGATTCAGCAAATATTATTGTTGCACAGATGCTTTTTCTTGAATCTGTATCTCCAGATGAAGACATCAGCTTTTATATAAATAGTCCAGGAGGGTCTATTACAGCTGGAATGGCTATATATGATACAATGCAGCTAATAAAACCAGATGTATCTACAATCTGTGTTGGTCTTGCAGCAAGTATGGGTTCATTCTTATTAACAGCAGGAGCAAAAGGAAAAAGATTTGCTCTTCCTAACAGCGAAATCTTGATTCATCAACCATCAGTTTATGGAGGATTTAAAGGTCAAGCAACAGATATTGAAATCCATACAAAATGGCTCCTTAATACCAAGAGAAAGTTAAATAAAATATATAGTGAAAGAACAGGGCAGACAATTGAGAAAATAGAAAATGATATGGAAAGAGATTTCTTCATGTCTGCTGAGGAAGCTAAGGACTATGGAATTATAGATAAAATTTTATTAAAGGCATCTTGAAAAAATAAGTAAGTTCAGATACTAGCCTATTTAGTTCTAGGTGTCTAAGAAAAAGTTCATTATATAAAGATAAGAAATAATGAAAAATATAGTGTGGATTATTAACTCTATTGGTAATCAAAAGTAATTGAATGCTGATTTTTACTATATATATGTTTATATTGGGTTATATATAAATATTTTCAGAGGTTTATAGATTTATATGTGGTGTTTCATAGAATTATAATAAATCCATAAAACATATAAACCTAGTTGGAAATTTAAATTTATTTAGAAACGTAAGGGTTATCTTTTATATGAAATCTCCACAGAAAATCTCTAGCCTCTTCTGCATAGTCAATGCCAATTCTTTTGGAGTCTACAATATCAGTTAGGGAAATTTCTTCTCCACCTTCTAAGTAGAAATCTTCACTTGTAGTTAAGTCTTCCCAATTATTAGTTTTATTTATGGACATGGCTATGCAAAGCTTTCCTGGACCATTAGTTAGATTTTTAATCTGCGCTTTCTTTAATTCAGAATAAGATTTTTTATATCTTAGGAGGGACATGTATTCTAAATCATTTACTGGTTCTAAAGCCCGAATTAGAACTCCCTCTCCTTCATTTTCTTTTCCTGAAATTATATTAAAACAGTTATACATACCGTAAATGAAAAAAACATACGAAATTCCAGCAGGTCCGAAAAGAGGAGCTGTTCTTTCTGTTCGTCTATTGTTGTAAGCATGAGAAGCTTTATCCAGTGCTCCAATGTAAGCTTCAGTTTCTACGATTTTACCTTTAAGAATATGTCCATCTACCTTATGTACAAGAATTTTACCAAGCAAATCTTTAGATAAAAGCAAAGCATCTTTATCATAAAAATCTTTAGTTAATCTCATCAAATTCACCTTCTATCTAATATATATTATCTAGTTTGACTTTAGGAAAAATAATTATTCATTGTCTTAATTAATTATACTCAAATGAATAATAAGTTTGAATGCTTATAAAAATTAAATGATATTAGAACCTTGAATTTCAAAATTAACTGTTAAGGTGTATAATCAACTTAGAATTTGCAATGAAAACAGGATATATTTTTTAGAATTAAGCATTGTAATATATAAAGTTATAGTTAGAGGTGTAGAAGTATGTACAAAGCAGTTATTTTTGATTTAGATGGAACATTATTAAACTCTCTAGGAGATCTAGCAGCAGCTTCAAATTATGGTTTAAAGAAATGTGGTTATAAAGTTCATGATGTTGATAAATATAAGACTTTTGTTGGAGATGGACGATATAAATTAATTGAAAGAGTGCTTCCAGAAGAAGAAAGAACTCCTGAGACTATAGATAAGGTCTTAACTTTATTTAATGAATACTATGGAGAGCACATGATTGATATGACAAAACCTTATGAAGGAATTGCCCAGTTGCTAGATGAATTAAAAGCGAAAGGCATAAACATAGCTGTGGTTTCAAACAAACCTCATGAGTTTACAACAGAAATAGTTACAAAGTTCTTTGGAGATAGATTTGATATTATTTTTGGACATAGAGAGGGATATAAGGCAAAGCCAGATCCAGCAGCTGTATTAGAGGTAATAAGGGAGTTTGGATTTGCTAAGGAAGAATGTTTATATGTTGGAGATTCTAATGTTGATATAAAAACAGCAAAGAATTCAGGCTTAAAATCAGTAGGAGTTTTATGGGGGTTTAGAAGCAAGGAAGAGTTAGAAAAAGAAGGAGCAGATTATATAGCTGCTAATGTAGAAGAATTGAAAAACTTAATATAAATTTTATATTAGAAAAGTCATAATTTTTATGACTTTTTATTTTTACATTAAGAAAATTAACATAAACACTAAAAATAAAAATATATTCAAAATCATATGGCATTTTCCAAAAATGGTGATATAATAATATCTGTAAACGGTATCTAAGGTCAAAACATTTTGGAAACGTTTCCGAAAATATTACAGGGGGGATAATATGAGATCAAAAAGTCATAAGAAATTAACATGGCTTACATTGCTTATGTTTTGTTTTACATTTTTCAACAATGTACTACTAACTACAGCTAAAGCAGATGAAACAAGTACTAAGGCAGTTCAAAGTGATGCTGTGGCAGTGCTTGCAGGTGATTTTTTAGAAAGTAATGGCATGGGTGCTAATTGGGATCCAGCTAATTACAAAGGTCAATTAAAGGAATTTAAAAATGGTATTTATGAAGAGGCTTTTTCATTAAAGGCTGGTGAATATCAATACAAGATTGCTATGAATGGCAAGTGGGATGAAAACTATGCAGGCAAGAATACTAAGGATGGAAATACAGTATTAAAGTTGACACAAGCTACAAAGGTTTATTTTAGATTAGATCTTAAGAAGGGTGCAGTTTATGATTCAATAAATACACCTGATCAATTTAAGACTAAAGCTATTTTAGCTGGTGGCATAGATAATTTACTAGATAAAGGACAAGTATGGAATCCAGGAGATGATAATTTTAAGCTTGACTATATTGGAGGCGGTTTTTATAAGAAGACTTTCCCAATAAAAGAAAGTGCTCAAGCTAATGATTATAATCTTGAATATAAGGTTTCATACAATGGTGCTTGGAACAATGGAGAAGGTCAAGCTAATGTTTCAGTTAAAGTTCCAAAGGGTACAAAGGAAATTACAATCTTAAGTAATTACTTAAATGGAATCGTTACCGATTCTATAACTAACCCTGAAATTTTAAACACAGCTTCCCTTATAGGAACAGTAAGAGGGGACAAGGATACATGGAATGAAAAGAGTGCAGATTTTGATATGTACAGCTTAGATTCCACAAAATTTATGTACACAAAAATGCTTAAGGCAGGAAGTTATGAATATAAAACTGTATTAAATCATAGCTGGAACAATCCTGTACCAGCAAATGGCAATGCAAGTTTAAAGTTAGATGCTGACAAGAATGTAGTATTTATTGCAGATTTAAAGACTCAAAAGGTAATTGATTCTGTAAATAATCCTGATGATGTAAAAGTTGCTTTAGGTTTAAAAGCACCAGTAGTAACTGTAAAGAGCCCAATAATTAATGAAAGTGGTTCAATTACATTTAACTATAAGGCTCCAGAAGCAAAAAATGTATACTTAGCAGGAAACATGACAAATTGGGCTGATGGTAAAAAGTTGATGACTAAAAATGCTGATGGTGTTTGGTCAATTACTTTAAGAGTAGGAGATAAAGCTCAAAAATTACAGTATAAGTTCATCGTTGATGATAACTGGGTTACAGATCCATGTAATACTGCAACTGCAGATGGAAATTCAGCTTTAGATTTCCCTGAATACACAGGAAGAATAGTAACTCTTCCAGGGTCAATTCAGACTGCAATTGGCAGCACAGCTTGGAGCCCAGCAGACAAGAATGTCCAATTTACTTATACAGGGAATGGAAATTACAAATTAGATTTAAAGAATGTAAAAGCAGGACAATATGAATATAAGGTAGCTATGAATTATAAATGGGATCCAGAAAACTATGGATTAAATGGAGTTCTAGCTGGTGCTAATATTCCAATAACTATTCCAAATACAACAGACGTAACTTTCTTATATAATGATGATTCTCATCAAGTAACAAGCAGTTTAAATTATAAAGTTTTAGACATTGTTTTATTTGATGGTACAAAACAATTATGTAAGTTAACTGATGAAAAATTAACTGGGGTTTATTCAGGAAAAGCTGATTTAGCAGCAGGTACTTACACAAATCTTAGTTTAGAAGTTAAAGATGAAAATAAGAATTCAAAGAAAGTATCATTAGAAAAATTAGTAGTAGATAAGGATAAGACTATAACTTTTTCTTATGATCCAACTACTGAAATAACATTTAATGATAATTCAAATATTAAGTTAGATACTAACGCAATAAAATATAACTCAAGATCAGAAGAATATAAGAAACCATATGGAGCTACTCCTGTAGGAACACCTATTAGTTTCTCAATAAAGACAAATAAGGATGAAGCTACTCAGGTAAAAATTATTCTTGGAACTAAAACTGGAACTCTAGTTAAAGACTTAAGCAAAAATGGCAGTTATCCAGATGGAAGTGATAGATGGACAATTACCTATACACCAAACGAAATAGGAACTTATTCATACTATTTTGTTCTTTCAAATGGTGCAGATGTAAAAGCTTATGGTGATGACGACGGATATTTTGGAGAAGGAAAAGCAGCTAATATTGGAGAAGTTAAAAATTATGAATTTAACGTTCAAACAAAGAATTTTAAAACTCCAGATTGGTTAAAGAATGGTGTTATTTATCAGATATTCCCAGATAGATTCTTTAATGGAGATAAAAATAATGATTATCTTCAAAAGTATGCTAGAGGAACTGATGAATATGAATTCCCAAGCGATTGGTACAGATTACCTGAAGATCCACAATTAGAAAATGATCCTAGCTATAAAAATTATCCACAAGCATCTAAGGGTGATGGTGTTTGGTCTAATGATATGTATGGTGGAGACTTAAAAGGAATAGAACAAAAAGTACAATACCTAAAATCATTAGGTGTAACTATTCTTTATTTAAATCCAATAGGACAATCAATTTCTAATCATAGATATGATACTACTGATTATTCAAAGGTTGATCCACTATTAGGAAACATGGATGACTTTGTTAGTCTTGCTAATTCAGCTAAGAAGAATGGAATGCACATAATTTTAGATGGTGTTTATAACCATGTATCAGATGATTCTATTTACTTTGATAGATATGGCAAGTATATGGCAAAGGGTAAGCCAATTGGAGCATATCAATATTGGTCAAGAGTTTATGATTTAATGAATCAAAAGGGATTAAAACAACAAGAAGCAGAAAAGATTGTAACAGCTGATTTACAATCAAAGGGTATAACTGATTTACACTATAAAGACTGGTTTGTAGTAAGTAATAAATGGTTAGACAAAGATAGTTCAGGAAAGGAACTTCCAAAAGCTCAACAAAGATATGATTATGAAGGCTGGTGGGGATATGATTCAATGCCAGTAATCCAAGCATTAAATGGTTCAGAATATCAAGTTAAGTCTTGGGCTAATGAAGTTATTGATGGAAAAGATGCTATCTCTAGACAATGGTTAAGAAAAGGTTCTAGTGGTTGGAGACTTGACGTAGCAAATGAAGTTTCAGATGAAACTTGGAGAGCATTTAGAACTGCAGTAAAGAGCGAAGGAGATAACGCAATCATCGGTGAAATTTGGACTGATGCATCAAAATATATCCTTGGAGATATGTATGATTCAGTAATGAACTACAGATTCAGAGGAGCACTTATTAATTACGTAAAGGGAACACAGGATGATAATAAGACTGTTGCATCAGCAAAGGATTCAATGAATGAATTAGAAAAGATGAGAGAACAATATCCAAGAGAAGCATTAGAAGCTATGATGAACCTTGTAGATTCTCATGATACTCAAAGAGTAATTTCTGCTTTGGATGGAGTTAAGAAGAGTGAAAAAGGATTCCCAACAGAAGCAAGTAAAGAAGCTAAACAAAAAATGAGATTAATACCATTTATACAAATGACTTATGTTGGTGCACCAACAATTTACTATGGTGATGAAATTGGTATGGTTGGTTGCGATGACCCAGACAATAGAAGAGCATTTACTTGGGGAGTAGGAGATAAGGATTTAGTACAATGGTATGCTAAACTTGCAGCTATTAGAAAGGCTTATTCATCATTAAGAAATGGAGATGTACTACCTTCAGAAATACAAGCAGATTATGCAGATGATGTAATGGCTTATGTAAGAAAAGACAGCGACAGTCAAGTATTAGTAGCATCAAATAGACAAAATAAACAGATACAAGTACAATTATCAACTCCAGGAATTGCTGATGGAACAAAATTAACTAATATATTAAACACTAAAGAAGTTTACACTGTACAAGATGGAAAGGTTACAGTTTCTATACCAGCTGTAGGTGGTGTTATTTTAGTTAATACAGTTAAATCAATTTCTGTAAATTATTCAGCTTTAGCTGATGCATATGACGGAAACAAGGTTGCTGTAAGAGAAACTCCAGTTAGTTCAAAGAATATTATTGCTAGCATAGATAAGGCTAAGGATGGAGATACAGTAGTAATATCTACAATGAATGAAGGAATCAGTAAAGATGTACTACAAAAATTAGTAGATTCAAAGAAAAAATTAAATATTGTAATAAAGAGAGGAAATGTTACATTAACAGTAAAGGATGTAGCGGGACTTAAGGCAGCTTTAGAAGCAACAGGTATGTATGATTTACAACTTGTATTCAATGGAAATGTACTTGACCCAAATACAATTAAAAATTTAAATGCAAATATAGTTGCTCAAGTAAGCTTTAGTACAAATTTAAAAGATGGAAAATTAGGAACAGATGTTGATGTTCAAGTTCCTGTAGACTCTAAATACAATGGAAAAACATTATTTGTATATTATGTTGATAACAGTGGCAAGTTCACTTTAGTTTCAAAAGAAAATGTTAAAGATTCTATGTTGACATTTACTGTTAACCACTTTAGTGGTTATGTTGTTTCTGATAAAGAAATAGTAATCAATCCAAATAATAACCAGAACAACAATCAAAATAATAACGGTAAAACACCAAATCAACAAAATACAGGAACAAAAGATAACAATGGAGGTACTTCTGGTGGTAATACATCAAATGGTACTCTTGTAAAAACAGGAAGTCCTATAAGTACAACTTCAATAATTATACTAGCTTTACTATTAACTTCAGCTGGAGCAGTTTTAGTTGTTAGAAGTAGAAGAAGAGTAAGAGATGCTAAATAATGCATAAATTATTTGCAAAATAACTCAAATGGTCTTAGGATAGAGCCAATATCCTAAGACCATTATTTTTTATTCTTTAGGAAATTATAATAAAATCAAATTTGTGGATAACTTATAAAAAAGGCTATTTGATTAGGCTTCGTATGGAAAAGAATAAAAAAGAAATTATATTCGCCTGCCAAATTTTTCTCACATTCGTTCGAAAAGGCAGATGTGTAAAAAAAATCTCCTGCTCCACAGTCGCCTGCGATTTTTTATGGTTTTGGTTATTATGGATGTTTGATACATTTCTGTATAATTGGTATAATTAATCTAGAGTTTTATTTAGAAGTAATTTTAATTTATTAGGAGGTGATCCTTTGAGGCTGCTTTTAACAACCCTTCTTTTTAGATAATAAAAAAGAAGGGTGATTAAATATGAAAATAAATAAATTAGCAATACCACTTATGTTAAACAACGTATCTTCTATGGTTATAGGCATCTGTGATCAAGCAATGGTAGGAAGAACTTATTTAGAAGGGTTTGCTTCAGTTGGAATAATTGGAAGTAACATATATAGTGTTACAGGAATACTTGGGGCTATTTCAGTAGCTTTTAATATCTTAGGTTCAAGGGCTAAAGGAAAAGATGATTATAAACAGATAAACAATAATTTGTTTTTTAGTATGTTTTTCAGTATAATAATTGGAAGTGCATTTTTTACTCTAAGTGTGATATTTGGAGCAAATATTTTAGAAAATTTCTTTAATATTCATGGTAATACACTAATTGATGCAACTATATATCTTAAAATATTTAGTTTATCTATTGGTTTGAATATGATTTTGTTTAATTTCTCATCTTATTTTAAGATAATAAATCGAACAAAATATATCTTGTACTCAAGTATAATTTCATCAGTTTCTAATACTATGTTAGACTATGTACTTATTTTTGGAAAGCTTGGTTTCCCAAAGTTAGGTATAGCGGGAAATGCAATTGGATCTGTTATGGCGTTGGGGTTAGGCATAGTATTTTATATTATTATCATTATAAAGAACAAATTGTTTAAAAGCACTAAAATAAATATGTTTAGGGATGCTAAAGAGATGATGAAAATATCTGTACCTTTAGCTTTGCAAGATTTGGTAGAGTCAACAATTATAATTTTTATGATGAATTATATATTGTCTCATATAGGTCTATTAGAAGTATCAATATATAATTTGATTTTTAGTATCATAAATATAGCATTAATGCCAATGTATGCTTATTCTCAAGCTGCATTAAATATAGTCAGCGAAGGAATTGGTGCTAAAGATTTGAATGAAATAGATGTAACAGTTAAGGCTTGCATTAGAAGAGCTTTAGTCTTTTATATGTTGATATGTTCGATAATGTTTATTTTTAGAAACTACATTCCAAAAGTAATTACTGACGATATTAATTTAATTAACAATGTTCCTAAATACGTGTTTATATGTATTATTGCTAATGCAGCTAATGTTCCTAGTTGTGTGCTTAAATATAGTATACAAGCTTTAGGCGGAGAGAAGTTTGTGTTTTTTGTAACTTCTATAATTTCTATTTTATCTATGATGTTAATTTATATATTTGTTTGCATATTAGATTACAAGCTTAATAGTGTATATATTGGACTTATGATTAACTATATAGCATTAAATTTAGTGCTTTATAGAAAATTTAAGTATTTGAGAACCAATATGGAATACTTAAATAAAAAATTTTAGTTAATATAGATAGGTAATACTTTCAATAAATAAATTGGATAAAGTATTACCTATTCTTTCATTCAAAAAAATTTAATAAATTATTTTTGGTATAAGATGCTAATAACAGTGCAATTTCTAAAAAAAAAAGAGTATAATAATGTAGTCGATTATGAAATTGTAAAGGAGAGAGCATATGAAAAAGTTAAATATATCTGAAAAAAATAAAAATATTTTAACTTGGTGTTTAATGTATTTATGCTTATTTATGCTTATTGAAGCATTTCAAAGAAGTAGTTTATTGCAAGCTGTTACATATATATTTCAACACCCACTAATATCTTTGTATAATATGAGCATTATAGTTTGCTTGAGTTGCTTTATATTATTACTGAAGAGAAAAAAATTAGGGTTTGTTATTTATTCTATTTTATGGGCTATATTAAGCTGTGCAAGTGGAATAAAGTCTGTTTTTAGAGGAGATCCTCTTATGGCTCAAGACTTCTTTTTAATAAAGGAAGCAGGAGATGTTGCTAATTCATATTTAAGTGGAGCTAAAATGATTTTAATAGGAGTATTAATTATTGCTTCTATTTTTGCAGTAGTTTATACTTGGAAAAATGAGAAGACAAGTGTGAGATTTCCAAATAAATTTTTTACAATAATTGCTGTAGCATTAGTTCTTGGATTTCCATTTTTATCAAGAGGAATCGTACAAGCACTGAATATAAAGCCGGTATTATGGGATATGAGAAGTTCTTATTATCAATTTGGATTTGCTTATTCATTTGGTGAAACAGTAACTTCACTAAAGCCTAGCAAGCCAGATACATATTCTAAAGATAAGATTCAATCAATAAAAAATGAGCTTAGTACTGAAGTTATGGCAAAAGTAGAAGAAACATCAAAAGCCAAGAATACTATTAGTTCTGATGTTAAGCCAAATGTTATAGGATTTTTATTGGAAGCTTTTTTTGATCCTACAACCTTACCAGGAGTTAAATTTTCTAGAGATCCAATACCTAATTTTAGAGCATTAAGTCAAAAGTATTCATCAGGTAAAATGACTGTGCCCGTAATAGGTGGAGGAACAGTAAATACTGAGTTTGAGGCATTTACTTCAATGAGTACAAAGTTATTGAGTCCAGGTAATACCCCATATGTGCAAACACTTAGAACAAAGTCAGTAGAATCAGTTGCAAGTGTACTAAGAGATAATGGATATACAACAACTGCAATTCATGATCACTGGGGAAATTTTTATAATAGAGTAGATGTATACAAGAATATAGGTTTTGATAGATTTATAAGTGGAGAAACTATTCCATATAAAACACATAGTGGGGAATGGGAAGAAGATAAGGTGATGTTAGATCCAATCAGTAAAGTTCTATCTCAAAGAGAAGATGGAAATTATATATTTGGAGTAACAGTGCAAACTCATGGACCTTATGATGGTACAAAACTTATTTCTGAAGATGGACCTAAGGTAGTAGAAGGACCTTTAAATGAAAATGAAAAAATACAACTTGAAAATTATGCCTACCAACTTGAACAGGCTGATAAATTTATTAAATCAGTGGTAGATTTAATAAACAGTACAGGCAAACCTACAATACTATATATGTACGGAGATCATTTGCCAGCTTTAGGAAATAATTTTAGTGTATATGACAAAGTAAAGTTAACAGACGGTCAAAAGTTCGCCACACCATATTTAATATGGGATAATATAGGACTTAAAAAGAATGATGAGGATATCAAAGCTTATCAGTTATCTCCAAAGATATTTGATATACTAAATCTAAAAGGGACTACAATGGCTCAGTTCCAAAGAAAATATAAACAAGGTAATGCAACAGAAGAAGAATTTAAATTGATGGAATATGATCTTCTATATGGTAAGGATTATACCTATACAGATTCAAAACCATTTGAAATAAAAGATATGACCATAGGTTTGATTCCTTTAACTGTTACATCAGTTGAAATAAAAGATGATAAAGTTGTTATAAAGGGAACTGGTTTTACAGAGCAGAGTAGAGTACTGAAACATAATAAGATTATTGATACTACTTTTGTAGATACAACTACTTTAGAAGTAGCTAAAGATAGTGTTAAATCAGGAGATTCAATAGAAGCGTGTTATATAGATTGGAAGAATGGTGTTTACACAAAAAGTCCAACTTTTAGTGTGAAATAAAGGTCATATGTAAAGAATATTAATATAATGTTATGTAAGGAAAACTAATAAACTTATCTCCGGTATAAATAATTATATCGTTGATAAATTATTAGTTTTTTTTATTTAATAAATTTGAATAGTTGTTTAAGTAAAAATACATACTAGTTATAAGTAAACATGATTTTAGGTATCTAAAAATAGATAAGAAGTCTGAATATGCTAAGGATATTTTAAGTTAGGCAAAAGAAAGCAGATTTCACAGAGAGTGAATTATCTAATGGCTTTTTTGACGCGGTAAGAAGTAAAATAGCTAGCATACGGGTTTACTTATTTTTTTAGGATGCCTTATATAACAAGAGGAGGAATTATAATGCTTCAGTATTTACAAAGAATAGGAAAGGCCTTAATGTTACCAATAGCAGCTCTTCCTATAGCAGGTATTTTATTAGGCTTAGGTGGTGCTTTGCTGGGTATATCTGGATTGACAAATCCACCAGCAGTATATGGGCCATTAATATCTTTTGTTAACATACCTTTTGTAACAGGTGTTCTTCAGATAATGAAGGGAATAGGAGATATAGTATTTGGAAACTTACCATTACTATTTGCAGTAGGTGTTGCTGTTGGTCTTTCAACAAGAGACAAAGGAACTGCAGCACTAGCAGCTGTATTTGGTTTCCTTGTAATGAATAAAGTTATATCAGTAATGTTAGCTTTAGGAGTTACCCAATTGGGGGTTGTAACTGCTGCTAATGTAGGAAGTTATGCAACCTTTACAACAAATACATTAGGAATATTTACATTAAATATGTCAGTGTTTGGTGGTATTATAACAGGGATTATTACATCAATATTACATAATAAGTATTACAATATTCAATTACCACCAGTGCTTGGATTTTTCTCAGGGTCAAGATTTGTTCCAATAGTTACAGCCTTAGCAATGGCATTAGTAGGAGCAATATTAGCATTTGCTTGGCCTGTAGTGCAGACAGGAATTTCATACATAGCTATATTTGTTAAAAACTCAGGAATCTTTGGTACATTCTTATTTGGATTAATTGAAAGATCATTAATCCCATTTGGATTGCATCACATTTTCTATACACCATTCTGGTATGCTTCTTTCGTAGAAGCTCAAGTACATGTAGCAGGTGCATGGAAGACAGTTGCAGGAGCTAATACAGCATACTTTGCTCAATTGTCAAGCATGTCAGATTTAGTTGGTATGTCAGCTGCTGATATGAAAACTATAGTAAGTGGAACAACAAGATTTATGGCTGGTAAGTTCCCATTCATGATGTTTGGTTTACCTGCAGCAGCCTACGCTATGTATAAAAATGCACTTCCAGAAAAGAAAAAGTTAGTAGGCTCACTACTTGCTTCTGCTGCACTTACTTCATTCTTAACAGGTATAACAGAACCAATAGAATTTACATTTTTGTTCGTTGCACCAGTACTTTATGTAGTACATTGTGTGCTTGCAGGTATATCATTCTTATTAATGGATCTATTTAGTGTATTTATAGGAATGACATTCTCAGGTGGATTCTTAGACTTTACACTATTTGGGTTATTACCAGCAGGTGCCGGAGTTAAAACCAACTGGTTTATGCTTGTTATTGTTGGATTAGTTTATGCAGTAATATACTATTTTGTATTCTCATTATTAATTCAAAAATTAAACTTAAAGACTCCAGGTAGAGATGAAAGTGAAGAAGAAGCTAGACTTTATACAAAGGCAGATTTCCAAGAAGCTAAGGGTATAAGTCCAGATAAAAATACTAAGGGTGCTAAAAATGCTAATAATGAAATAGTAGAAAAAGCCCCAGCTGTATTGGCAGCCTTAGGAGGAGCGGACAATATAACCAATCTTGATGCTTGTATTACAAGATTAAGAGTTGAGGTTAGAGATAAGTCTAAAGTTGATAAAGCTAAACTTAAAGAATTAGGAGCTGCTGGAGTTATGGAAGTTGGTGCTGGTGGAATTCAAGCTATCTTCGGTGCTAAAGCAGATGCGTATAAAAATGAGATTAATAACATCTTAGGTATTGGTTAAGATTAAATATAAAAATAACAGAGGTTCTCGTTAACCTCTGTTATTTTTGTTAAAGGAGGCATTAACCCAACTAGTGTAACCTCCAAGCATATTATAAATATTATTGAATCCATTATTTTCAAGGACTTCAGAAGCTTGAAAGCTTCTTCCACCTCGTTCACAATATACAAGGATAGGCGTATCTTCATATCCGTACAATTCATCTAAATCCATATCAATACGTCCTAGAGGAAAACATTTTGCATTTTCTAGATGACCATCATTAAATTCATCTTTTGTTCTTACATCTAAGATAATAACATCTTTTTTTTCTTTTATTAGATTATATGCATCATTTGCACTTAAGTCTATCATTTGTATGCTGCTCCTTCCTAATCTACATTTTTAGATGCTTTACAGTGCTATTCTACAGCAAATGTATTTATAAATCAAATTCACTATGGAAAATATTTATAAATACATATTGTTTACACTTTTATAATGTTATACTATAATCTTATAGTGAGTAAAATAAGGTGGCTAGAAATAAATACTAAGTCTCAATATTTGTTGCATATGGACTTACTTATTTTTCAAAATGCCTAACTTAAAAATGGGGGAAGTAAGATGTTAGATAAATTAATATCTATTATTGTGCCTATGTACTTTGAAGAGGAAGTGGCACAGGAATGTTATAATAGATTAACTAAGGTAATGAAAGAAAGTCAATTAAATTATGAGTTAATATTTGTTAATGATGGCTCTACAGATAAAACATTACCAATATTAAAAGAAATAGCTTTAAAAGATGAACGGGCAAAGGTTATAAGTTTTTCTAGAAACTTTGGTCATCAAAATGCTGTTACAGCTGGTATATTTGCTGCTACAGGAGATGCATTAGTAATAATAGATGCTGACTTGCAGGATCCACCTGAATTAATACCTGATTTAGTGGCGAAATGGCAAGAAGGTTATGATGTGGTATATGCTAAGAGAAAGCAGAGAAAAGGTGAAACTTGGTTTAAACTATTTACAGCTAAATGTTTTTATAAATTTTTACACTCAATGTCAGAAGTTGAAATTCCAAAAGATACAGGAGATTTTAGACTTATTGATAGAAAAGTTGGAGAAGTTTTTAAGAATATGCCTGAAAGAAACAGATTTATAAGGGGTATGATGAGCTGGGTTGGATTTAAACAATATGCTTTTGAGTATGAAAGGCAAGAGCGTTTTGCAGGTAGTACAAAATACCCATTGAAGAAGATGCTTAAATTTGCATCAGATGGAATCATAGCTTTTTCATCGAAGCCATTAAAGATGATATCTTATCTTGGAGGTATAACTATATTTATTTCAATAATATTGTTGATTTATTCTTTGATAATAAGAATAATTGGAGTGAATGCACAACCAGGATGGACATCAATCATAGTTGCAATATCTTTATTTAGTGGAGTGCAGTTATTATCTTTAGGAATAATAGGTCAATACATTGCAAGAATTTATGATGAAAGTAAGAATAGACCTTTGTATATTGTTGATGAAAAAATCAATTTTGAAGAAAAAGATAATAATAAAAAAGAAATTTAAAGTAATTTCTATTGACAAAGTATAAATAGAGGAATATTATATTTATAAAATAAATCAAAAAAATAAGAAAAATTTTATAAATTGTTTTTGAATAAAATTGGAGGTTTATTATGGCTTTAAAAATTACGAAAGGGCTAGTAGCAAAATTTTATAACTTTTATTACTTTAACTGGGGCTTTTATTTTAGCGCTGGATCTTTTTGCTACAAAAAAATAGTTAGTCAGACTTCGTGATGAGTTAGAGTGTGATTTAATATAAACCTATAGTTTTCTGTATTTATACAAAAAGGAACTCATTGTAGTTCCTTTTTTTTTATTCAAAAATAAATTATAGGAAAATAATTTTAATTGGGGAGGAAATATTTATGGTAGTTATTTTGAAAAAAGGAACATCAAAAGAAGAACTTGAGAGAATATCAAGAGGTATCCAAAGATTTGGAGTAAAGGTAAGTCCAGTAATTGGTGAAGAATTAATTATTCTAGGTTTAATAGGAGATACAAGTAAGTTAGATCCAAAGACTATAGAAGCTAATGAGTGTGTTGAAAGGGTTGTACATGTGCAAGAACCATACAAGAGAGCAAACAGAATGTTTAAGCCTCATGATAGCATTATAGATG
This sequence comes from Clostridium sp. TW13, assembly GCF_024345225.1. Taxonomy (NCBI): domain Bacteria; kingdom Bacillati; phylum Bacillota; class Clostridia; order Eubacteriales; family Clostridiaceae; genus Inconstantimicrobium; species Inconstantimicrobium mannanitabidum. The sequence continues at coordinate 757,951 of NZ_BROD01000001.1, forward strand.
TTAATGGAGTGAAAATTGGAGGAGGACATTTTGGATTAATCGCAGGTCCGTGTTCTGTAGAAAGTGAAGATCAAATCATTGGAATTGCTCAAGCGGTAAAGAAATCTGGTGCAAACATGTTAAGAGGTGGGGCTTTTAAGCCTAGAACTTCTCCATACTCTTTTCAAGGGTTAAAGGACGAAGGGTTAGACTTGTTATTAAAAGCTAAGAAGGAAACAGGACTTCCAATAGTAACTGAAATTATGTCAACAGAATACTTAGAAAGATTCGTGGAAGATGTTGATGTAATTCAAGTTGGTGCAAGAAATATGCAAAACTTCGAGTTATTAAAAGAACTAGGTAGAACAAAAAAGACTATTTTGCTTAAGAGAGGTTTGTCAGCTACCATAGAGGAACTTTTAATGTCTGCTGAATATATTATGGCAGGAGGAAATGAGGATGTAATACTTTGTGAAAGAGGAATAAGAACTTTTGAAACTTACACAAGAAATACATTGGATATTTCAGCTATTCCTGTAATAAAGAAATTATCACACTTACCTGTAGTTATAGATCCATCACACTCAGCAGGTAAATGGTGGTTAGTGGAACCATTATCAAAGGCAGCTGTAGCAGCAGGAGCTGATGGTTTGATTATTGAAGTACACAATGATCCAGAAAATGCTTTATGTGATGGTCAACAGTCAATTAAACCAAGCAAGTTTGATAAGTTAGTAGATGATATTAGATTAATAGCACAAGCTATGGGAAAAACAATTTAATCTTTGAAAAAGAGGTTCTAATATGGAAACAATAAGAGTTAATTTAGGTGATAGAAGCTATAATATAGACATAGAAAAAGGTATAAGAAAGAAAATTGGAAAGCATATTAAGCAAATTTTTAAAGGAAAAAAAATTGCTATAATAACTGATGAAAATGTAGATTCTTATTATGGAAATGAAGTTGAAAGATTAATAAAACATGAAGGATATGAAACTATAAGAATAGTTCTTGAACCAGGAGAAAAAACAAAATCTTTTAATACATTGCCTTATATCTATAATGAATTGCTAAAATTTAAGCTTACAAGAAGCGATTTAATATTAACCTTAGGTGGTGGAGTAATTGGGGATTTGGGAGGATTTGTAGCAGCAACTTTTTTAAGAGGTATAGATTTTATACAATTTCCCACATCACTTTTGGCTCAAGTAGATTCTTCTGTAGGTGGCAAGGTTGCAGTCGATTTAGAGGAAGGAAAAAATTTAATAGGTGCTTTTCATCACCCTAAGGCTGTATTTATTGATAGTGAAATGTTAGAAACTTTAGAAGAAAAATTCTTCTCAGATGGTATGGCTGAGGTTATAAAATATGGCTGCATACTAGATAAGAATCTTTTTGATAAACTAGATTCTTTTGAAGGAAGAGAGCAGCTGATGGAATATATAGATGAAGTGATTTTTACCTGTTGTGATATAAAACGTCAAATAGTAGAAAGAGATGAGAGAGATACAGGTGAAAGAATGATTCTTAATTTTGGTCATACTTTAGGGCATGCTATTGAAAAATATTTTAACTATGAGAAATTTACTCACGGTGAAGGTGTTGCATTAGGTATGTACGAGATTACTAAGCTTAGTGAGAAGAAAGGTTTGACCAAATTAGGTACAGTACAAAAAATCCAATCTATTCTTCAAAGATATAAATTGCCCTATGAAATTCAAATAGATGAAAAAGAAAAGATAATAGAGGCTATTTCTTTAGATAAGAAAAATTTGAACAATGTATTAAATTTAATTATTTTAAAGGAAATAGGAAATGCGAATATAATAAAAGAAAGTAGTGACTTTTTTAAATAAGGAATCTGAAAATGAGAGAGGCAACAATATGTGCCTCTTTCATTACATATAATTTAGATGTAGAGGTGAAGTATGAAAGAAATAAGTATTAGCCCTAAAAAGTTAAGTGGTGATGTAAATATACCACCATCAAAAAGTATGGCACATAGAGCAGTTATTTGTGCTTCTTTATCTAATGGAAAATCAATTATTACTAATATAGATTATTCAGATGATATAATTGCTACAATTAATGCTATGAGAGCTCTAGGTGCAGATATAATAGAAGAAGAAAGAAAATTGATAATAGATGGAACTAATATTTTTGAAAAAGATGCGGGAATTATAGATTGCAATGAGTCAGGTTCTACTTTGAGATTTTTAGTGCCTCTATCCATTGCAAGAAAGAATAAAGTAAAATTTTTAGGAAGAGGGAATTTGGGAAAAAGGCCACTCACAACTTTCTATAATATTTTTGATAAGCAGGAAATAAAGTACTCATATAAAGAGGACGTTTTAGACTTATGCATAGAAGGTGAATTAAAGGGTGGAGAATATAAAGTAGAAGGAAACATAAGCTCACAGTTTATAACAGGCTTACTTTTTACTCTACCTGTGCTTAAGGAAGATTCAATAATAGAAATTACTACTGAATTGGAGTCTAAGGGATATATAGATTTAACCTTAGATATGTTAAATAAGTTTGGAATTAAAATTATTAATAATGATTATAAACAATTTGTAATTAAAGGTAATCAGGAATATACACCTATGAATTATAGGGTTGAGGGAGATTATTCTCAAGGAGCTTTTTATCTTTGTGCAGATGCCTTAGGAAATAAAGTTAAAATTAAAGATTTAGACCTAAACTCACTTCAAGGAGATAAAGAAATTATTGATATATTAGAATCTCTTGGAGCAAAGGTTTTGAAAGCAGAAGAAATAGAAGTGCAAGGTTGGGAATTAGTAGGCACAGTAATTGATGGGGCTCAATGCCCAGATGTTATTCCTATAACAGCAGTAGTCTGTGCATTAAGCAAAGGGAAAAGTCGCATTATAAATGCTAAGAGGCTTAGAATTAAAGAATGTGATAGATTAAAGGCTATTAGTACAGAGTTAAATAAGTTGGGCGCTAATATAATTGAGGAAGAAGATGGACTAATAATAGAAGGGGTAGACACACTTACAGGAGGAAAGGTTCATAGCTGGAAAGATCACAGAATTGCCATGTCTCTTGCTATAGCAGCTACTTGTTGCGTAGAAAAAGTAACTATAGATTATGCAGAATGTGTTAGTAAATCTTATCCAAACTTTTGGCAGGATTATGAAAGGCTAGGGGGAAATATTGATGAGCGGATTTTGGGGGAATAAATTAAAGATATCTATATTTGGAGAATCACATGGAAAGGGAATAGGTATTACAGTAGATGGTTTAGAAAGTGGATTTTCAGTAGATTTTGATGAAGTTCAAAGGGAAATGGAAAGAAGGGCTCCAGGAAGAAATTCTATGAGCACTGCAAGAAAAGAAGGAGATAAAGTTGAAATTATGAGTGGTTATTTTAATGAAAAAACCACAGGAACTCCTTTATGTGGTGTGATATTTAATCAGGATACTAAATCTAAGGATTATACTACGCAACAGATATTGATGAGACCAGGCCATGCAGATTATCCTGGGCATTTAAGATACAACGGTTTTAATGATTATAGAGGTGGAGGACATTTTTCAGGTAGAATTACAGCACCTATTGTTTTTGCAGGAGCAATCTGCAAGCAGTTGTTACAAGCTAAGGGAATTGAAGTAGTTTCACATATTAAAGCTATTGGAGAGGTAGAAGATAAGCAGATAGATTATTGCAGCATTGACATAGAAGAGTTTAAGAAGGCTCAATCTAAAGAAATGGCTGTGTTAGATGATGAAGCTTTGCTGAAAATGAAGGATAAAATTTTAGAGGTGAAGCAGCAAGAAGATTCTATTGGTGGAGTAATTGAATGTGCTATCATAGGCGTACCAGGTGGAGTGGGAAATCCTTTTTTTGATTCAGTGGAAAGTACTATTGCTCATTTAGCTTTTTCTGTACCTGCAGTGAAAGCAATAGAGTTTGGTAAAGGTTTTGATATAACAAAACTGACAGGTTCTAAGGCAAATGATGAATATTATTATGAAGGAGATGTTGTTAAAACTAATACTAATAACAATGGAGGTATAACTGGAGGAATTACTAATGGTATGCCTATTATATTTAGGGTTGGAATAAAGCCAACACCTTCAATTTATAAAGAACAAGATACAATTAATATAAGTACAAAAACTAATGATAAGCTTAAAATAGTAGGTAGGCACGATCCGTGTATTGTGCAAAGAGCTGTACCTGTAATAGAAGCTATTGCAGCTATAGGAATTTATGATTTGATAAAGTAGGTGAATTTAGTATGGCATTAGAAGAATATAGAAATAGGATTGATGAAATAGATAAGAAAATTGCACAACTTTTTCAAGAGAGAATGGATACAGTAACTAAAGTTGGCCAATATAAAAAGGAAAATAACATTCCAATATTAAATAGAAAAAGAGAAGAAGAAGTATTAGAGAAGAATGCAAAGAGATTGAGAGAAGATTTACAAGAAGAAGGAAGAGAATTTTTTGAAAATCTAATGGCAGTTAGCAGAGCGTATCAGCAGAAGATTATATTTAATGAGGGAAAGAGTTCTAAAAATACAATGGTATCAGTTGGATATCCAGGAGTAAAGGGGTCTTTTGGATATCAAGCCATGGTGGAATATTTCAAATTAGATGAGGGCTCAAAGAATTATACTGAATTTGAAGATATATTTATTGGCATGAAAAAAGAAGAGATAGAATACGGTATTCTTCCTATAGAAAATTCATCAACGGGTGCAATTAATAAAGTTTATGACCTATTAAGAAAGTATGGCTTTAGCATTGTGGGAGAACAATGTATAAAAATAGATCAAAATATTTTAGGTATTCCGGGAACTACCCTTTTGGATATAAAAGAAGTGTATTCACATCCTCAGGGTTTTGAACAAAGTTCTAGATTTGTATCAGGGTATAGTGATTGGCGATTGATACCGTATCATAATACTGCTATGAGTGCAAAATATGTTATGGAATTAAATGATAAGAGCAAGGCAGCCATTGCAAGCAGAGAGGCAGCTAAAATTTATGGACTGCAAATAATAAAAGAAGGAATAAATGATAATAGAAATAATACCACAAGATTTATTGTTATTGGAAAGTCACTAGAAGTACAAGAAGAGTCGGATAAGATTTCTGTTGTATTCACCTTGAAGCATGAAGCAGGAAATCTATATAATTCATTAAGGTTCTTTGCTGAAAACTTTATAAACTTATTGAAGATAGAGTCTAGACCGATGGAAGAATCTAATTGGGAATATTTTTTCTATATTGATTTTGAAGGAAACTTAAGAAGCGAAGCAGTTAAAAATGCTTTGAAAAAGTTAGAGGAAGATTCATCATATTTTAGAATTTTAGGCTGTTATAAGAAAATGAGTATGGAAATATAAGGGGAGATGTCTTATGAAAACTTTTGGTCTTATAGGAGAAAAACTATCTCATAGTTTATCCCCAGAAATACACAATGTTATTTTTCAGAAGTTGGGAATTAAAGCAACTTACAATTTATTTGAAGTGGAAAACAATAATATAGCTGAGGTAGGTGAAGCTATAAGAGTCCTTAATATAAAAGGTGTTAATATTACAATACCATATAAAGAAGAGGTTATAAATTCAGTAGAAGAGTTATCCAAGGAAGCGGAAAAGATAGGAGCAATAAACACTATAATTAACTGTGAAGGTGTATTAAAAGGATATAATACAGATTATTATGGTTTTGGTAGAATGTTAAATAGGTTTAGTGTTTCTTTGCAGAATAAAAAAGTTGTTATATTAGGAACAGGAGGAGCAGCAAAAGCTGTTGCTCAATATGTATCTGATAGTAAGCCTAGGGATGTTGTATTGATTGCAAGAAACAAGGAAAAAGCAAAAAGAACATTTAAAAAATATGATGTCTTTGATTATAAAGACTTAAAAAATATAGTAGGAGATATTATTGTGAATACAACTCCTGTTGGCATGTACCCTAATATGGGCGAGAGCCCTGTTGGTACAGAAATAATAAAAAAATATAATACAGCTGTGGATATAATTTTTAATCCAATAGAAACAGAATTTTTAAGACTTGCTAGGGAAAATGGATTAAAGACAATAGATGGATTGTATATGTTGGTTGGTCAGGCGGTTAAGGCTGAAGAAATTTGGTTGGATACTGAAATATCTAATGCAGTAGAGGAAGAGATATATTTAAAGATTAGACCTCTTTTGGAGGAAAAGCTATGAATATAGTTTTAATTGGAATGATGGGAGCAGGTAAAACCACATTAGGAAAAAAGATTGCATCGTTAAAAAATATGGATTTTATTGATGTGGATGAGTATATAGTAGAGAAAAGTGAAATGTCTATTAATGACATGTTTAAATTCGGGGAAGATTTTTTCAGAGAAAAAGAGACTGAAGCTATAAAAGAATTGTCTTGTAAAGACAATACAGTGATATCCTGTGGTGGAGGCGTGGTAAAAAGAAAAATAAATTCTGAAATACTAAAGCAATATGGAATGATTATATATATTGATAGACCTGTTGAGTGTATTTTGAAGGATATAAATGCAGAAGAAAGACCACTGCTAAAAGATGGTAGTGATAAGTTATACCAATTATATAATGAAAGAAAAGAACTTTATGAAAAATGCTGTGATTATCGTGTTATAAATGATGAAGATGAAGAAAGTTGTATAATAAAGATTTTAGATATTATGAAAATAGAGAATGAGGGATAGAATATGAAGGTTATGGTTATTAATGGACCTAATTTGAATTTATTAGGAATCAGAGAAAAAAATATATATGGACAAAGAGACTATAAGGATATTATCAGATATATAAAAGAAGAGGCAGATAAGTTGAATTTAGAAGTAGACTGCAGACAGAGCAATATTGAAGGTGAAATTATAAATTTTATTCATGAAGCGTACTTTAATAAGTTTGATGGAATTGTTATAAATCCAGGTGCATATACTCACTATTCTTATGCGATTTTAGATGCTTTAAAATCAGTAGAAATTCCTGCTATTGAGGTTCATATTAGCAATGTTCATAAAAGAGAAGAGTTTAGGCACAAATCTGTTACTGCAGCTGGTTGTGTTGGACAAATAGTTGGCTTAGGTGAGTATGGATATGTACTGGCATTGAATGCATTGAAAAATTTGGGTTATGGTATAGAAGGAGTATAGCTATGAAGATTTGCATAGTAGGCTTAGGTGTAGTTGGAGGCTCTTATGCCATGGCTTTAACTGAGGCAGGGTATGAAGATGTTTTTGCAATTGATAAAGATAAAAATACATTAGATATAGCAGAAGAAAAGAAGATAATTAAAAAGGGATATAGAAATGCAGAAGAAATAGTTGCTGAATGTGATCTTATAATTATGAGTATTTATCCTGATTCTATAGTAAACTTCCTAAAAGAAAACAATGGTAATTTTAAAAGTGGAGCAATAATAACTGATGCGACAGGAGTAAAAGGTGTTATAGTTTCTAAGGTAGAGGAAGTTTTAAGAGAAGATATTCAATTTGTTTTTGGCCATCCTATGGCTGGAAGAGAGAAAAAGGGAATTAACTATGCGAATAGCAAAGTTTTTACGGGGGCAAATTACATAATAACTCCTACAGCAAGAACCAGTGAAAGTGCCATAAAAGTAGTCGAGGATATAGCATTTCAAATAGGGTTTAAGAGAGTCACTAAGGTAACGCCTGAAGAGCATGATGAATTGATTTCTTTTACCTCTCAATTACCTCATATAATTGCAGTAGCCTTAATTAATAGTGATAATGAAAAATATGATACGGGGAGATTTATAGGAGATAGTTATAGGGAACTTACTAGAATATCAAATATAAATGGTGAGTTGTGGACTGAGCTATTTTTAAATAACAAGGGAAATTTATTAAAACGAATAGAAGAATTTGAAAATCAAATTGATATTATAAAGGAAAATTTGATCTCAGAGAATACGGATAATCTATTGGAGATATTTAAAAAGTCTTCTCAGAGAAGAGAAAATCTGGAATGATAAAAAGGTATATGCAATTTACATTAAGTTTGTTATAATAAATTGATTGTGTCACAAATTAGCACAATCAATTAAATTTTTTTAGAGAAGATTAAGTTGAATAAAATGCAAAATATTCATCTTATAAAATATATTAATAAGGAGCAATGTTAATGATAACAGTTACTAATGTAAGCTTAAGATATGGTTCACGTAAGTTATTTGATGATGTAAATTTAAAATTCACTCCAGGAAACTGCTATGGAGTTATTGGTGCTAATGGAGCAGGAAAGTCTACGTTTTTAAAGATTCTTTCAGGAGAAATTGAAGCAAATACAGGGGATGTATCAATAGATCCTAATTCAAGACTTTCAGTTTTAAAGCAAGATCATTATCAATACGATGAAAAAGAAGTACTAGAAACAGTAATTATGGGTAATGAAAGACTTTACCAAATAATGAAAGAAAAAGACGAATTATATGCAAAGGCTGATTTTACAGATGAAGATGGAATAAAAGCTTCAGAATTAGAAGGAGAATTTGCAGACCTTAATGGATGGGAAGCTGAGTCAGAAGCGGCTATGCTTTTACAAGGACTTGGAATAGGTACAAATTTACAATCTAAAAAGATGTCAGAATTAGAAGGTGGAGAAAAGGTAAAAGTACTTTTAGCTCAAGCTTTATTTGGTAAGCCAGGAGTGCTTATCCTAGATGAGCCTACTAACCACTTAGATGTTAATTCAGTTGCATGGCTTGAAAACTTCTTATCAAATTTTGAAGGTACAGTTATAGTTGTATCTCATGATAGACATTTCTTAAATATGATTTGTACTCATATTTGTGATGTAGACTTTGGAAAGATTAGATTGTATGTTGGTAACTATGACTTCTGGTATGAAGCAAGTAATTTAACAATGCAAATGGCAAAAGATCAAAACAAGAAAAAGGAAGATAAGATAAAAGAACTTCAAAATTTCGTAGCGAGATTCTCAGCTAATGCTTCTAAATCAAAGCAAGCAACTTCAAGAAAGAAGCTTCTTGATAAGATAACATTAGATGAAATACCAGCATCCACTAGAAGATATCCTTTCGTAGGATTTAACATGGAAAGAGAAGTAGGAAATGAAGTTTTCTATTGTGAAGGATTAACAAAGACAGTTGATGGCACTAAGGTTCTAGATAATATCTCTTTTAGAATTGAAAAGGGCGATAAAATTGCATTTGTAGGAAACGAAATTTCAATTACTACTTTATTTAAGATATTAGTAGGGGAATTAGAGCCAGATGCAGGAGAACTTAAATGGGGAGTTACTACTTCACAATCATATTTTCCTAAAGACAATACAGAATACTTTAATGAATGTGAATTAAGTCTAGTAGATTGGTTACGTCAATACTCTGTTGACCAAACAGAAAGTTATTTAAGAGGATTCCTTGGTAGAATGTTATTCTCAGGAGAAGAAGCTCTTAAAAAAGCTGATGTTTTATCAGGGGGAGAAAAGGTTAGATGTATGTTATCTAGAATGATGCTTTCAAATGCTAATGTATTAATTCTAGATCAACCAACAAATCACTTAGACCTTGAATCAATAACTGCAGTTAATAATGGTTTGATGGATTTTAAGAGTAATGTGTTATTTGCAACTCATGACCATCAATTTATGCAAACTATAGCAAATAGAATTATTGAAGTAAGTCCAGAAACTTTTGTAGATAGAAAGATGACTTATGATGAATATCTAGAATCAAAAGGAATAAAATAAATTTTTTAAGCAGCTGTTACAGATTATAATAGGAATAATCTGTAACAGCTGTTTTTCTATATGTAGATGAAAAAATGTTTGTAAATTCTTACGAATAACGTATAATAAAAAAGTATATAAAAATTTTATAAGGGGGGTGAATTGTTGCAATTATTCTATAAAACCATAGCAAAACAATCTCCATAGATTTTTATAGATTATTAGCAACGAATATAATGAAACCAAAATTATACTACATATTGAAGCATCGTGATAGAGAGCTGGCAGATGGACAGTTAATGAAGGATATAGTAGCTGGGATAATTGTAGCTATTATAGCTTTACCACTATCAGTAGCCCTTGCAATTTCGTCTGGAGTGACACCGGAAAAAGGTCTTATTACAGCAATTATAGCAGGTTTTTGTATTTCTTTATTAGGTGGTAGCAGAGTACAAATAGGAGGTCCCACGGGAGCCTTTGTTGTAATTATTTATGGGATAATACAGAAGTATGGTTTAGACGGATTAATAATTGCTAGTTTTATGGCAGGAGCTATACTTATAGTATTTGGAATTTTAAAGTTTGGCTCATTAATTAAGTACATACCATACCCAATTACTGTTGGATTTACAGCGGGAATTGCAGTGACTTTATTATCAACACAAGTAAAAGATTTTCTTGGACTTACAATAAATAAGGTTCCATCTGAATTTTTACCAAAATGGGCAGCGTACATAAAAAATATTGGAACTATAAATTGGGTTACAGTTCTTATAGGAATACTATCTTTATTAATAATAGTCTTTTGGCCTAAGGTAAATAAGAAGGTTCCAGGTTCTTTAATAGCGTTGATTGTTGCAACGTTGATTGTATATTTTGCTAAGTTACCTGTGGCGACAATAGGAAGTCAATTTGGTAATTTATCATCAAGTATTCCAATGCCACATATTCCTCATGTGGATCTTAGTACTGTAGGAGAACTTATTAAACCAGCGATAACAATCGCTTTCCTTGCAAGCATAGAGTCGCTGTTATCAGCAGTTGTTGCCGATGGTATGATAGGTAAAAAGCATAATTCTAATATGGAATTAGTTGCTCAAGGTGTTGCGAACATAGCCTCAGCTTTATTTGGAGGCATACCAGCCACAGGAGCTATAGCAAGAACAGCAGCAAATGTTAAGAATGGTGGTAGAACCCCTATAGCAGGTATTGTGCATGCTATAACATTATTTCTTATAATGGTTATATTTATGCCATTAGCAAAGTATATTCCACTTACTACTCTAGGTGCCATACTTATAGTTGTGTCATATAACATGAGTGAATGGAGAGTATTTAAAGCAATGATTAAAGGACCTAAGAGTGATGTAATCATATTATTATTTACGTTTTTCTTAACAGTTATTTTTGATTTAGTTTTAGCAATTGAAATAGGTATGGTAATTGCTATGTTATTATTTATGAGAAGAATGGCTGGAACTATTGAAGTAAATAAGTTAGAAGAGGATGATTGCTGTGAAATATTCAATGAATTAGAAGGAATTGATACAAGCAAGATAGGAAATGAAGTTATTATTTATGACATTGAAGGAGCATTATTCTTTGGTGCAGTAGATACCTTTATGGATATGATGAGACAGGTGGATTCATCTGCAGAAGTTCTAATTTTAAGAATGAAACATGTTTCAGTTGTGGATGCTACAGCCTATAATGTACTTAAAAAGGTAGAAGAGAAATGTAGAAGAGAAAATATAAAACTTGTAATTTCAGGTATTCAACCAGGCCCATTAAAGGTACTTAAGAATATGGGAATGACAACAAGAATAGGAAGAGAAAGATTTACAAAGAATTTTAGGGAAGCAGTAGTGTTAGCTAATAGCATAAGTGTAAAAAAAGAAAATATAATTTAAGGTATATTGAGGTAGTTGTTCTTTTGGAATATGCCTAATATCTTTTTGAAATACTAACAGTATAATATATTATACTGTTAGTATTTTTTTTATTTACTTAAAATAAATTTGTTTAAACGGATTTTACTTAAAATAATTTAGAATAAATAAATTTTGCTTAAAAATATAAAGAAAAAGTTCAAAATAATATATTATTTTAATAAGAAGTGTGCTATACTGTTGTAAAATATATAATATATTGAAGATAAAAATAACATATTATCATAAAAAACGTGAAATAAATGACATTTATGTTAATGTGGTTTCATAGAAAATAGGAAAGGTGATGTAAATGGTGGGAAAGGAAAGACTAAATTCAGGATTATATGATTCAAAGTTTGAGCATGATGCATGTGGTATTGGAGCAATTGCTAATATTAAGGGACAAAAACATCACAAAATAGTTAGTGATGCTTTGGAAATACTTGTAAGACTTGAGCATAGAGGGGGAATGGGTGCTGAAGAAAATACAGGTGATGGTGCAGGAATACTAGTGCAAATACCAGATGAATTTTTTAGAAGAATTCTTGCGCAGAAAAACATTGAACTGCCAAAAGAAGGCGATTATGCTGTAGCTAATTTATTTTTATCAAAGGATGAAAGTAAAAGGGAGTTAGCAAAAAGAGAGTTTCAACAATGTTTAGAAGCTGAAGGTATTGAATTCATAACTTGGAGAGAAGTGCCTACAGATCCTAATGGTTTAGGAAAAACAGCTTTAAAGGGAATGCCATATTTTATACAAGCTTTTGTTAAGAAGCCTCAGGATATACAAGCTGGTATAGACTTTGAAAGAAGATTATATATAAGTAGAAGAATTGCAGAAAAGAAGATATCTCAATTTGAAGAATTTAAAGAAGATATTTTTTATGTTGCATCGTTCTCATCAAGAACTATCGTTTATAAAGGAATGCTTTTAGCAACACAACTTAGAGATTTTTATGGAGATTTAAAGCATGATGATTTCAAAAGTGCATTGGCATTAGTACATTCAAGATATAGTACTAATACATTCCCAAGCTGGGAAAAAGCTCACCCTAATAGATACATGATTCATAATGGGGAGATTAATACATTAAGAGGCAATGTTAACTGGTTCTATACTCGTGAAAATACATTGGAATCAAAAGTTCTTGGTGATGAAATCAAGAAGGTGCTTCCAATAATAAATAAAGAGGGCTCTGATTCAGCTATTTTAGATAATACATTAGAGTTTCTAATGATGAATGGCAAGGATTTACCATTAGCAGTTATGATGGCAATTCCTGAGCCATGGAGCAAAGTTAAGGATATGGACAAAACAAAGAAGGACTTCTATAGATATCAAGCAAATCTATTAGAGCCTTGGGATGGTCCAGCTGCAGTAGTGTTTACTGATGGAGAAAAATTAGGGGCAGTGTTAGATAGAAATGGATTAAGACCAGCTAGATATTATGTAACAGAGGATGGTTACTTAATCTTATCATCTGAAGTTGGAGTTTTACCTATAGATCAAAGCAAAGTTAAGATTAAAGAGAGGCTAAGACCAGGAAAGATGTTATTAGTTGATACTGTAAAGGGTGAACTAATAAATGATGAGGAATTAAAGCAAAGTTACGCAACAAAGCATCCTTATGGGGAATGGCTTGAAAAGAATCTATTAACTTTAGATGAGCTTGAAGTTCAAGGAGAAGATGAAGCTGTTGAAAACCTAGTGAAGAAGCAAAAGGCGTTTGGCTATACTTACGAAGATGTAAATGGTAACTTAATTCCTATGGGGGCAAAAGGAGAAGAACCAATAGGAGCAATGGGAATTGATGCACCATTAGCTGTATTGTCTGAAAAACCTCAACCTTTATATAACTACTTTAAGCAGCTTTTTGCTCAAGTAACTAATCCTCCTATTGATGCTATGCGAGAAGAGATAGTAACAGCTACAGAAACTTATTTAGGCTCAGAAGGAAATCTTCTTGATGAGGTAGAAGAAAACTGTAAGCAGCTTAAATTAGAGATTCCTATACTAAAAAATGAAGAGCTTAGAAAGATAAAAGCTTTAAACAGAGATGGATTTAAGACAGTTGAATTGCCTATGCTATTTGATAATTGTGAAGAGAACGGCTCTTTAGAGAAAGCTTTAGAAGAATTGTTTACTTTAGCAGATGTTAAGATAACAGAAGGAAACAATATATTAGTTCTTACAGATAGAGGTATAAGCAAAGAAAAAGCAGCTATTCCTTCATTACTTGCAGTTGCAGGATTACATCATCATTTAATTAAGCAAGGTACAAGAACAAAGGTATCAATAGTATTGGAGAGTGGAGAACCAAGAGAAGTTCACCATTTTGCAGCATTATTAGGATTTGGAGTATCAGCAGTAAATCCATATTTAGCATATGAAACATTAAAGGATCAAATTGCTAAAGGTAAGTTAGATGTTGATTATGATAAGGCAGTGTACAATTTTAATAAAGCAGCAACCAAAGGAATAGTAAAGACATTATCAAAAATGGGTATATCTACAATACAATCTTATCAAGGGGCACAAATATTTGAGGCTATTGGATTAAATAGTGATTTTATCGAAAAATATTTTACTGGTACAGCAAGTCGAATCAGTGGAATAGGGATTGATGAAATTCAAAAAGAGACTTTGATGAAGCATAAGGTTGCATTTAAGGAGAGTGCTTTTGCAGACTCATTAGATAGTGATGGAAGCATTAAATTCAGAAGTGGAAAAGAGGAACATCTATATAATCCTCTAGTAATTCATAAATTACAAGAGTCAACTAAAACAGGTGATTACGGATTATATAAAGAATATTCTCAGTTATTAAATCAAGATGAAGCGTACAACACATTAAGAGGAATTTTAGATTTCAAATTTGAACAAAATCCTATTCCTTTAGATGAGGTTGAAAGTGTTGAATCTATAGTAAAGAGATTCAAAACTGGAGCAATGTCTTATGGCTCTATCTCAAAAGAAGCTCATGAAGCATTAGCAATAGCTATGAACAGACTAGGTGGAAAATCTAATACTGGTGAAGGTGGAGAAGACAGAGAAAGATTCTTAACAGAAGGTACTGAAGAAAATAGATGTTCAGCTATTAAGCAAGTAGCCTCTGGTAGATTTGGAGTTACTTCAGAATATCTTGTAAATGCAAAAGAAATTCAAATAAAGATGGCACAAGGAGCAAAACCAGGTGAAGGAGGTCAACTTCCAGCATCTAAGGTATATCCATGGGTTGCAAAGACAAGACATTCTACAACAGGAGTTGGACTTATATCACCACCACCTCATCATGATATATATTCAATAGAGGATTTGTCACAATTAATATTTGACTTAAAAAATGCAAATAGAAATGCAAGAATCTCTGTAAAACTTGTATCTGAAGCAGGTGTAGGTACAGTTGCAGCTGGAGTTGCTAAAGGTGGAGCGGAGGTTATATTAATTTCAGGTTATGATGGAGGAACAGGAGCAGCTCCTAGAACTTCAATTAAGCATGCAGGACTTCCATGGGAATTAGGACTTGCGGAAGCAAACCAAACATTAATTAAAAATAACCTTAGAGGCAGAGTTGTTATTGAAACAGATGGAAAGTTGATGACAGGAAGAGATGTTGCTATAGCTGCTTTGCTTGGAGCAGAAGAGTTTGGATTTGCAACAGCACCATTAGTAACTTTAGGTTGTGTAATGATGAGAGTATGCAATTTAAACACTTGTCCAGTAGGAGTTGCAACTCAAGATGAAGAATTAAGAAAGAGATTTAAAGGAAAGCCAGAATATGTTGTTAACTTTATGCACTTTGTTGCTGAAGAGCTTAGAGAGTATATGGCTAAACTTGGCTTCAGAACAATTGATGAAATGGTTGGAAGAGTAGATAAGCTAGTTCAGAAATCAGAAGTCAAGGGATGGAAAGCTAGTAAATTAGATGTATCTCAATTAATATATAAAGAACCAGTTGCCGAAGGATATTCAAAGGTCTTTGATAAAGCAGAAGCTTATGATTTCAAACTTGAAAACAGCGTAGATGTTGTTGAATTCTTAGAAAAAGCTAAACCAGCTTTGGAAAAGGGTGAGAAGGTAGAATTTGAAGTAAATGTTACTAATGTGAACAGAACTTTAGGTACTATATTAGGTTCAGAAGTTACTAAAATCTATAAGGGAGAAGCTTTAACAGAGGATACTATTAAAATTAAGTGCAATGGTTCAGGTGGTCAAAGTTTTGGTGCTTTCATACCAAGAGGAATTACTCTTGAAATGGAAGGAGATTTAAATGACTATGTAGGTAAAGGCCTTTCAGGTGGAAAGATTATTGCTTATCCAAATGCAAAATCAACATTTAAATATGATGAAAATGTAATTGTTGGAAATGTAGCGCTTTATGGTGCTACAAGTGGAGAAGCTTATTTTTCAGGTATAGCTGGAGAAAGGTTTGCCGTAAGAAACTCAGGTGCTAAGGCTGTAGTTGAAGGTGTTGGCGACCATGGTTGTGAATACATGACAGGTGGTATGGTTGCAATCATTGGAACTATCGGAAAGAACTTTGCAGCAGGTATGAGTGGGGGATTAGCATATGTGTATGATGAGTCAGGATTAGCTGCTAAAAATATAAATACAGAATTTATTACAATTAAAGAGCTAGATTCTGAGGATATAGTAAACTTAAAAGAACTATTAAACAATCATTATAAATACACTAAATCTCAAAAGGCTCAAGGTATATTAAATAAATTCAATGAGGAAGCTAAAAAGTTTGTAAAGATAATGCCAAAGGATTACGAAATTATGCTTCAACTTATCAAAGAAAAGAAGGCAGAAGGTCTTAGTGAGGAAGAAGCTACAATAGCAGCCTTCAATATTAGAACAGGAAAGGTACAGAGATAGGAGGTATTTATAATGGGAAAACCAACAGGATTTTTAGAGTATGAAAGAAAAGTAAGTGAAGCAGAATCTCCAAAAGATAGAATCCAACATTATAATGAATTTCACACCTATTTAAGTAAAGAAGATCAGGAAATTCAGGGCGCTAGATGTATGGATTGTGGAGTTCCATTCTGCCAATCAGGAATATTGATTAAAGGTATGGTATCAGGTTGTCCTCTTAACAACCTAATACCTGAATGGAATGATTTAATATACAGAGGACAATGGAAGGAAGCTGTTGAGAGATTGCTTAAAACTAATAACTTCCCTGAATTTACAGGAAGAGTTTGCCCAGCACCTTGTGAAGCTGGATGCACAGCAGGGTTAAATGGACCATCTGTTTCTATTAAGGAAAATGAATGCTCAATTATTGAAAGAGCGTATGAAGAAGGTGTAATTAAACCTAATATTCCAAAGAATAGAACTGGAAAAAAGGTTGCTGTTATAGGTTCAGGTCCTGCTGGTCTTGCAGCAGCAGATTCTCTTAATAAGTATGGACATGAAGTGACTGTTTTTGAGAGAAGTGATAGGTTTGGTGGATTATTAATGTATGGAATACCAAATATGAAGCTTGAAAAGAGAATTATTGAAAGAAAACTAGACATAATGAGAACTGAGGGTGTTAAGTTTATCAATAATGCGAATGTAGGACAAAATTATAAAAAAGATGATATTTTAAATGAATTTGACGCTGTTGTTTTGGCTTGTGGAGCATCTAATCCTAGAGATTTGAAAGCACCAGGAAGAGAATTAAAGGGAATATATTTTGCTGTAGACTTCTTAAAACAAAATACAAAAAGTCTTTTAGATTCAAATCATGAAGATGATAATTATATATCTGTGAAAGATAAGAATGTTATTGTCATTGGTGGTGGAGATACAGGAACAGATTGTGTTGCTACTTCCTTAAGACATGGATGTAAGAGTGTAAAGCAATTTGAGATTATGGGTGAGCCTCCAAAAGAGAGAACTGCTAACAATCCATGGCCACAATGGCCAAGAGTTCTAAAAGTGGACTATGGTCAAGAGGAATTCATTGAAATGTATGGAAGAGATCCACGTGAGTACAACATAAGTGTAAAAACTTTTGAAGGTGATGAGTCTGGAAATTTAAAAACTGTAAAGACAGTAAGAGTTAATTGGGAAAAGAATGAAAAGGGTGCTATGGTTCCAAAGGAAATAGAAGGATCAGAAGAAATTTTTGAAGCAGATGTTGTATTTTTGGCCATGGGATTCCTAGGAGCAGAACAATATGTAGTTGATGAATTTAAGATTGAGCAGGATGCTAGAAGCAATGTAAAGGCTGAATATGGCGAATTCAAAACTAATGTAGATAAGGTGTTTACAGCTGGAGATATGAGAAGAGGTCAATCACTTGTGGTTTGGGCAATTAGAGAAGGTAGAGATGCAGCTACAAAGGTTAATGAATATCTTGGAAATTAGGCCTTAAAGAAATATTTACATTTAATAATTTTTGATTCCGCAGAGAATTGAAAAAGATTATTAGTATAACCAATAATAATATAATATGAAAAATATAAACAAAGGGAAAACAAATTAGAGACTATGTGTTATTATAACTGTAGAAGTTCAATTTGTTTTCTTTTTTGTTTTTAGACGTCTGAAAATAAATAACATATGGAATTATTTATTTTTTCAAGATGCCTTAGGAAAGAAAACTAAAAAATAATTTTAATTAGAAGAAAAAATATATATTAGAAGGAGAAATTATGGTTAAGATAATAGTGGCGTATTTAATAATTATAAATACTATTGGATTTTTCACTATGTTAATTGATAAAAGAAAAGCTGAAAAGAAAAAGTGGAGAATTCCAGAAAAAAATATATTTTTCATTGCTGCTATAGGTGGTAGTTTAGGAGCGATGATTGGTATGTATGTTTTTAGACACAAAACAAAACATTGGTATTTTAAGTTTCTTTTTACAGTGTTTTTGATTGCACACATGCTAATTTTATATTATTTTTTATTTAAGAAATAATGATATATACGTATATAGAAAATGTTTTCTGATATTAAAATTGTTTTTGTAATCATATAAAAATATTATATTAATAAAAAGCATATGAAATGGTGGAAAATGTAAATTAAAGTTAGCTTGATTTTTCATTTTGATTGAAATATATTATATAAGGCTATTAATATATTTTAATAGTATAGTAATTATGTAAAAATATATTCATAAATAAGTTTGGAAGTGATTAAATGGGCAATTATATTTTAAGCGCAACAGCTATATTTCAAATTATAGTATTTATGTTAACATTATATTCATTGATACTTGGAGTAGTTGGGTTATGGAGAAAGAAAGAAAAAAAGAATTTTGAGCCTAAAAAGAAATTCATTTGTATAGTAGCAGCACATAATGAAGAAGTAGTTATAGGCAATTGTGTAGATAGTTTAAAAAAACAAAACTATCCTTCAGATATGTATGATATATACGTAATAGCTGATAATTGTACTGATAAAACTGCTGAGATAGCTAGAAAGCATGGAGCAAAAGTATTTGAAAGAAAGAACAAGGAAAAAAGAGGTAAGGGTTATGCTTTAGAGTGGATGTTTGAAAAAATATTCAAGATGGATAATTGCTATGATACGATTACTATATTTGATGCAGATAATATTATAGATTCAGACTTCTTAAAAGAAATGAATTCTAAAATGCTTGAAGGTTACAAGGTGGTTCAGGGTTATTTAGATTCTAAAAACCCATATGATTCATGGATTACTCAAAGTTATTCAATGGCTTTTTGGTCTCAAAATAGGGCCTTTCAATTATCAAGAAGTAATTTAGGTTTGTCTAATCAAATAGGTGGAACAGGATTTGTAATTGATATAAACATATTAAAAGAATTAGGATGGGGAGCTACATGCTTAACAGAAGACTTGGAATTTACATGTAAACTTATCTTAAATGGTGAGATGGTAGGTTGGGCGCATGAAGCAAAAATATATGATGAAAAACCTCTTACGCTTAAACAATCATGGAATCAAAGAAAAAGATGGATGCAAGGCTTTTCAGATGTTGCGTCAAGGTTCTTCTTTAAACTACTTAAGAAAAGTATAAAGGAAAGAAGCTTTAAAATGTTTGATTGTGCATTATATGTAATGCAGCCAATAACTACAATATTGCTAGCAATTTCGTTGGTAATAACTTTAGTGCAAAACAATACGACAGGTATGCACATATTCGTAATAAATTATTTATTTAATGCTGATGTATGGAAGCTATTTGTTATGTTTCAATTTATTCTTACTCCTTTATATTTGCTAGTGGATAAGAAAATATCAAAAAGAATGTTTTCTATTATTGTATTATATTCTTTAAATGTAATAGTATTACCGGCACTGCTTGGAGAAGCTCAAAAGAATATGCTTGTTAATATATCAGCTAATGTAGCTTACTTAGCAATATTTATGATTTTATCCGCTTTATTATCAGGAAAAAAAGGATTTATGTATTTCTTTAGATTTTTGATGTATTCTATATACACATTGACTTGGATTCCTATTACTATTCAAGGTATGTTGAATAAAAACAATAAGGAATGGAATCATACAAAACATGTAAGAGAAATTGGTATATATGATGTATAGTTAAGTAAAGTATGAAGGGTAGCAAAAGTAAATAGATATATGATAAAATGAAAGTTGTTTTAAATTATTTAAAACAACTTTTTATTATTGGGTTCATTTCTAACTTAATTTTGTGAACTAGTGCTTATTTTTTATAAGACTATATGAGAACGGATGTTTGACATAGATGATAAAAAACAATATACTTAGCTAGTAAATGATTATATACTTGAAAAAATTGGACTTGAATCTAAATGATTTCACAATATAATAGAAATAGGACTATATAGTAAAAGGAGTGGAGGCAAGTTATGAATAAAGACGAGTTACACAAAGGGTATGATGTAACAGACCTTACTTCATTAGAAAAATTAGAGCCGGTAAGAGTAAGACCAGGTATGTACATTGGGTCTACAGGAACAAAAGGATTGCATCATTGCATATGGGAGATCCTAGATAATGCTATTGATGAGATAACTAATGGATATGGAGATAAAGCAACTATTATTTTAAATAAAGATAAAAGTGTTACTGTTATAGATAATGGTAGAGGGATTCCAACGGGGATTCATCCAATCAAAAAGAAATCTGGAGTAGAGATGGTATTTACTGAACTACATACAGGTGGAAAATTTAATAATAAAAATTATAAAACTTCAGGTGGACTTCATGGTGTAGGTGCAGCTGTAGTTAACGCGCTTTCAAAATGGTTAGAGGTTGAAGTATATCAGGATGGAAAAGTATTTAGGCAAAGATTTGAGCAAGCTTATGACAAGGAACTTAAAAGGGTGATGCCTGGTACACCTGTTACTAAGCTTGAGGTTATAGGCAAAACAGATAAAACTGGTAGTAAGATAACTTTTATGCCTGATAAAGAAGTCTTTTCAACTACAGAATTCAAATTTGATATGATAGATGAAAGATTGCAAGAGTTAGCCTTTCAAAATAAAGGTATCAGATTAGAATTTATTGATGACAGGAAAGAAGAGGAATTTAAGAAGGAATACTTTTCGGAGAGAGGTCTTTTAGATTTTATTGAATATCTAAATGAAAGTAAAACACCTATTCATCCAGAGCCTATTTTGTTTGAAGGAGAAAGAAGTGTTTCAAATATAGATATGTACGGTGAAGTATGCCTACAGTTTACTGATTCTACTACAGAGTATATTGCTAGTTATGTAAATAACATTCCTACTACAGAAGCAGGAACTCATGAGACTGGTTTTAAAACAGGAATGACAAGAGCTTTTAAGGAATGGGGAAAGAAACTAGGAATAATCAAAGAGAAGGATAAGGAATTTGAGGGTGATGACCTTAGAGAGGGTATGACAGCTATTATAAAAATAAAGCTTACCAATCCAGTATTTGAAGGACAGACTAAAACTAAACTTGGCAATAATGAAGCTTACACCATGATGAATGATTTAGCTTATACTAAATTCGGTGAATGGATTGAAGATCATAAGGATATAGCTACAGCAATAATTAATAATGCTATGGATGCTGCAGCAAGAAAAGATAAAATAAAAAAGATAAATGAAGCAGAAAAGAAGAAAATAGGTAAAGGGACTTCACCTTTGGCAGGTAAGGTTGCAGTTTGTACTTTAAAGGATAACACTGTTAATGAGTTTATTGTGGTGGAAGGAGACTCTGCTGGTGGTTCAGCCAAGCAAGCTAGAGATAGAAGATTTCAAACAATAATGCCATCTAAAGGTAAGATAATGAATACAGAAAAGCAAAAGCTTGAGAATGTAATTGCTTCTGAAGAACTTAAAATATTCAATACAGCTGTAGGAACTGGTACATTAGATAATTATAAAGAAGAAGACTTAAAGTATGACAAGATAATAATTATGAGTGATGCGGATGTGGATGGTTACCATATCAGAACTTTATGGATGACATATATTTACAGATACATGAGGCCATTAATTCAAAATGGACATCTATATATGGCGCAGCCTCCTTTATATAAAGTTTATAAGATAGTAAAAGGCAAAGAAGAATATGCATATGCTTATTCAGATGCTGAACTAGAGGAGTGTAAGAAAAAGATAGGTAAAAATGCGCTTATACAGAGATTCAAGGGACTTGGAGAGATGAATCCAGAGCAGTTATGGGACACAACTTTAAATCCTGAAACCAGAACTTTATATCAAGTAAATATAGAAGATGCAGCTAAAGCTGAAAAAATGGTTTCTTTATTAATGGGTGATGTAGTTGAACCAAGAAAAAATTATTTATATAAATATGCAGAATTTTAAGGCAGAGAAAAGAGGAGAACATCATGGCAAAGAAAAATAACCTTATACCTAAGGATAATAATATAATAAGAATGCCTCTAGAAGAGTTGATGCCAGATAATTATTTGCCTTATGCAGTAGAAGTGGCAAAGGATAGAGCATTACCCGATGTAAGAGATGGTTTGAAGCCAGTTCATAGAAGAATTTTGTATGGAGCTTATTTACTTAAAGCATTTCCAGACAAACCATATTATAAATCTGCTAGAATTGTCGGAGATATACTAGGTAAATTTCATCCACATGGAGATTCTTCTGTATATGATGCAATGACAATACTAGCTCAAGATTTTTCTACAAGAGAGCCGTTGATAGATGGACATGGAAACTGGGGATCAGTAGATGGAGATAGTGCAGCTGCGATGCGTTATACTGAGGCGAGATTATCTAAAATCGCATTAACAATGCTTCAAGATATAGATAAAGATGTAGTAGAAATGGTTCCAAACTACTCTGATAGTGAAATTGAGCCTAAAGTGCTTCCGGCAAGATATCCAAACCTTTTGGTAAATGGAACTTTTGGAATCGCTGTTGGTCTTGCAACTAATATTCCACCTCATAATTTAGGTGAGGTTATTGATGGAACTCTAGCATACATTGACAATAACGAATTGACAACTGGTGATTTAATGAAATATATTAAGGGACCAGATTTGCCAACAGGAGGAATTCTAATTGGTGAAAATCCTCTTAAAGCAGCTTATGAAACTGGTGAAGGCAAGGTAACTTTAAGATCTAGAGCTTCTATAGATACTTTAGAAAATGGAAGATTAGGTATAGTAATAACAGAGTTCCCTTATAGAAGAAATAAAGCAAAACTTCTTCAAACTATTTCAGAAATGACAGGTGATAAGAGACATGCAAAAGCTTTAGAATCTATAGCAGACATAAGAGATGAATCAGATAGAACTGGAATAAGATCCGTTATAGAATTCAAGAAAAATGTAGATGAAGATACAGCAGAAAAGGTCTTAAAATATTTATTTAAGAAAACAGATCTTCAATGCAACTTGAGTTTTAATATGGTAGCTTTAGCAGATGGAAAGCCAGAAACTTTAGGACTTAAGGAAATATTAAAACATTATGTTAACCATCAAAAGGATGTTGTTACTAGAAGGACTAAAAGAGAACTAGAAATAGCTGAAAAAAGATATCATGTGGTAGAAGGTTTTATTAAAGCTATAGAAATTCTTGATGAAGTAATAGCAACTATTAGAGCTTCTAAATCTAAAGCTAATGCTAGAGAAAATCTTATTGAAAAATTTGAATTTACAGAAATGCAAGCAGATGCAATATTAGAATTAATGCTTTATAGATTGACTGGACTAGAAATTAAGGTATTTCAAAATGAATATGCAGAGCTTGCAAAGAAAATAAAAGCATTAAAGAAGATATTAGAAAATGAAAAAGAACTTCTAAAGGTAATCAAAAAAGAACTTATAGCAGTTAAAGAGCAGTTTGAAAATCCTAGAAGAACTGAGATTGTTGCTAATGAGGATGAAGCTAAGATTGACTTAGAAGAACTCATCGTTGTTGAAGATATAATGATCACCTTATCAAAGGATGGATTTATAAAAAGAGTTCCATTAAAAACTTATAACAGATCTAATCAAGATGCTGAGAGTATCGAATATAGAGAAGGAGATTTGTTGAAGCATCTTATAAAGGCGAATACTAGAGATAATCTACTTCTGTTTACTGATACAGGATATATGTATCAGCTTAAAGGAAATTCAATTCCTGAATATAAGTGGAAAGAAAAAGGTGAAAGACTAGATACTTTAATAAGAGGGTTAAATTTAGAGGAAGAAAATATAATAACAGTAGAATCTGTGGAAAGTTTTTCTGAAGATAAAATGTTAAAATTTATAACTTCATCAGGTTATATTAAAAATACTAGTTTTGAGGCATTTAATACAAGTTATTCTAAGTTGTTAGCGCTAAAACTTAAGCATGGTGAGAAACTTGCTAATGTGGTGTTGGTAGATAAGAGTGAAGAACCAAAATTTGTAGAGATTAAAACTGAAAAGGGCTTGACATTTACTGTGAAGGAACCGAAAACAGAACTTGTTGATAGAAATATAATGGGTACAGAGTTATGCTTTATTTCTAAAAATGATAGTATAAGTGAGATCTCTTATACAGAGGAATACTTACAAGAAAAGTATATATTGGCTGTTAAATCTAATGGTGAAATAAAAATAGCTAGCAATAAGAGAAAAGATTCCTACATGAAGGTAGAAATAAAATGTTTAGATGATATATTGATGTTCACTAATTTAGGTAAGGTTCATAGATTTAAAGGAGGCTATTTTAGTAAACTTCAAAAATCTATAGATATTAGCGAGCTTGTAGATGATTTTGAAAAGGATGAAATGATTATAAATGTTATAAGCATAGACAGCTATACAGATGATTTTGTGGTATATTTTATAACTCAAAAAGGATTAATAAAGAAGACTATATTATCAGAATTTGAGGCTGGTGGAGTTAGTCAAATAGCCTACAAGTTGAGAACTTCAGCAGATAGAGTTGCAACGGTAGAACTTGCTGCTAAAGATGATGGTGAATTTTTATTAGTTACACGAAAAGGTATGGGTATAAAATTTGAAGTACAAGGAATAAACCTTATGGGAAAAGTAGCTTCAGGGGTAGTTGCTATATCTTTAAAAGAAGAGGATGAAGTTGTATTTGCCCAATATGTGCCTAATAATGTTGAAGATGTTACCAATAAAGTATATAATGAAATTGCAGTTTCAGGTTTAGAAAAGTATAAACTTGTAATTTTATCGAAAAATAATGAAAGAGCTGAGATTGCTATTAATGAAGTTAGGGTGCAAAATAGAGCAGGTAGAGGTAATAACATGATTTCATTAGCTTTTGATGATTATGTTAAAGAGGTATTGATTAAGGAGGTCTTGTGAATTGAAAAAAATAGCGGTGATGTTGGCAGAAGGATTTGAAGAAATTGAAGCACTAACTGTAGTAGATGTATTAAGGCGAGCTAATGTAGAATGTGATATGGTAAGTATTGATGGTAAAGAGGTACTTGGATCACATGATATTTTAGTGAAGGCTGATAAAACTATAGATGAGGCTGAACTGAACTCATATGATGGTTTGGTGTTACCAGGTGGTATGCCAGGAGCAAATAACTTAAAGAATAATATTAGGGTAGTAGAGTTAATTAAAGAGTATGCTGCAGTTGGCAAAATTGTAGCAGCAATATGTGCAGCACCTATTGTTTTAGAAAAGGCAGGAATAATATCAGGTAAGAAGATAACATCTTATCCATCTTTTGATATACATTTGGGTAATTGTATATACAGCGAAGATTTAGTTGTGAGAGATGGTAGTATAATAACTAGCAGGGGACCAGCAACAGCTTTAGCGTTTTCATTTGAAATATTAAAGGCTTTAGAATTAAATGATGAAGTTGATGAGCTAATGGAAGGTATGATATATAATAAATTGATGCAAATCAATTAATTTAATAAATAGGTTAAGGAATATACATAAAAGGGGCTGTTTTGAATAACAGTCCCTTTTAGAGTTTGAAGATATGAATGGAGTTAGAAGATGAAAGAATATATATTGCAGAATGGTATAAAATTAATATATAAGAATATTCCAGGGGCAATTACTTCTTTTTGTATAGGTTTTGAAGCTGGAGCAAACATGGAAAAACCTTCAGAAATAGGGGTGGCACATGCACTAGAACATATGGTGTTTAAAGGAACTTCAACAAAATCAGAAGATGAAATAAATGAACAGTGTGATGAGCTTTTTGCCTTTAATAATGCTATGACTAATTTTCCTTATGTAATATACTATGGAGTATGTGATAAGTTGGATTTTAATAAAGCTTTTTCATTATATAGTGATATATTAGTTGCTCCTATTTTTAATAGTGGATTTAATGAAGAAATAGATGTAATATGTACAGAGAGTAGAGAGTGGAAGGAAGACTTGGAACAATATTGTGAAGATGTATTGTTTTATAATTCCTTTGATAAGAGAAGGATAAAGCATACCATAATAGGAAGTGAAGAACAGGTAAAAAAGATAACTTTAGAAGAAGTAAAAGCATTTTATAATAGATATTATATTGGTTCTAACTGCACAGTAACTGTTGTAACTTCAATTGATGAGGAAGCGGTCAGGAAAATTGTTGAAGGAAACATGGGAATTTTGCCAAGAGGAAGCAAGATGGTCAATGGTGTCATTTATGAAGAGCTAACACAAGGTGCATTTGAAGTAATGGTTCCAGGATTTACGGGAGCAAAAATTGAGTATGCCTTTGATATAAGTGAATTGAATTCAGATGAAATAGAGGTATTGAATTTATTTAACTTATGGTTTAGTGAAGGAGTTTCTTCACTTTTATATAATGAGTTAAGGACAAAAAAAGGGCTTGTATATGATGTTTCTGCAACAGTAAAGAATGAAAAAGGCATTAAGTTATTTGTAATTAATGCAAGTACATCAAAAGATAAAATAGGTGAAGTGAAAAATATTATTGATATGATAATAAATAGGCTAAGGTCAAAAGACGTTGATATATCAAAAGAACAATGGGTAAAATTGCAAAAGAGATTAAAAAGAAAGCGTAATTTGGATGTGGAAAGAGGTATAATATTAGCTGTTAGGCTTACAACCTATAGTATAATGTACGGGGAAGGCAAAAGGCTTATAGATGAATTAGAAGGCAACTTTAATTTGGATTTTGAACAGATGACTGATGTTGTGTGCAAAATATTTAGTAAAGCAAGCAGTCAGATTATAGTGTAGTTATTGGAGGAAGAAATGCAGGAACAATGGTTTTTGATAAATAGAAAAGATGAGAAAACATCCATTGAAAATTTAATTAATGAACTAGATGTAGATTATTATACTGCAAAGTTATTGGTTAACCGTGGAATAGAGGAGATTGGAGAAGCAAAGAAATTTTTGAATCCGACTATTGCTAATTTTTACTCTGAGACTTTAATGAAGGATATGGAACGGGGAGTAGAAATTATTTGTAATGCCATAAAATCAGGAAAGAAGATAATAGTTTATGGCGATTATGATTGTGATGGGGTTATTAGTACAGTGGTCTTAACTAAGGCATTAAAACAGCTAAATGCTAATTTTAATTATCATATACCTGATAGAGAATCAGAAGGCTATGGTATGAATATAGATAGAATAAAAAAGTTAAAAGAAGAAGGCTATGAAGTTATATTGACTTGTGACAATGGTATTGCAGCTTTTGAAGAAATAAATTTAGCTAAATCACTAGGTATGCAGGTTGTTGTAACTGATCATCATGAAATACCAGCTTTTGAAGAAAATAATACTTTGGTGAGGAGAATGCCAGAAGCAGATGCTATCATAGATATAAAACGAGAAGATTGTCCATATCCTTTTAAGAATTTGTGTGGAGCTGGTATAGCATTAAAATTTATAATATGCTTATATAATAAGTTCGATATAGATGATGAGCAGTGGATAAATCTTATTCAATATGTTGCTATCGCTACTGTATGTGATGTGGTTGATTTAAAAGAAGAGAATAGAGATATAGTTAGTTATGGATTGAAAAAAATTATGTCCACAGAGAACCTAGGTTTAAAAGCATTGATTGAAGAAACAGGACTAAAGGATAAGGTGATTTCTGTAACACACCTGGGATTTGTGATAGGTCCATGTATAAATGCTACAGGAAGGCTTGAAAATGCAAAATTATCAGTAGACTTATTTTTGAGTGAAACAGAAGAGGAAGCAAAAGCATTAGCAAAGAAATTAGTGGAATTAAACAAGGAAAGACAAGAGTTAACCACTGAAAGTACTGAAAATGTCATTGAAGAAATTGAGAAGAGTAACATGAGCAAAGATAAAGTATTATTAATATACAGTCCTAATATTCATGAAAGTATAGCAGGAATAGTTGCAGGAAGAATAAAAGAAAAATATTATAGGCCTACTATTATTATGACAAAAGGGAAGGAAATGCCTAAAGGGTCCGGGCGAAGTATAGATGAATATAATATTTTCGAGGAACTTTCTCGTTGCAAAGAGTATATAAGTAAGTTTGGTGGTCATCCAATGGCAGCAGGTCTTTCAGTAGAGGAAGAGAAGTTGCATTTAGTGAGAGAAGCCTTGCTGAGAAATTGCGCTTTGACTAAAGAAGATTTAATGCCTAAACAAAGAATAGATTTTAGGCTGTCTGTAGATAAAATCAATGAAAATATAATAGAGAATTTTGAAAAGATAAAGCCTTATGGCAAGGGAAATCCAGCGCCTTTATGTGCTGAAAAGGGATTGGAGATTTCCAGAGTGTGGATTCTTGGTAAAGATAGAAATGTAATTAAGTTTAGGGTGAATATCCCCAATAGTTATAAAACTATAGATGCTATAGGATTTGGAAATATAATAGATAGATTTAAAGAATCTTTCGAAGAAAAGTATGGTAATGAAAGACTGATTGAAGTATTGGAAAGTACTTACGGGAACTTTAATATGGATTTTATTTATGTTCCTAAAGTAAATGAATATAATGGTAATAAGAACATACAACTTGAGATAAAGAGTTTAAGGTTATAGTGTAAGATTTGATTTAATGATTAAGGGAGTGGTAAATTTGAAAAAACACAAAATAATTATGACAGGTGGAGGAAGTGCAGGTCATGTTACTCCTAATTTAGCTCTTGTACCTTTATTAGAAAAGCAGGGTTTTGAAATAAAATATATTGGTTCAAAGGATGGAATAGAGAAAGATATAATAACAAAAGCAAAAATACCTTACTATGGAATATCTTCAGGAAAGTTAAGAAGATACTTTGATTTAAAAAATTTTAGTGATCCGTTTAAAGTTATAAAAGGAATAGGCGATGCGTTGAAGGTAATAAGAAAGGAAAAGCCAGATGTGATATTTTCAAAAGGAGGCTTTGTATCAGTTCCAGTTGTTATTGCAGCTCATTTGAAGAAAGTGCCAGTAGTTTCTCATGAATCAGATATGACACCTGGTCTTGCCAATAAGTTAGCAACACCATTTTGTAATAAGATTTGTGTTACATTTCCTGAAACTGTAAAATATATAAGCGGAGATAGAGGAGTAGTAACTGGAACTCCAATTAGAGAAGAAGTATTAAAAGGTGATAAGACAAAAGGTAAAAAAATAGCTGGTTTTAGTGACGACAAGCCTATACTTTTATTGATAGGGGGAAGCCTTGGATCAAAATTCTTGAATGATACACTTAGAAGCACGTTACCTAAAATTCTTAAAGAAATGAATGTAATCCACATATGTGGAAAAGGAAATTTAGATTCTTCACTTAATAATAAAAAAGGATATAAACAGTTTGAATATATTTCAGAAGAGTTACCGAATATATTTGCTGTAGCAGACTTCATTATTTCTAGATCTGGAGCTAATTCAATTTTTGAGATTTTAGCTTTAAGAAAACCAAACTTGTTAGTACCTTTATCCAGAAATGCATCAAGAGGTGATCAAATATTAAATTCAATGTCTTTTGAAAAACTTGGTTTTAGTAAGGTAATAGAAGAAGAACAGTTAACATCTGATAGCTTGATGGCTGCTTTGGAAGATTTGAAAAAAAATAGAAATACATTTATAAAGAACATGGAAAAATCAGAATATAGCAATGGAAATGAAAAGATACTGAAAGTAATTATGAATGCCATTAAAAGATAATTTCTATGGAAATTATCTTTTAATTTTCTGAAAATAAACTCAATACAGAACTTTGGCAATAGTTCTAATTAAGAATAATATTAAAATAAGGTTGAAAAAACAAAATCATAAGGTATAATTAATATTGTGCAAAAAGATTAGTTTGCATTGATAAAATAAAATTGTTAATAATTTAACAAAAATGAAAGAGGTGCAACAAATGAAAAAAATATCTATCATATATTGGAGCTGTGGCGGAGCTGTAGAAACTCTTGCAAAGCATATTAAGGCGGTAGGAGTTGAATGTGGTGCAGAAGTTTTAATGAAGCATGTTCAAGAGGCTTCTATTGACGATGTTATTAATGCAGATGCTGTAGCATTGGGTAGTCCAGTGACTGATGGTGATAAGATTGAGCAGCAAGAAATGCAGCCATTTGTAGATGCACTTAATGAATTAAAAAATGATGGCAAGAAAATGATGTTATTTGGATCTTGTGGATGGAATGATGCTACATTTATTCATAAATGGGCAGAAAAGATGACAAGTTATGGATTCAATGTAATTGGAGAGTTGCCAATAAAGGATTCTAGTACAGAAGATGATTTTGTAAAATGTACAGAGTTCGTAAGAGAACTTATAAACTAACAGTTGATTTTTAGATTTCTAATGAAAGTTAGAAATTTATTAATAAAAAAGATTATACTTATATAATGAAAGAGGGGTCTATGCGATGAGAAAAATGAAAACTATGGATGGTAATACTGCAGCAGCTCATATAGCGTATGCATTTACAGAAGTTTCTGCAATATATCCAATCACACCATCATCACCAATGGCTGAACATGTAGATGAATGGGTAGCGCAAGGAAGAAAAAATATATTTGGACAACCTGTAAGAGTTATGGAAATGCAATCAGAAGCTGGAGCAGCTGGTGCTGTTCACGGTTCATTACAAGCTGGAGCATTAACAACAACATTTACAGCTTCACAAGGTCTATTATTAATGATACCAAATATGTACAAAATCTCTGGAGAAATGTTACCAGGAGTATTCCACGTATCAGCTAGAGCATTAGCAACTTCAGCATTAAATATATTTGGAGATCATCAAGACGTTATGGCAGCAAGACAAACAGGTTTTGCAATGCTTGCAGAAGGATCAGTTCAAGAAGTTATGGATTTATCAGCAGTAGCTCACTTAACAGCTATTAAGACAAGAATTCCATTCTTAAACTTCTTCGATGGATTTAGAACTTCTCATGAAATTCAAAAGATCGAAGTTCTTGAATATGATGAATTAGCTAAATTACTTGACTGGGAATCAGTTAACGCATTTAGAGCAAGAGCTTTAAATCCAAACCACCCTGTAACAAGAGGTACAGCTCAAAATGCAGATATCTACTTCCAAGAAAGAGAATCTGTAAACAAATTCTATGATGAATTACCAGAAACAGTAGAAAAATACATGAATGAAATCACTAAGTTAACTGGAAGAGAATATCACTGTTTCGATTACTATGGTGCACCAGATGCAGATAGAGTAATCGTAGCTATGGGTTCTGCTACAGATGTATGTGAAGAAACTATAGATTACTTAAATGCAAACGGACAAAAAGTCGGTGTTGTTAAAGTAAGATTATTCAGACCATTCTCAAATGAAAGATTATTAGCAGCTATTCCAAAGACAGCTAAGAGAATTGCTGTTTTAGATAGAACTAAGGAACCAGGATCAGCTGGAGAACCATTATACTTAGATGTTAGAAATGCATTCTTCGGTCAAGAAAATGCTCCACTAGTTATTGGTGGTAGATTTGGTTTAGGATCAAAGGATCCAAATCCAGGACATATTGCTGCAGTTTATGCTAACTTAGCACAAGATGCACCAAAGAATGGATTTACAATAGGAATCAATGATGATGTTACTAATACTTCATTAGTAGTTACTGAAGATATAGATGCTACTCCAGAAGGAACTACAGCTTGTAAGTTCTGGGGACTAGGATCAGATGGTACTGTTGGAGCAAACAAGAGTGCTATAAAGATCATAGGAGACCATACAGACATGTATGCTCAAGGATACTTCTTCTACGATTCAAAGAAATCTGGTGGAATTACAGTATCTCACTTAAGATTTGGTAAGAAGGCGATTAAGTCACCATACTTAATAAACAAAGCAGACTTTGTTTCATGTTCTAACCAATCATACATCCACAAATACAATGTACTTGATGGATTAAAACCAGGTTCAACTTTCTTATTAAATACTATCTGGACTCCAGAAGATTTAGAAGAAAAGTTACCAGCATCATATAAGAGATTCTTAGCAAATAACAATATTAAGTTCTATACTTTAAATGCTATTGCTATAGCTCAAGAAATTGGTCTTGGTGGAAGAATTAACATGATAATGCAATCAGCATTCTTCAAGTTAGCTAGAATCATACCACTAGAAGATGCAATAAAATACTTAAAAGATGCAGTTGTTGCTTCTTATGGTAAGAAGGGTGAAAAAGTTGTTAACATGAACAACGCAGCTATCGATAGAGGTGTTGAATCAATAGTTGAAATTAAGATCCCAGAAGCTTGGAAAACAGCTGTAGATGAAGAAGCAGCTCCAGTTAAACATGCTTCTAAATTCGTTAAGGATATAGTTATCCCAATGAACAGACAAGAAGGAGATCAACTTCCTGTATCTACATTTGTAGGAATGGAAGATGGTACATTTGAAGCAGGTACTGCAGCTTTCGAAAAGAGAGGAATTGCAGTTAACGTTCCAGAATGGGATTCAGAAAAATGTATTCAATGTAACCAATGTTCTTTAGTATGTCCACATGCTGCTATAAGACCATTCTTATTAACAGAAGCAGAAAAGAATGCTGCTCCAGCTGCAACTAAGACAGTAGCTACTAAGGGAATAAAGACTGAAGAAACTTTAGTATATGCAATGGGTGTAACACCACTTGATTGTTCAGGTTGTGGAAACTGTGCTCAAATATGTCCAGCACCAGGAAAAGCATTAGTTATGAAACCACAAGAATCTCAACATGATCAAATAGATGCTTGGGATTACTTAACTTATGAAGTTTCTACTAAGAAGAACCCAATGAACAAGAATACAGTTAAGGGTAGCCAATTTGAACAACCATTACTTGAGTTCTCAGGAGCTTGTGCAGGTTGTGGAGAAACTCCATATGCTAAGCTTATAACTCAATTATTTGGAGATAGAATGATGGTTGCTAATGCAACAGGATGTTCTTCAATTTGGGGAGGTTCAGCACCTTCTACACCTTACACAACTAACAAAAATGGACATGGTCCAGCTTGGGCAAACTCTTTATTTGAAGACAATGCTGAATATGGATTAGGTATGTTCTTAGGAGTTAAGGCTATAAGAGAAAGAATAGCTGAAAGAGCTCAAGAAGCAATCGCTGCAGGAGATGCTGCAAAGGATGCTCTTCAAGATTGGTTAGACAACATGAATGAAGGAGCTGGAACTAGAGAAAGAGCTGATAAATTAGTAGAAGCTCTAGAAAAATCAGGAAGTGATATAGCAAAAGCTATATTAGCTGAAAAAGACTACTTCGTTAAGAGATCTCAATGGATCTTCGGTGGAGACGGATGGGCTTACGACATCGGATACGGTGGAGTTGACCACGTATTAGCTTCAGGAGAAGACGTAAATGTATTTGTATTTGATACAGAAGTTTACTCAAATACAGGTGGACAATCTTCTAAATCTACACCAACTGCTGCAATAGCTAAATTTGCTGCATCAGGTAAGAGAACAAAGAAGAAGGATCTTGGAATGATGGCTATGACTTATGGTTACGTATATGTAGCTCAAGTTAACATGGGAGCTGATAAGAACCAAGTTCTTAAAGCAATCGCTGAAGCAGAAGCTTACAAGGGACCATCATTAATAATCGGTTATGCACCATGTATAAACCACGGTTTAAGAATTGGTATGGGTAACAGCCAAGAAGAAGCTAAGAGAGCTACAGCTTGTGGATACTGGCAAATGTACAGATTCAATCCTGAATTAAAGGGAACTGAAACAAATCCATTCAGCTTAGATTCTAAAGAACCAACAGCAGACTTCAAGGAATTCTTAATGGGCGAAGTAAGATACTCTTCACTTGCTAAGGCATTCCCAGAACAAGCTGAAGCTTTATTCGAAAAGACTCATAAAGATGCTATGGAAAGATTAGAAGGATACAAAGCATTAGCTAATAAATAATTTTAGAAAATAGATTGATGATAATGAAGAGCTAGGCATTAAGCCTAGCTCTTTTGATATTGAAAAATAATTTTGTATATTTTGAAAACTGCATACACAAAATAAATCGAAAGAGAATATAAACTGCAGAGAAAAATAATATAAATGCTGTGGTATTGAAAAAATATACTTGTAAAAATATATGTGAAACTAATATAAATACAGAATATTAACTAAAAAATAGTAAAGATGAAAAAAAAGCTTTTATTAATTGAAATTTAAGGTTACAATTAGAACATAACAAATTATCTTAATAAGGAGGTGAATTCACACAAATAGTATGTGTGAGTTAAATATGTCAGAAAAAGATTTAAATAAATGTAATTGTCAATCAGATGAACACGAAGAAAAACAAGGATGCGGTTGTGGCGGACATGATCATGACCATGAGTGTGGTTGCGGCGGACACGATCATGGACACGACCATGAATGTGGATGTGGCTGTGAAGATGAATATGAATCATTTGTAGTGGATTTAGAAGATGAAAATGGAAACATAATCAGTTGTGATGTAATTGATTCTTTTGAATATAAAGAAAAGGAATATGTTTTAGTTCAAAATCCAGAAGATGCATCAGTATACTTATTCAGATCTGAAGGTGAAGAAGGCGAATTAACAGTGCCTGATGAAGCTGAATTTGATGAAGTGACAAAATATTATCAAGAAGAATTAGCAGAATAATTTAAATTAAACAAAAATGAGCACTGATTTTTAGGATGTAATCTTAATTCAGTGCTTTATTTGATTGTATAAATAGAGGTGATATTATGGAGAAATTAGCTATATTCGACATTGATTTTACAATAACTAAAAAAGAAACATTAATGGAATTATTCAAGTTCATGATGCATGAAGATTGTAAAAATATAAAGTTTATTCCGAGGGCTGTATTTAGTGGGCTTATGTTTGTTCTTAAAATATATGATGAGAGAAAAACTAAAGAAACATTCTTGAAGTTTTTGGATGGAATTGAGGCTGAAGAATTAGCAAGAATAGTGAAAAAGTATTATAAAGAAAGATTGAGCAAAATTTTATATAAAGATGCAATTGATAAAATTAAAGAATTAAAAGGTAAAGGATATAAAATTTATTTGATTTCTGCATCTCCTGAATTTTATTTAAATGAGATGTATGCGATTAAGGAAGTAGATAAGATAATAGGAACAAAATTTACTATAAAAGATGGAAGATTCATAAGAAGTATGGATGGCGAAAATTGTAAGGGAGAGGAAAAGGTAAAAAGACTAAAGGAAGAATTAGAAAAGGAAAAAATAGAAGTGGATTTTAAAAATTCATATATGTTTTCAGATTCTTTGTCTGATAAACCATTATTTGATTTAGTAGGTAATCCGTATTTGATTAACTTTAAGAAAAACCATGAATATATTAAAAAATTAAATTGGAATTGATAAAATTCATAATATAATTTAAAATATAATCAAATGTATAAATGTATAATAAAAATATAAGAATTTAAATACAAAATATGCATGGAATCAAAAAAAGTGTCGTTAATATAAAAAATGTGATATAATTTATAATATAAATGAAGAAATGAGTGATTTCGTTGCGAAAATTATGTGATTTTTAAATGAAATATATCGTTACCACAAATGAAATATGGTATAATTCAAATGATGAGAAGTTGTTATAGGGGGGGTATATTTATATGGATGGGGATTCAGAAGATATACAAGTTAAAAATGAAGGTGCTTACGTTAAAGATGGGAAATTAATGTTTAGTACCGATGGATCAAATGATAGTAAATTCACCGTGAAATTAAATCCTTCAAAACATATGAAAATAATTGTCGATGGATGTGAGTATGAAACAGCTTGTGAAGTCACATGTAAGAATGATGTTAAAGTGGAATTGGTTTCGAGTAAGGCGGAAAGAAGATTAGATATCAATATTTCTAATGATAAATTAAAAGTTTATGCATGTGTTGAATATATATCTCAACATCAATACAAGCTTAAAGATTTACCTATATCAAGACGTCTAGATTTTGTTGAGGAGTTTGATAAAGAAATACAACCTCCATTATATACAATAGATGAAGTAAAAGAAATATTGAAAAGCAAAAATGTAGTATACGGCTTAAATCTAGAAAATATTAAAAGTTTGTGTGAAGATAAAAATGGCACTGAATACATGGTTGCTGAAGCAAAAGAAATAATTGAAACAGTTCAAGATACTGTGAAATTAGAGTTTGAGAAGGAAAAAATTCACAAGGTAGCTGATGATGCTGTCAATATTGATTTTAGAGAAGTAAAAGATATTGCTATGGTAAAACCAGGAGAAAAAATTGGAGAGATTATACTTGGGAAACAAGGCGAAGATGGAATTAATGTGAATAATAAGCCTATCAAATGTGCCAAGTATATAGCAGGTGCATTCAATATAGGTGAAGGTGCAGCTAAAAAAGACAATTTAGTAATTTCAACTATAGAAGGAATGCCTGAATTTAAAAATAATACATTTTGTGTTAAAAAATTATATCAAGTTGATAGCAATGTTGATTTGTCTACAGGTAATGTTAATTTTATAGGGAGTGTTCTGATAAAAGGAAATGTATCTGAAGGAATGACAGTAGTTGCAGGTAGTGACGTTAATATAGCTGGAAATGTTGAATTAGCCAAGGTTTTGGCTAAAGGTGATTTACATATTAGCGGAAATGTAATTGGAAGCACCATAGTTATTGGTGGAGAAGATGTTGATAAAAAGCAAGAACTTAATACATTGATAAACTTGAAAGAAGAACTTTCAAAATTACAAGAAACTGTCTATTCAATTAAGGAAAAGAATGTTGCAGTGAATAGATATGATGATGGAGAGTTAATAAAAGTATTGGTTGAGAGTAAATTCAAATCAATAAGTACAGACTGTATGAGTATAATCAGATTTAATTTAAAAGAAAAAGGCAAATTTGATGATTTGGTAATGTTAGCAAGGGAAAAGTTAATTGGCCTTGCACCAGTAAAAATAAAACATGTAAATGAACTTGATTGTATACGTACATTAGTTGAGGAATATATAAAGGAAATATCAACTGGTATAAAGATTCATTCTAAAGCTATTTTCTCATATATTCAAGGAACAAATGTAAGTTGTTCAGGAGATATATTTATTGATGGTAGGGGAGCCTACACATCTAATATAATAGCTAACAACTCGATTTATTTTACAAGAAAAGACAGTGTTTTACGAGGTGGAAGACTTCAGGCGGAAAAAGAGATAAAGTGTGGAGTAATTGGAAGTGACGGTCATGTGACAACCGTTGTGGAGATAGTAGGTAAAGGGGATATATGGGCAGAAGTTGCCTATGCTAATACGATATTTAAAATTAAAGGGAAGACTTTAACTTTACAAGATGATTCTAAGAATATTCATGTATATTTAGATGAGATGAATATGATAGATATAGATAAATTGAGTCTATAGGAGGAGAAAAATGAATAATAATGAAGTGAAATTATTAATTTTCAGCTTGAATGGCGAAAAATATGCCACAGATATTATGGATGTTGAAAGAATATTAGGTTACGAGACTCCAACAGAATTGCCAGACTCACCTGATTTTGTGAAAGGTGTAATTAATTATGAAGATGGGATTCTACCAATAATGAGTCTTTCTGCTAAGTTTAACTTTGGTGATAAGGAAATAAAACCTGAAGCTAAGATTGTTGTAATAAAAGATAATGATTTTAAAATAGGTATTATAGTTGATAATGTTTATGAAGTTATGGATGTCAAAACGGATTTGATTGAAAAACCTTCGACTATAGGAGCTAGTATATCGCAAAGATATATGAGTGGCTTGATAAGATTAGATGACAAAATAGTAATTCTGCTGGATGTACCTAAGATTTTAAATCAAGAAGAAAAAGATCAATTGAGATAGAGGAATTACGATGATACAGAAAGATGTAAGAGTGGGTATAGCAGACTTAAATGTAGTAAATTCTCCAGACAGAATTATGACCATTGGATTAGGATCTTGTGTAGGAATAGTTATGTATGATAAAGTTAAAGAAATAGGTGGACTTGCTCATATTATGTTATCAGATAGTTCTCAATTCAAAAGTGTCACTAATCCGCTTAAATTTGCAGATTTAGCAATTCCTATATTGCTAGATAAGTTAGTGCAATTAGGGTGCAATAAGAAAAATATTACTGCTAAGATTGCAGGGGGAGCTTCTATGTTTGCGTTTTCGGATAAAAGCATGATTAGTGATATTGGAGAACGTAATGGTGAAGCAGTAAAAATAGCATTGAAAAAATTATGTATCCCAATTGTGTCCGAACATCTGGGAGGCAACAAAGGA
Organism: Clostridium sp. TW13; assembly: GCF_024345225.1. Lineage (NCBI taxonomy): Bacteria > Bacillati > Bacillota > Clostridia > Eubacteriales > Clostridiaceae > Inconstantimicrobium > Inconstantimicrobium mannanitabidum. The sequence continues at coordinate 796,689 of NZ_BROD01000001.1, forward strand.
AGAACAATGATCTTAGATTCTTCTAATGGGCAAGTAACTATAAAGATAGTCGGGCAAGGAATAATCGAAATATAATGGAGTGATTGTTTTGGGTAAAATAAGAGTAGTAGTTGTTGATGATTCGGCTTTAATGAGAAAAATAGTATCAGATATGATAAATGCAGAAGAGGATATGGAAGTCGTAGCTATTGCTAGAAATGGTCTAGAGTTGATTGAAAAAATAGATTTATATAAACCAGAAGTGATAACTCTTGATGTGGAAATGCCAAAATTAGATGGAATCAATACTTTAAAAGAATTAAAGAAGTTAAAAATTAATTCAAAAGTTATTATGTTAAGTTCTTTGACAAGAAGTTCATCTGAAGTAACTTTGGAATGTCTTGATTTGGGCGCATTTGATTTTGTGTTAAAGCCTTCTGGCTCTATATCATTAGATATAAGCAAGGTAAAAGAAGAACTAATCAGAAAAATTAGAAGTAGTCAAAAAGCCAATGCACATACTGTTAATAAATCATTTAATTCTATAGATAAAAGCAGAATTTATGGTGAAAATAACAGTAATGGCAATGTAGCAAAAAAAGAAACAATTACTACAAAAAAACAATTAAATAATAAAATTAATGCAGTTGTTATTGGAGCATCTACAGGTGGGCCTAAGGCTTTACAAACAGTATTGACTGCAATAAAAGCTAATTTAGGAGTTCCAGTATTTGTGGTGCAGCATATGCCCATAGGTTTTACAAAAGCTTTTGCTAATAGATTAAATGATTATTGTAATTTAAGAGTCTTGGAAGCTGATGATGGAATGGAAATTAGGGAAGATACAATATACATAGCGCAGGGCGGAAGCCATATGAAAGTTGAAAAAAATAGAATTGTTTTGTCTTCAGAAAATCCTATATGGGGAGTGAGGCCAGCAGTTGATAAATTATTTATTTCTGCAGCAGAAATATATAAAGGAAATTTATTATCAGTAGTACTCACCGGGATGGGAAAGGATGGAGCCAATGGAACCGTTGAAGTGAAGAAAATGGGTGGATACACTATATCACAGGATGAAGCTACATCAACAATTTATGGAATGCCTAAAGCTACCTACGAAACAGGTATGGTGGATGAGGTGCTACCTCTAGATAGAATTGGAACAAGAATCGATGAGTTAGTAAGAAAAAGTAGAATAATGTAGGGGGGACAAAATGGATTTTAAAGAATTTGAGAAATGGGTGCACAAAGAAATTGGAATTAATTTATCTGCGTATAAGCCCGCTCAATTACATAGAAGAATAGAAAGTCTTATGACTAGAGTTGGAGTGAAAAGTTTAGAGGAATATACCAAACTAATAAAAAGTGATGGTGAACAAAGACAGAAGTTTTTAGATTTTATAACCATCAATGTAACAGAATTTTTTAGAAATCCAGAATTGTTTAAGGATCTAGAAAGTAAACTTAAAAATGAAATGCAAGCAGGTACAAAACCGTTAAAAATATGGAGTGCAGCTTGTTCTATAGGGTGTGAACCTTATTCTATTGCTATGATTTTAAGAAATATCAATCCTAATATAAAGCATAATATAATAGCTACAGATATAGATGAAACAATTCTAAAGAGAGCTAAAAAAGGTGAATATACAGATAATGAAATGAAAAATGTATCACCAGAAAATTTAAGTAAATATTTTAAGAAAATAGACGAAAAATACTATATAGATGATGTAGTGAAAAATATGGTTACTTTAAAGAAGCAAGATTTAATATTAGATGAATATGAACAAAATTTTGATTTGATCGTTTGTAGAAATGTAGTAATTTATTTTAATACAGATGTGAAAAATGAGATATATATGAAGTTTAATAAATCTTTAAAAAGTGCTGGATACCTTTTTGTTGGAGCTACTGAAAGCATATATGGCTATAAAGATTTTGGTCTTGAAAAATCATCTACATTTATATATAGAAAAATTTAGGAGGGAAATATATGGATACATCTCAATACCTATCAATGTTCTTAGAAGAATCAATGGAAAACTTACAAACGCTTAATGAGTCATTATTGGAGTTGGAACAAAATCCGGAAGATATAGACAGACTAAATGAAATATTTAGGGTGGCACATACAATAAAAGGAATGGCTGCTACAATGGGATTTGGTGATATTGCTGAATTGACACATAAAATGGAGGATGTATTATCTGAATTTAGAGAAGGTCAACTTAAAGTTACACAAGATGTTGTAACAGTTTTATTTGATTGTTTGGATACTTTGGAAAAGATGGTAAATAACATTTCAGAAGAAGTTGATGAAAAAGTAGATATAACTAATATAATGAAGTCATTAGAAAAAATAGCAGAAGGAAATAGTAATGAAAAGGTAGAAGATACTTCATCAGAACAACATGAAATAGTAGCCACTTCAGTTGGTGAAGAAGAATTTTTATTACAACTTAATGAGTATGATAAAGATGTAATTAGTGAGGCTATTAATAAAGAGTTTAATGCATTTGAATGCAAGATAGTATTAAGTCAGCAAACTTTATTAAAATCAGCAAGAGCATTTCTTATATTCCAAGATATAGAAGAGCACGGAGAGATAATAAAATCTTCACCAAGTGCAGAAGATATAGAAAATGAAAATTTTGATTTTACTATGGAACTTGTGGTTTTAACAAAGTTAACTAGTGATTCAATGAAAGAATTAATATTAAATATTTCAGAAGTAGATAAAGTTTTTGTAAAACAAATCGAAACTAATAATGTTATAAACTCACAAGCATCAAAAAATAAAGTTCAAGCTAAGGAAATAGAACCTGCAGTTGGAGGCAATCAAGCTAAACCAGTTGCAACTAAAGCAGCTACAAAAGAAAATAAACCAAATACTCAAAATAAGGAACATAAAAAAGTTCATCAATCAGTAAGAGTAGACTTGGAAAGAATTGATAAACTTATGAATATGGTTTCAGAACTTGTAATTCATAGAACAAGATTAGAGCAAATAAGTTCATCTTACAGATCGCCTGAATTGAATGAAACATTAGAACAAGTGGCAAGAATAACTTCTGATTTACAAGATATAGTAATGAAGATAAGAATGCTACCATTAGATGTTGTATTTAATAGATTCCCTAGAATGATAAGAGATTTATCAGTGGAACTAGATAAGGAAATGGAATTTATTATTGAAGGTCAAGATACAGAACTTGATAGAACAGTAATTGATGAAATTGGAGAACCATTAATCCACTTATTAAGAAATGCTGCAGATCATGGAGTGGAATCAAGAGAAAAGAGAATAGCTAGTGGCAAAAATCCTAAGGGAACAATTAAGCTTGTAGCATATCAAGAAGGTACAAAGGCTGTTATTAAGGTTCAAGATGATGGTGCAGGAATAAATGTAGAAAAGGTTAAAGCTAAAGCTGAACGTGTAGGAATAAATACAGATGGTATGAGTGATTTTGATATTAAAAATCTTATTTTCTCACAAGGTTTCAGTACTAATGAAGTTGTAACAGATATCTCTGGAAGAGGAGTAGGAATGGATGTTGTTAAAACTAAGATTTCTGCGTTAGGGGGTACTGTAGATGTAATAAGTGAAGAAGGTAAAGGTTCAAGCTTTATAATAAAATTACCTTTAACACTTCAAATAATTCAAGCTTTATTGGTAAAGGTAGGAGAAGAAACTTTAGCTATATCTCTTGGATTTATTGATAGAGTAATAGATTATAAGGAAGACAAAATAAAGAAGACTAATGGAAAAGAAGTTATAATCTATAGAGATACTGTAATTCCACTTGTAAGATTAGGACAAAAACTTGATATTAATACTAATCATAATGGCAAGAATTTTGTTATAATAGTTAAGGTGGGAGAAAAAGTTGTTGGATTATTAGTAGACAGCTTATTAGGACAACAAGAAATTGTTATAAAGCCATTAGGAAAAACTTTAGAACAATCTAAAGAATATATTGGAGCTACAATCCTAGGTGATGGACTTGTAACATTAATACTTGATGTGGCAGCATTGATATAATTTCAAGGAGGAGAAATATGGACTACGCAAGCTTAAATAGCTTACAGTTAGATGCGTTGCGGGAGGTTACTAATATTGGTGCAGGGAATGCTGCAACAGCACTGTCACAACTTTTAAATAAAAAAGTTGATATGACAGTACCTGCAGTGAATATAATTAATTTTGATGAAATTTTTACTTCAGATGCTGAAGAAAAAATAGTAATCGGAATTCTTGTTAGAGTATTAGGAGATGCACCAGGAAATATTTTATTTGTTTTTGAGCAAGAAGTGGCAGAAAACATAATAACTACATTAACTGGAAGTCGCGAAAATCCCATTGATGATATGGGGATATCTGTATTATGTGAAATAGGTAATATAATATCTGGTTCATATATGAATGCAATTGCTACCTTAACAAATTTAAGGCTTATGCCTTCTGTGCCAGCAGTGGCTAATGATATGTTAGGAGCAATATTAACAACTACGTTTATCGAAACAGCACAGTTTTCAGAAAATGTATTAGAAATTCAAACTATGCTGGTTGAAAATAAAGATGAAAAAATAGGCGGGGATTTTTATTATATTCCTATGCCTGGTTCACTTGAAAAAATACTAAATTCAATAGGTGTGAATTAATGGAGGAGATTTAGAGATGGCAAAAGTATTAATAGTAGATGACGCAGCGTTTATGAGAATGATGATAAAGGATATCTTAGAGAAGAATGGCTTTGAAGTTATTGGAGAAGCTAGTAATGGATTAAAAGCAGTAGAAATTTATAAAAAGGAAAAGCCAGATATAGTTACAATGGATATCACAATGCCAGACATGGATGGAATACAAGCAGTAAAAGAAATAAAGGCATTTGATGCAGCTGCTAAAGTTATTATGTGTAGCGCAATGGGTCAACAAGGAATGGTTATGGATGCAATAAGAGCAGGTGCAAAGGACTTTATAGTAAAGCCATTCCAAGCAGATAGAGTATTAGAAGCAGTTACAAAAGTATTAGGATAGGGGATGATCAGCTTTGATGCAAGTGGTTGTATTTAATTTAGGAAATGAACAGTTTGCAGTTGAAACTTCAAAAATACAAACAATAACTGATGTTATGAAAGTTACAAGAGTACCAAAAGCTCCAGCCCATATAAGAGGATTAATTAATTTAAGAGGAAGTATTTTATCTCTTCTTGATATAAATTTACTTTTAGGTTTAGATAATAGTGAGTCAAATAAGACTGAAGCAGAAAATATTATTATTCTTAAAGTAAATGATGAGCAAATTGGTATATCTGTAGACCAAGTACATGAAGTCTTGGATGTAGAAGAAAAATCAATTCAAAAATTTAATGATGACAAAAATCAAGCATATATTAAAGGAATATTAAATTTTTCTGATAGAGTGGTTACTGTAATAGATATAGATAAACTTTTAACAAACTAATTTAGAAATGAGGTATCGCTATGGCAGATGTATTATCGCAAAGTGAAATTGATGCTCTTTTATCTGCCCTGTCAGCTGGTGAACTAGAAGCAGAGGAACTTCCTAAGGAAGAAGAAAAGCAAAAAGTAAAGGTATATGATTTTAGAAGTCCACAGAAATTTTCTAAGGAACATATAAGAGCGTTAGAAGTAATTCATGATAACTTTGCGAGAATTATTTCTAACTATTTAACAGCCCAGGTTAGAAAAAATACTAAAATAAATATCCAAACTGTAGAGCAGATTACTTATGAAGAATTTATACATTCAGTACCAAATCCAACTATCATGACGGTATTTAAAATGCCACCATTAAATGGAACAGTATTGTTTGAAATGAACCCTACATTTTCATTTAATGTAATTGATATTTTATTAGGTGGCAATGGGGAAAGAACGCATGTAAATAAGGAATTTACAGATATAGATAAAAACATAATATTTAATGTTGCTTCTGGACTAGTATCAAATTTGAAGCTGGCATGGGAAGATGTATTAGATGTATCTATTGAAATTGAAAATATAGAAACAAATCCAGCACTTAACCAAACACTAGCTCCAAATGAGCCAGTAGCATTAATAACTTTCTCTGTAGAAATGGGAAAAAGCAGCACGTTCATACATCTTTGTATACCATATTTAAGCATTGAAAAGTTTTTGGATAAATTGGTTATGCAAAATTGGTTCCAAAGCAATGAAGATGAAGAAAACGAACATATTAGGAAAAAGATTAGAAATAGAATTAATAATGTTGAAGTAGACGTAGCCGTACAGCTTGGTAAGACTGATATTATTGTAGATGATTTTCTAAGATTAGCTGCTGGAGATGTGCTTGTTTTAGACAACAAAGCAAGTAGTCCAGTTGATGTATTTATCGAAAATGAATTATGCTACTATGCAAAGCCAGGCATTATGGGTAAAAAGATGGGAATATCGATATTAGATAGTGTAAGGAAGGATGTGGAAAGCGATGAGTAATGGATTTCTTTCACAGGAAGAAATAGATTCTCTATTAAATGGAGGTCCTTCATCGAATGAACAACCTGTTAATGAAGAGAAACCAAAGCAAGATTTATTAACAGATATTGAAAAAGATTTATTGGGTGAAATTGGAAACATATCAATGGGATCAGCTTCAACTGCTCTCTCTCAAGTTACGAACCAACCAGTTAATATTACTACACCTGTAGTTTCAATTACAAATTTTAGAGAGCTAAGCAAGAATTTTGAGGTTCCTAATATAGTTTTAGAAGTAAAGTATGTATCAGGAATAACTGGTAAGAATATTTTAGTAATGAAAAGCACAGATGCAGCGGTTATTGCAAGCCTTATGATGGGCGGAGATGGGAAACCAATGACTACTGAACTTAGCGAAATAGAAATTAGTGCAGTTCAGGAAGCTATGAATCAAATGATTGGATCTGCTGCAACGTCAATGGCAACTATGTTTGCTAGAGAAGTAAATATTTCACCACCAGTTTCTCAGACTTGGACTGAGGATACTATACCAGAATCACAAGATATAGGCGAAGATGAAGAATTAGTTCAAGTTTCATTTAGTTTAACAATAGGAACTTTAGTGGATTCAAGTATAATGCAGTTATTGCCAGTGCAGACAGCTAAAAAGATTGTATCAATTATGATGGGTGAGGAGGAAAAGGAAGAAGCAGCTGTTGCTAAAGCAGCTCCTACACCAGCACCTGCTCCACAAACACAGAGAGCTGAAGTTAATAATTCGCCTCAACCAACTAACTATGATTTTACATCTAAACCAATAGAAGAGCCAAAGAGACAACCAGTTAATGTGAATGAAGTTTCTTTTGAGCCATTACCTACAAATCAACCAGTTATGAGACCAGCCCCAGATAATATAGATTTAATTTTAGATGTGCCATTGGAAATATCTGTAGTTCTTGGAAGAACTAAAAAAAGTATTAAAGATATTTTAGCATTAGGAAATGGTTCATTAATAGAGTTAGATAGATTGGCAGATGAGCCAGTTGAAATATTAATTAACGGCAAAAAGATTGCTAATGGTGAAGTTGTAGTCGTTGATGAAAACTTTGGTGTTAGAGTTACTAGTGTAATTAGTGGTGAAGAAAGAATAAGATCATTAAGATAGCTTAAAATGCAATATAATATATAAAAATTAAAAGGATGATTTCTTAGTAATATAAGAATCATCTTTTTGGTTTTTTTTAAGCAAAATGATAAATTTGTAATTAATTCTTCCAAAATAGCAAATAATATAATAAAACATATAATAATTGATTTAAGGTTGAAAATATGAAAAAAAAGTTAATAAAGTTATAAATATATGTTTAAAAGCTAAATTTAATTAGCAGATAAACGATAATAGATTTAGGAGATGAGTGAGGAGGCTTTTAAAATGAATATAGATAAAATTAATGAAGTGAGCAAGCTTACTAAATTATATAATTCTAATAAAGTTAATTCAAAACCAAATGTAATGCCAGCAAAAACAGATAAGATAGAAATATCTTCTGCAGCTAGAGCATTAAATGGTTTAGGAAACAGTGGATTGGATATAGATAGAAACAAAAAAGTTGAATCTATTAGAAATCAAATCCAAAATGGGACATATAATTGTGATGCCAAATTAATAGCTCAATCAATTATGAAAGCTATAAAGGAGAGTACAACTTAATGGAATTATTAGAGATAATGAAATCGGAAAAGGAAGCTCTAAATTATCTAAAGGAGCTTTTAAACGAACAATATCAATATATAATGAAAAATGATGTATTTAAGTTGGATGAAATTGTTGATAGAATACAACAAAGCAATAAGAAAATTGCTGAATGTGAAGTGAATAGAAGGAGAGTTTTGGCAGGGAAGCCGTTAAAAGACGTTATTGAAACTGATGATGATTTAATGAAGGAATATATTGGCATTAAAGATGTCATTAGGGAAATTACTCTTCAAAAAGATACAAATGAACTTCTAATTAAACAGCAATTAATATTAACAAATAAATTATTAGCGATAATGAATCCTAATAGAGATCAAAAAACATATAATTCCTATGGATATTTAAAAAAGTAAACGGAGGTAATAGATAGTGGCAGGATTATTTTCAACCTTTAATATAGCAAGAAGTGGTATGTCAGTAGCACAAAAAACCATTGATGTTACATCGCATAATATATCTAATGCAAGTACAACGGGATACTCTAGGCAGGTAGCAACAATTGTAACCAATAGGCCAGAATCAGTAGCAGGTACGAATGCTGGTCAGATGGGAACTGGTGCAAATGTAGATGATGTAAGCAGAGTAAGAGATACATTTCTAGATTTTCAAGTTAGAAATGAGAGCAGTGTATTATCTAAATATGATACTAGAGAAAAATTTCTTGGTGAAATAGAAGGTATTTTTAATGAACCAAGTGATTCAGCATTATCAACAAAATTAGGCGCTTTTTTTGATTCATGGCAGCAATTATCTAAACAACCTCAAAGTTCAAATACTAGAACTGTTGTAGCGCAACAATCTATTGCTTTAGCAGATCAATTAAATAGTACTTATACTCAACTAAAAAGGTTAAAGGATAATGCAGAACAATTAGTAAAAGATAACGTAGTAAATATTAATTCTAAATTGAATGATTTACAACAACTAAATCAGCAAATTGTTAGTATTAAGGCTACAGGACAAAATCCTAATGATCTTATGGATAAAAGGGACAATATACTGGATGAATTAAGTAAGCAATTTAATATTTCTGTAGATAAAAAAAATTATGATGGAATAGATGTAAGAGCTACTGATTCTAATGGTATGGTTAGTTCTAAGGTTGTTACGGCTGATTTAAATGGAGAGGCAGCTCGTTTCTCTTATATAACAGATATACAAAAGGATGATTCAGATGCTTCAGGAAAAACTTATAAGATAACATATTATAAGCTTGGTGCAATGAATGATGAGACAAATAGACAAACTATGATTGTAACTAATGTTTCAGATGATCAGTTGGCTCAAATAAAACAAAGTAGAATCCTTTGGGCAAATTCAGAAGGGGTTGCAACTAGAGGTGATGGCTCTACTATTAACAATGGAAATGCTATTACATCAGGAGAGTTGAAAATTTTTAGTCCAAGCTCTGGAGAAGTAGCGGGTAATGCTTCAGTTCAAACAGATATAGATCAATATATTGATGAAGTAAATAAGTTAGCTAAAACTTTAGCTTTTGCTGTAAATACAATTCATAGTGGACTAGCCAATGGAAAACCGTCAAATGGAAATCCTGATAGAGATTATATGCCGTTTTTTGTAAATGGATCTGTTGCTAAATATAATGCTAGAGGCGAAATGACAAATTTAGATGGTATTCTTGAAGGTGAGGATGGAATTACTGCTGAAAATATAACTGTGAACAAAGAAATAGTAGCGGATGTAATGAAAATAAAGACTAAAACTAATGATGATTCTTATGCGTATACTTCATTGAATACCCAAGATGGTGAAGGAGATGGAAACAGAGCATTAGCTATAGCTCAACTTAGAAATTCATTATTAATGGTTCAAGATGTAGGAAAAACAATAAATACTAGAGAAGATCTGTTTAATACCAACAAAGAGGGAAATCTTCTTACTAATAATGGAATGACTGTACAAAATAATTTAAGTGGGATGACTTTAGATTCTTATTTTAAAAATACAATTAACACCTTAGGTGTACAATCTAAACAAGCTCAGGAAGTAGTTAAAGGTCAACAAAATGTTTTGGATTCTTTACAACAACAAAGAGACTCTGTTTCAGGAGTAAGTTTAGATGAAGAAATGGCAAACTTAATACAATTTCAACATTCATATACGGCTAATGCTAAGGTTATATCAACGATTGATCAATTATTGGATGTTGTAGTAAATGGGTTAATGAAATAGGAGGAGTTTAAATGAGAGTTACAAATAGAATGTTAGCAAATAACTTTCTAACAGACATGAGAAATAATCTTTCAAACTTAAAAACTGTGCAATCACAACTTTCATCAGGAAAAGAAATACGCAAACCATCAGATGATCCGTTTAAGGTTGCAAGAAGTATGGAATTGTATTCAGGTATACAAGCGAATAAGCAATATAATGAAAATATTAAGGATACATCTAACTGGCTTGATGCAACAGATACATCATTAGATCAGATAACAAATAATATGCAAAGAGTAAGGGAACTTCTTGTTAGTGCTGGTAATGCAGCTTATGGTTCAGATGAAAGATTAGCAATAAAGGATGAGTTGAATCAAAGGATAGAAGAAGTTGGACAAATATTAAATACTAACTTTGATGGCAAGTATCTTTTTGGCGGAACAAAGGTAACATCAACCCCAGTTGCGGTAAAGGCAGATTTAAATGGAAATAATAGAATAGCGTTTGCTGGTAAAGATGGTTCTGAGTTAGTACCAGGTACTGGAGATCCAAATACAGATAATCAATTAAAGATGTTATCTACAAAGTTAAATACTGAAGTTTCTCAAGGAGTTTCTATGGACTATAATGTAACATCTTCTGAGCTTCTTAGTTTTACAAATGAGAAAGGAAAATCTATTAATGTATCAGATTTGTTAAATCAAATTGTAAATAATTTAGATGATCCATCTCAAGATGCAAAAAATAAGATTACTGGGGATAATCTTCAAGGAATTACGGATACTATTACTAATCTCTTAAAGGTAAGAGCAGAAGTAGGTGCAAAACAAAATAGAATGGAATCGGCTCAAGAAAAGAATCAGTCTGAAAATTATAATTTAACTGATATACTTTCTTCAAATGAAGATATAGATTATACAGAAAAGATGATGGATTATTCAGTTTTACGTTCTGTATACATGGCATCTTTGCAAACAAGTTCAAAGGTTATACAACCAACTCTATTAGATTACGTATAATTTAATATTTTAGTAGGAGGAGAAAAATGAAGTTTAATACAGCCTATAATGGTGAAATAAATTATGAAGAAAAAGATATAATAACAATAAAAAAAGGCATTCCTGGATTTAAAGGATTGACTAAGTTTGTCATATTGGATGTAGAGGATAATGATGTATTTAAATTAATTCATTCTCTAGAGGATCCATCATTAGGTTTAATCATACTCTCTCCTTTTAGTGTTGTTGAAGACTATGAGATTAAATTAAGTGAAGAGGTAATTGCAGAACTTCAAATAGAGAAAGAACAAGATGTTGTCTTGTATAGTATAGTGACTTTAAATTCTGACTCAAGTAAGATAACAGCTAACCTTATGGCACCTATTGTTATAAATGTTGAAAAGAAGCTTGGCCAACAAGTGATTATAGAAAATAGTAAATATAAGATAAAAGAACCTATAATTCAGGGGTGAGAATATGTTAGTAGTTACAAGAAAAATTGGAGAAAGCATATTAATAGGTGATAACATAGAGGTTTCAATCTCTAAAATAGAAGATGGTAGTGTGAAGATAGCTATTGAGGCACCTAAAGATATAAGAATTTTAAGAAAAGAGATTTATAAACAAGTTGAGCAAGAAAATATAGAGGCAGCAGTGATAGATTTAAAAGTTTTAAAAGATATAAAAAAGTAGGGGGAGAAAAATATGGATGTTAAGTCCGTAAATGGAGTAAATAGTGCTGAAGTATATTCAAAATCTATAGAAAATACAACTGCTAAAAATGAATCAAACCAAGAAAATGATGAAAAATCAAGAGAAGAATATGAAAAATCTGTGCAAAAAGCAGTAGATAAGGTTAATAAATTTTTAGAAGATGAAGGAACTTATGCTAAACTTACAGCACATGATAAATTCAAGAATGAAATTATAGTTACGATAATAGATAAGAAGACAAATGAAGTAGTAATGCAGGTCCCTTCTAAGAAAATTCTTGATATGGTAGCTAAGATGTGTGAAATGGCTGGAGTTATATTCGATAAGAAGGCATAGTTTAGGGGTGGTTTTCTATGCAATATATAATTAATAAAATTGATACGGATATAAGAAGAAAGGTTTTAGAAAAAACCAAAGATGGGAAAGTTCATAGAAAAGATGAAATTAGTAGAATTAATGAGATGAAGGATCATGGAGAACATTTAGATGAGAAATCTAAAAAGAAAAATGAGGAAAAGCATTTTTCTGAAGTTCTAGAGGATGTAAAAAAGGTTACAGTGGAAGCAGTGAAGCTAGAGTCTGTAAAAATTGATGCACAGCTAAATTCTAAAGAAAAGAAAATAGAAAAAAAAGGAGTATTCTTAGATATAAAGAAATAGGAGGAATAAGATGTATACTCAAGGATATAGCATTTATAAAAATAACAGTGTTAATTATGCATCGAAGGATAAATTATTATTAATGTTGGTAGACGGAGCTGTAAAATTTTCTAAGATGGCTAGACAAGCTATAATTGATAAAAACATTAAAAAAGCTCATGAAAATATTATAAAGACTGAAAATATATTTGGAGAATTAATGGTAAGTTTAGACAGATCACAAGGTGAATGGACTGACCAAATATTCAGTGTTTATGAATTTATAAATTATAAATTAGTAGAAGCTAACTTAACCAAAAAAGTTGAGGTAATAGATGAAGCAATACCATTGATAGAGGAAATAAGAGATCTTTGGTATGAAGTAGATAAAAGAGCTAAAAGAGCATAAAGGATGGTGTTAGTATGACTACAAGAATAAGTGGATTGGCTTCCGGCTTAGATACTGATTCAATTATTAAGGAAACTATGAAGCCTTATCAAACAAAGGTTGATCAAAAGAAACAAGAAAGAGATGTAACTCAATATCAACAGGATCAATATAGAGAACTAGTAAAGGCATCTCAAGATTTTTATAATAAGTATTTTGATATTACAAAATCAGATAGTTTGTTAAGAGATGGATCTTATAAAACTGTAAGTTTTAGTGCAGGAGATGGTTCTGATACAGCAACTAATAGTGCACCTGTAACAGCTAAAGGATTAGCTGGTGCAGCAGTAGATAATTATAAGGTAGAAGTACAAGCATTGGCGCAGCCTGCCAAACAGACAATTACTCCTGCACAACTATCTGCTATGAAAGCTTTGGAAGTTAAAATAAATGGACAAGATGTAACGGTAGTAAGAGGGACACAAAATGATACTGATTTTATAAGTAGTATTAATTCTAAGTTTAATTCTTTGGGAATGAGATTAACTCAAAGTGCTTTTAATGGTGGTAATTATACATTATCAACTAATAATACAGGTGAATCTGCTAAATTTGATTTAATTACTACTACAGCAGGTACTAATACCACTACTGTAGATGCAAAGGGTAATACTATAATTGATACAAGCCAAGCAGGAGCAACAACTACCGCTGGAATACAAGGAACTAAGGCTAGTGTAAAAATAACAAATTCTGCGGGACAAACTGTTGATTATAATGGAGATAGTAATACTACTGTTATAGATAATGTACAATTTAACTTTAATGGAGTTACTGGAGCATTTGGAAATACTACTGATATTAATGGAAACCATGTTCCTAGTGCTACAGCAGTTAATTTAACAGGAAGAACAGATGTTAAAGATTTAAAGGATAAGATAGTTGGTTTTATAAATGACTATAATACTTTGCTTGGGAAAATAAATACTAAGATTTATGAGACAAGAGATAAGAATTATATGCCGTTAACAGATGATCAAAAAGCATCTATGAGTGATTCTCAAATTCAAAAGTGGGAAACTAAGGCTCAGACAGGGCTTTTAAGAAGAGATTCAGATCTTCAAAGAATTGCTGACAATATGAAGAGTGCCATGGGAGCAACACAATCATTATTACAATCCAGTGGATTGAGCTTGGAGAAAATAGGGATAAAGCCTGTACAGAACTATCAAGATAAGAATGGGCTTTATACAGTAGATGAAGAAAAATTAACTACTGCACTTCAAACTAATGGAGATCAAATTAAAACTATGTTTACTAAATTGCCATCTAGTGATACGGCTGAGGATGGTGGAATACTACAAAAATTAAAGAAAGTGCTGAATGATGAGACAATTAGTTCAGATTCACCTTTGTCTAAGAAGGCAGGTTTTGAAGGAACAGCTACTTTCTATGATAATGAATTAACTAGACAGCTGGCTGAAGAAAAGAAGAAAATTGACGAGATGACAGCTGACTTAACTGATAGAGAAAATAAGTTATATTCAAAATATTCTAAGCTTGAAAGTGCTATGAATTCATTAAATTCTCAACAATCTTGGTTCTCACAACAGATGGGTCAATAATGAGGTTAGAAGAACTGCTTATTGAATATAAGCATTTATCAGAGCAAATAATTTTAGAGGCAAAGAGTGAAGCTAATATTCAACCGTTGCTTGAAAAGAGGCAAGCTATTATTAATAATGTTGATTCGTTGCAATACAGTAAAGATGAATTTATTAATATTGCTAAATCTTTAGGACTAATGGAATTAGAAAAAGAATTAACTTTAGCTGTAGCCAAGGAGAAGAATGAACTCAGAACCAAGCTTGATAGGGTGAGAAAAACAAAATTAGCTAGGAATATGTATGAGAATAGTAAGGTTAAATCAAATGGTTTTTATGCTAAAATTTAATACTTAAAATTCTATAAAAAAATTTAAAAAGAAATTAAAAAAACTCTAAAGTAAATAAAAAGCTTAGCGATAATATAAACATAAGGTTGAAAAACCTTAAAAAATAAAGGACAAGGAAGTCCGCTTTAAAAATCAAGGAGGAATTTATTATGGTAATTAATCACAATATGAGCGCAATGAATGCTCAAAGACAACTTGGTGTTAACACTGGAGCTCAATCAAAGTCAATTGAAAAATTAAGCTCAGGTTTAAGAATCAACAGAGCTGGAGATGACGCTGCAGGTCTTGCAATTTCTGAAAAAATGAGAGGACAAATCAGAGGTCTTGATCAAGCTTCAAGAAACTCACAAGATGGTATCTCTTTATTACAAACAGCTGAAGGTGCTGTAAATGAAACTCACTCAATTCTACAAAGAATGAGAGAATTATCAGTACAATCTTCAAATGGAACTTATACATCTACAGATAGAGCTGCTATACAAAAGGAGTTCAATCAATTAAGATCAGAAGTTACAAGAATAGGACAACAAACTGAATTTAATACTCAAAAGTTATTAAATGCAGGAAAGACTATATCTTTCCAAGTTGGAGCAAATAGTGGACAAACTATATCTATCGATTTAAAATCTATGGGAGCTACTGGATTAAACATTACAGGTGCTACAGTATCAACTCAAGCTGGAGCTCAATCTGCAATAACAACTATTCAAAAGGCAATTGAAGATGTTTCATCATTCAGAGCTGATTTAGGATCTGTTCAAAACAGATTAGAACACACAATAGCTGCTGATGATAATACATCAGAAAACATCCAAGCTGCAGAAAGTAGAGTTAGAGACGTAGATATGGCTAAGGAAATGATGAGCTACTCAAAGAGTAAGATCCTTGCTAGTGCTGCTCAATCAATGCTTGCTCAAGCTAACCAAGCACCACAAAACGTTCTACAATTATTACAATAGTAGAATTCTATTGGAAGAAAGAGTGTCAATTGACACTCTTTTTTTGTTAAATAAAGTTTGATCAATACTATTTCAGAGAGCATAAAGACTCTGCTAGAATTGACTTAAAATGTATGAAAAATAAGTTGTTAAAATAGATAAAAAAATAGTTAATAAAATAAAAAAACTCTAAAGTAAATAAAAAGCTTAGCGATAATATAAACATAAGGTTGAAAAACCTTAAAAAATAAAGGACAAGGAAGTCCGCTTTAAAAATCAAGGAGGAATTTATTATGGTAATTAATCACAATATGAGCGCAATGAATGCTCAAAGACAACTTGGTGTTAACACTGGAGCTCAATCAAAGTCAATTGAAAAATTAAGCTCAGGTTTAAGAATCAACAGAGCTGGAGATGACGCTGCAGGTCTTGCAATTTCTGAAAAAATGAGAGGACAAATCAGAGGTCTTGATCAAGCTTCAAGAAACTCACAAGATGGTATCTCTTTATTACAAACAGCTGAAGGTGCTGTAAATGAAACTCACTCAATTCTACAAAGAATGAGAGAATTATCAGTACAATCTTCAAATGGAACTTATACATCTACAGATAGAGCTGCTATACAAAAGGAGTTCAATCAATTAAGATCAGAAGTTACAAGAATAGGACAACAAACTGAATTTAATACTCAAAAGTTATTAAATGCAGGAAAGACTATATCTTTCCAAGTTGGAGCAAATAGTGGACAAACTATATCTATCGATTTAAAATCTATGGGAGCTACTGGATTAAACATTACAGGTGCTACAGTATCAACTCAAGCTGGAGCTCAATCTGCAATAACAACTATTCAAAAGGCAATTGAAGATGTTTCATCATTCAGAGCTGATTTAGGATCTGTTCAAAACAGATTAGAACACACAATAGCTGCTGATGATAATACATCAGAAAACATCCAAGCTGCAGAAAGTAGAGTTAGAGACGTAGATATGGCTAAGGAAATGATGAGCTACTCAAAGAGTAAGATCCTTGCTAGTGCTGCTCAATCAATGCTTGCTCAAGCTAACCAAGCACCACAAAACGTTCTACAATTATTACAATAGTAGAATTCTATTGGAAGAAAGAGTGTCAATTGACACTCTTTTTTTTGTTAAAGAAAGTTGAGAAAAATACGATAAATACCTCATAAGGAGTGAGATTATGAGTTTAAATATTGAGCGATCTAAAGATGGATATAAAATACTACAAGTTGAGATAGATGGAAAAAAACAATACATAGGAAGCAAGTATAATCATGCTAGAGAAATAGAAAGTTTTATAAGTAGTTTTGAGCAATTTACCGATAAAGATAATTATATAGTTTTTGGTTTGTCTTTTGGAGAACATATTGAGAAGTTATTACAGTTAACACAAAATGAAAGTAAAATATTGATTGTTGAGATAAATGAGGAATTAATAAATTATTGTAAAGAGGATGAACATATTAGTAAGATAATAAATAATCCTAGAATAACAATAGCTCAAACGGAGGAAGAGGTAAAAAAGTTTTTCAGAGAATATATTAATCAAATGAATGTAAATAATACACAGATTGCGTATTATTGTAAATATGATAGGGCTTATAAAGATAATCTTGCATATATTTACGCAATTATAAAAAGTGAAGCAGAAAGAATAATGGCAGATAGAAATACATCTATATTTTTTGGCGAAGATTGGTTTGAATCTTTGTTAGCAAATTTAAAATATATGGCGCAAGGTACTCCAGCAAATGATTTTTATGAGAAATACAAGAATAAGCCTGCTATCATAGTTTCGGCAGGACCTTCATTAAACAAGAATATAGGAAAACTTAAAGGTGTGGAAAATGCTTTGATTATTAGTGGAGGGAGAACATTAAAGCCGTTACTTGAAGAAAATATAGAACCTACTTGCCTATGTGTTATAGATCCCGGAGAAGTGTCTTACAAGTTAGTTGATGGAGCAATTGGGAATGTAAAATGTCCTCTAGTATTTTATGATGGAACTAACCCAAAAGTTGTTAAAGAGCATAAAGGGGACAAGATATTTAGTACAAATAATAAATTTATAAATGATATTTGGAAAGAAGATATTATAACTTTGTCTGGAGGAGGATCTGTGGCCCATGTAATGACTATTTTTGCTGCTTATATGGGATGCAATCCAATTGTTTTTATAGGTCAAGATTTAGCTTATACAGGGGAAAAAGGTCATGCAGATATTGCTAAAAACAAATGGCAGAATATGACATTTAATGACTATAAAAAAGATAATGATATCTATGTGGATGATATTTACGGAAATAAAGTTAGAACTAGTCTAACTTTAAATGGATATAGGTTAGCTTTGGAAGAAATAATTGAAGCCTTTTCTGATACAAGATTTATTAATGCTACAGAAGGCGGAGCTAATATAAAAGGTGCTGAAAATAAAACACTAGAAGAAGCTTTATCTGAACTGGATAAAGAGCCAATTGTTACTATGGAAAAGTTCTTAAGAAATGAAAATAGAAAAAAAGATATAATTAATAAGCTTGAGAAAACTTTAGAAATATTTAAAGAGTGTATATTATTATGTAATAAAGGAAGAAGAATTTTAGGCGACTTTAAAACTAATTATTATTTGAAAAATCAAAATAAGCTAAGCTATAATATAGAACAATTAGATAAGATAGATAACAAGATAAGGGAAGGTATAGCAAGTATAACATTGATTGATACTATACTATTCAACACTATGTTTGATATCGAAAATAAGTCGGAATTTATTATAACATCTTCTGATAATAAGGAGGAGATTTTTAATAAAAATATTAATAAAAATGAAGCGATATATTCTGGTTTAAAATCTGTAATTGAAAAATGTTACGAAAAAGTTGAAAAAACTATAATGGAGATGAAAGAAGAATAAATTATGGAGTTAGAGAAAAGCAAAACAGGAGTGCTTACAATGAGATATAACAATAAATATATACATAGTAAGTATGATCCCATTAAGGAAAGTGAACAATTTGTTGTAAATAATATTCACTTTATTAAAAATAATATAATCGTAATATATGGATTAGGATTAGGTTATCATATTAATTGTATTTTGAATTATATTACAGATGGCACTAAGATATATATATTTGAATGGAACAAAGATTTAATTGAGGCTTGTAAGATGGTAAATGCAGATTTGTTTATAGAGAAAAATATAAAAATAATTAGTGGTACTCAAAAGGATTTCTACGAAAAACTTTCTTCATATTTAGAGAAAGTTAATGATATTATAGTGCATAAGCCATCCTTGGAAACAATTAGTGAAACTAATGATAAATTATACATGTTAATCAAAGGATATTTGATTACTAAACAATGGATTAAGGATAATGGCAGTTTATTAGAAGAAAATTATATTTATAACAGTAAGATTAATGCTAAGAGCATTAAAGAACTAATAGATGATTTTACACAAGTAAATAGTCATAAGCCTTATATAATAGTAGCAGCAGGACCTTCTTTAGATTTTGATTTAGATTTATTAAAAGAAAATAGAGAAAGATTCAATATTATTTCAGTAGGAAGTGCTTTGAGAAGTTTGATGAATAAAGGAATAAAACCAGATGCAGTTGTCATAATCGATGGGAAAGAAATTGTGAAAAATCAATTGAGGGATTATGAAAATAGTGGTATCTCGTTATGCTTTTTATCAACAGCTTCTAGATGGGCTGTAGAAGCCTATAATGGTCCTAGATATATTTTTTATAATAGTGTTGGAGAAGATGAAGTAATAATAAGAACAGGAAAAACAGTTGCAGTAGCTGCGATTGATATAGCATTAAAATCTGGTGCACAGGAAATAATATTATTAGGTCAAGATTTAGCTTTCTTAGAAAACAAATCTCATACAGAAACCTTTGAAGCAACCTATGGATTTAAAGATGTTATCAGAAAATCTGGTGTGAATAAATTTGTTAAAAGTATTGATGGAAAGATGTTAGAAACAACAGAAGGATATCTTTATTTTAAAGCACAGATAGAACTTATTATAAATGAAAGTAAATCTATAAGTTTCATTAACTGTAGTAAGGGAGCTCTTATTGATGGAGCGGTTCATATGTCATTAAGTCAGTATTTAAATAATTACATTAAAGAATAAATTAAATTAGTCGATAAAAATAATATAATATTTTTTGGAAGGATAAAGAAATTGGAGGCAGTAATATGAATGAACAAATAGAGGCCCTTAAAACCGCTAGTGAGTATATAGATAATTTGAAAGGTGGAATTAACACCTTGGTGAAGTTTATAGAAGAAGGTGAGGAAGAAAAAGGCTGTGGATATATTCCTTTGGTTGCAGATGGAATAGAATGGTTGATGAATGTTGTTGATTTAACACAAGAGTTTCATGAAGGCAAAGTTTCTTTGGATTCAATAAATCAAAAATTAGAAGAAATAGTTGAAGCATTAGAAAATGAAGATTATACTTTAGTAGGAGACTTGTTTAATTATGAAATATTACCTATTTTAGAGCAAGCACAAGTTTCAATAAACAGCGTTATACAAAATTAAATAAGTAGGGGGTAGAGAAATGTTTGAAGATAAAGCGATACTTGTTACAGGTGGCACAGGATCATTTGGAAATAGATTTACAGAAAGAGTGCTAAGAGAGTACAATCCAAAGAAGATAATAATTTATTCAAGAGATGAGTTTAAGCAAGATGTGATGAAAAAAAAGTTTTCAATTATGTTTCCTGATAAAGTACATAAATTAAGATTTTTTATTGGTGATGTAAGAGATAAAGAAAGACTTTATAGAGCATTTGA
Source organism: Clostridium sp. TW13 (assembly GCF_024345225.1). Taxonomy (NCBI): domain Bacteria; kingdom Bacillati; phylum Bacillota; class Clostridia; order Eubacteriales; family Clostridiaceae; genus Inconstantimicrobium; species Inconstantimicrobium mannanitabidum. The sequence continues at coordinate 817,524 of NZ_BROD01000001.1, forward strand.
TGGAGTGGATTATGTTGTTCATTCAGCTGCAATGAAGCAAGTTCCAGCTTGTGAATATAATCCTTTTGAAGCTATAAAAACTAATATTCATGGAGCTCAAAATATAGTGGATGCAGCTATAGATTGTAAGGTTAAGAAGGTAGTAGCACTTTCTACTGATAAGGCAGTTAACCCTATCAATTTATATGGAGGTACAAAGCTAGTATCAGATAAGTTATTTATATCAGGTAATGCTTACTCTGGTGGAGCTGGTACTATATTTTCTATTGTTAGATATGGAAATGTTGCAGGAAGTAGAGGATCTGTAATTCCATTCTTTAAGGAATTGATTGAAGCAGGTAAGAGAGAACTTCCTATAACTGATTATGGTATGACTAGATTTTGGATAACTTTAGATCAAGGTGTAGACTTAGTTTTTAAGGCTCTTAAAGAAGCTAGAGGCGGAGAAACTTATATATCTAAAATACCTTCATTTAAGATTACTGACCTAGCAAAGGCTATGCTTAATGATGTGGAAATGAAGGAAGTTGGTATTAGAGAAGGAGAAAAGTTACATGAAGTTATGGTAACTAAAGATGATTCTCGAAATACTTACGAATATGAAAAGCACTATATTATCTATCCTGTTTTTGATTGGTGGAATTCTATTAATTATATGACACCAGGCGGTGAAAAAGTGGAGGATGGCTTTGAATATAATTCAGGAACAAACTCACAATGGTTGTCTGTTGAAGAATTAAGACATGAGTTAAATATTCTTGGTTTATATCAATACCCAAAATACAACTAAAATTAATTTAATGATTGGAAAAGGTTGAAGTATGAATATTTTAATAACTTCTATTGGAAAGAGAGTTCAATTAATAAAGTATTTAAAGCAATATTTCAATATAATAGGGGTGGATGCTGGAGAATTAACTCCAGCTAAATCTTTTGTTGATAAATTTTATAAAATTCCTAAAGCTAGTGAAGAAGATAAATATATTAATAGTCTATTAGCTATATGTAAAGAAGAAAAAGTAGATGTGTTAGTACCTTTATATGAAGGAGAATTTAAAATTTTATGTGAAAAAAGAAAATGCTTTGGAGATTTAGGGACTTTACTTTTATTAAGTAGTAAACAAGTATTAGATATATGTAAGGATAAATATTACACGTATGAATACTTTAAAAAAACAGATGTAAAAGTACCTAAGGTATATGCACAAGAGGAAATTGCTGGTGCAGAATTACCTGTAATAATAAAGCCTAAGGACGGAATGGGAAGTTCTAATGTTTTTAAAGCAAATAATATTAGGGAAGTACAGTTTTTTAGTCAATACGTTAAGAATTCTATAGTACAACAATACATAGAAGGCGAAGAATATACTGTTGATGCACTAGTAGATTTGAGTGGAAATCCAGTATATATAGTCCCTAGAAAAAGACTTGAAGTAAGAGCAGGTGAAGTTGTAAAGAGTTCCACTACAAGAGATGTAGAAATTATAAATGAAACTGTGAAGGTAATTAAACATCTTAATACTGCAAAGGATAGTGTTGGTTTGGCAGCTGTGGGACCACTGACAATACAATTTTTTAGAGATAAAAACAATGAAATATATTTATTAGAGATTAACCCTCGGTTTGGTGGAGGAGTTCCTCTTTCTTTTAAAGCAGGAGCAGATTATGGCATGGCAATAATGTCAATAAAAGATGGTAAAAAGTTAAAATATGTAGATGAATTTGATGAAGTTACAATGCTTAGATACGATGAAGCAATTTATATTGAGTAGGTGAAAAAGTTGATAAAGGCTTTGATTTTTGATTTAGATGATACTTTGTATTATGAAAAAGAGTATGTTTTGGGAGCTTTTAAAGAAGTTGCAGCTTATCTTGGAAATAAGTACAATGAATCATTTGAAGAGATATATACAGAGATGACAATAATTCTTGATACCATGGGAAGAGGACAGATTTTTGATATAATTTGTGATAAACATGGTTTTGATGAGAAAATCGAAGATTTAGTTGATATATATAGAGCTTCAAAACCTAAATTAAAGCTTTATGATGACAGTAAAGAAGTTATGGTTTGGGCAAGGAATGCTGGTTATAAGTTGGGGATAATTACAGATGGATGTGTTCAAGTTCAGAAGAATAAGGTTGAAGCATTAGAAATTAATAAATATGTAGATTGTATTGTTCTTACTGATGAACTTGGCAGGGAATTTTGGAAACCTAATGAGAAACCATACAAGCTAATGTTGAAGGAACTTGAGGTATCTGCTGATGAATGTGTTTATATAGGAGATAATCCTGTTAAAGATTTTATTGGAGCAAGAAAGCTTGGATTGAGAACAATAAGAATAATAAGGGAAAATGGTGACCATATAAGCAAGAGATTAGGTATTGAATTTGAAGCAGATGATGAAGTCGTCAATTTAAAAGAGATAAAAGAATTAATCTAAAGTTAGGAGAGAATATTTATGAAGGTTTTATGTATTGTTCAAGCAAGAATGGGATCTAGCAGATTACCAGGAAAGGTAATGAAGGATCTTATGGGAAAACCTATGATTACTTATACCTTAGAAGCATTAAAAAGAAGCAGATATATAGATGAGGTCATTTTAGCAACTTCGAATAAGAGTATAGATGATCCTTTAGCTGAGTATGTGAAAACTTTAGGTATAGAAGTTTTTAGAGGTGATGAAGACAATGTACTTGAAAGATATAAGCTTGCTTCTGATAAGTATAAAGGTGATGTAATTGTAAGGGTGACTGGAGATTGTCCATTGATAAATCCAATAATTTGTGATAACGTTATAACTCACTATCTAATGTATAATTATGATTATGTTAGACTAGATGTACCTAATACCTTCCAAAGGGGCTTTGATACAGAAGTTTTCTCAAAGGAAAGTTTAGAAAAGGTATATTCTATTGCTTGTAGCAATGAAAATATACATAGAACTGAATACTCTCAATTTAGAGAACATGTAACTTTATATATCTATAATCACAAAGAGGAGTTTAAGGTTGGAGTAGTTAAAGGTGAACAAGACTATCTTAAGAATAAAGAAATAAATTTAAGTGTGGATACAGAAGAAGATTTTAAACTAGTTGGGTTAACTATGTAGAGAATATAGCTGTTTCTAGTGGAAGTTACTTCTATTAGAGCAGCTATATTTTTTATATAATAGTTAAACTTTGTTATTAGAATAAAGAATTAGGTATAAGGTAACGATAATAAAAAAAGAAATATTTTACGAGGTGAAGTAAATGAATAAGTTAATTGAAATAGATGGAGTAAAGATAGGTGAAGGTCAACCAACCTTTATAATAGCAGAGATGTCTGCCAATCATCTTCAAGATTATGATAGAGCGGTAGAGATAATTAAGAAAGCAAAATGGGCTGGAGCAGATGCAATAAAGCTTCAAACTTACACTCCTGATACAATAACCCTAGATTGTGACAATGAATATTTTCAAATAAAGCAAAAAACTATTTGGGATGGAACAACTCTACATAAACTTTATCAAACTGCGTACACTCCTTGGGATTGGCAGCCTAAATTGAAGAAGGTTGCTGAAGAGGAAGGATTAGTTTTCTTCTCATCTCCTTTTGACTTTTCAGCGGTAGATTTTTTAGAAGAAATGAATGTTCCAGCATATAAAATAGCTTCTTTTGAGATAAATGATATTCCATTTATTGAGTATATTGCATCAAAGGGCAAGCCAGTAATAATGTCGACTGGAATTGCAAGAATGGGAGATATACAAGAAGCTATAGATGCCTGTAAAAGAATGGGCAATGAGAATGTAGCATTGTTAAAATGTTCTTCAGCTTATCCGGCGCCAGTAGAAGAGATTAATTTAAATACTATACCTAATATGAAAGAAACTTTTAATGCCGTAGTAGGTTTATCAGACCATACAATGGGAAATTGTGTTTCAGTAGCAGGTGTAGCTAAGGGAGCTCATATTATAGAAAAACATATGACATTAAGAAGAGCTGATGGTGGTGCTGATTCTAAGTTTTCAATGGAGCCAGAAGAGTTTAAAGAAATGGTAGATAATATTAGAATAGTAGAAAAAGCTTTAGGAAAAGTAACTTATGATTTAACAGAAAAACAAAGAAATTCAAGAGAACATTCAAGAAGTCTATTTATAGTTAAGGATGTAAAAGTAGGGGAAGTATTTACTGAAGATAATCTTAGAAGTATAAGACCGGGATTTGGATTAGAAACAAAATACATTAAAGATATACTTGGTAAAAAAGCAAAGCAGGATATTAAAAAAGGAACACCAATGGCATGGAACTTGATTGAGTAAGAGTAGTTTATACTATTAATAATATAGAATAAACAATGAAAGTGATTGGAGAAAAGAAATGAATGATAAAAAGGTATTGTTAGCCTTATACCATGATTCAGCTGATAATCATATGAATATATTAGAAAGATTTGATGGGTGGAAGTATCAAGTGCATGTGTTTGATAATGTAGATATCCAAGCAGCTGGTGATATAGAATTAAAACCTATTTTATGGAAAATATTAAAAGAAAATCCGAAGAAGTATGAAATAAGTATTATTAGTGATATAGAAAAACTTATTTTGGATTTGCATAAAAAGCACAGTTGGGATTATAATTCATTTATTTTTGATAATAATACAGAAGTAAATCAATGTACTGCTAAATCAAACAATGACAATGTATGTGAACTTAACTTTAATTTGTATTCGTTGAAAAAGTGGGAGAAATGCAACTATAGTAATATATTCAATCAATTAGCGGATTTTGAATTTTCATTTAGTAAGTTAACTAACTTTTTAAATTCTGCTGAGGAAATAAGTGATGATTATGATGAATTACTAAGTAACTATTATAAAGTTGATTATAAGGCAAATAAGATTAAAGAATATATTTTAGATTTAGATAGAAATACTATAGATAATATAGAAAAAACTATTTGTGAAAAGTTTAATGCTGCTAATGAATTATTAAAAATATATTTATCCTCGTTTCTATTAAATACATTTAAAAAATCTGAATATGCAGAAATGATATTAAATACTGCTATCAATTCTAAGTCTTTAGATGCTAATAATAGATTTTTTATTAGGTATCAGCTTATATCTGCAGGTTTTACTGATATTAATATCAGTAATGCAGTGCGGGGAGAATTGCAAAAGCAGTTATATGATAAAGTATTTGAGGAGTTCTCTCAAAATGTTGGAGAATATAAGTTTATACCTAAAAAGAAAAGAAATGAAGATTTAGTGTTTGTTATTACAAGTCAATTTTTGACTCTAGAACATGGACCAACCAAAACAGCTTTAGATAGGTGCTATAGTTTGATTAAGTACATGAATAAAAGAGTTATTCTTATAAATACTGCTGAATTATTGACTGCTAGAGGTATTGTAGCAATGAATAACATAACTTTTGGAAGCAATATTGCTGAATATACTAAGTTGGATAAGTTTCCATACAAGGATATAGAAGTGCCATATTATCAACCCAATTGTGCAATGCCAGATGTAAGCGAGTGTATAAATATATTGAACTTGGTTAAAAAATATAAACCTTATATGATATTTAATATAGGTGGTAATAGTGTTGTAGCAGACTTGAGTTCAAAGATAGTTCCTACAGTTACAATATCAACTGCAGGGGGATATGCTGTACCCCCTTCTAAGGGGCAATTCTTTGTCATAGGACGTAAACCAACAGAAAATGATTATAATCAGGTGATTTCTCAAGGGAATAAGAAAGAAGCCTTGATTGAAAGTTTATTTACATTTGATTTGAAGGCACAAGAGCATGAATATACACGAAAAGAGTTTACTGTACCAGAAGATAAATTCATAATAGCCATGATAGGAGGAAGACTACAAAGAGAAGTAGATGAAGAGTTTTTAGATATTTTAGATAAATTAGCTTTAAAAGGCGCATTTATTGTTTCTATCGGAGGGTATAATCTCAGTGAAAGGCATCAGTTAAAATATATTAATTTAAAAGATAATTTTAAAGATTTGGGATTTCAAGAAGATATACTAGCCTGCATTGAGCAAGTAGATTTGTATATAAATCCCAATAGAATTGGAGGCGGAACTTCAGCTGTAGAAGCTATGTATAAATCAAAGCCTGTATTAGCTCTAAACCATGGAGATGTATCAATTCTTGTAGAAGATGAATTTACAGTTGATGATTATGATGAAATGTTAGAAGTAGCAGATAAATATATAAATGATAGAAACTTCTATGATGATAAAAGCAAAAAGGCTAAAAAGAGAGCAGCAGAATTGATGGATACAAAAAAACACTTTAGAAATCTATATAACACAATAGAATCCAGTCCATTATTTAAGTAATTAGGAGTAAATTAAAAATGAAGATTTTTATCAGAGCAGATGGTGGGAATTTTATAGGACTTGGGCACATAATGAGGATGCTGGTTTTAGCAGAGGAATTTAGTAAAAAACATGAAGTGATTTTTCTTTGTAGAATTGCTAAGATACAAGAAAAATATAAAGCTGGAATTGACAAAATACAAGAGGGTGGATTTAAAGTTCTTAAAATATCTGAAGATGATGTTGTTAATGACATTATAAAATTACAGATACAGCATAAAGCTAAACTTTTAATTACAGATAGTTATGAAGTAAACGAAGAGTATTTCGTGAAGTTAAAACCATATTTTGATTTGACTTGCTATGTAGATGATGTAAATAAAGGTAAGATGGATGTAGATTTTATAATAAATCAAAATATGTATGCTCCTAATATGGACTATTTTAATAATATAAACAGTAAGACTAAGCTTTTTTTAGGAACTACTTTTTGTATGTTAAGAAAAGAATTTAGAGAAACATATAATAAGAAGGAAATCCGAAAAAAAGTAAAACATATCCTATTGACTCTAGGTGGTATGGATAAAGATTTTAATACTGTAAAAATACTTAACCAGATTTCAGAGTGCTCTCAAACTATTCATGTAGTTATAGGCAAAGCTTTTCAAGAAAGTATTAAAATAGAGCTAAAGCAAATTGCAGAAAAAAAACATAATATTATTTTGCATGAGGATGCAAATATGTCTCAATTAATGATTGAGTGTGATATTGCTATAGCAGCTTGTGGCTCTACTCTATACGAACTTTGTGCCATGAGAGTGCCAACAATAGGAATAGTTGTGGCAGAGAATCAAGAACTTTTAGCTGACATAATGAAAGGACAAGGCGTCATTATTGATGCAATAAATTCAGATGAATTAGAAAACTGTAATATTAAAGCTTTATTAATGGAAGCTATACAGAATAATGAATTGAGAATGAATATTATAGAAAAGCAGAAAGTATTGGTTAATGTTAATGGTGTAAGTAAACTTGTTCGGGAAATTGAAGGATTATTTTAATGATTTGAACTATAGACAAAGATTAAAGTTGTTACCTCTTCATAATTCTCTCCTAGTGCTTACTTATTAACTCTAATATAAAATAGAGTATTAATTAAAATTTATATATTAAAATATATTTATAGATAACTATATAACCATATAAAAAGATAAATAGTTATATATATAAATATTTATAGTATTAATGCGGATTTGCAGATACTTAAATTTTATATGGTTGTTTAATAGAATAAGTAAAATTTAAAATAGAGGTGGAAAGTATGAAAGAATTAGCTATAAATGGTGGTGAACCTATAAGGAAAACTGTTTTATCTTATGGAAGACAAACCATTGATGAGGACGATATACAAGCAGTAGCAGATACACTTAGAGGAGATTATTTAACTACAGGTCCTAAAGTGAAGGCTTTTGAAGAAGCTGTGGCTAAATATGTTGGAGTAAAATATGCAGTAGCAGTATCAAATGGAACTGCAGCTTTGCATGTAGCCTGTTTGGCTGCAGGTATTGGTAAGGGTGATGAAGTGATAGTTCCGCCAATAACTTTTGCTGCTTCAGCAAATTGCGTTCTTTATTGTGGGGGGATACCGGTTTTTACAGACATAGAGGCTGCTACGGGAAACATTGATGTAAGCAAAATAGAAGAAAAGATAACAAGCAAGACTAAGGCAATAGTAGCTGTAGATTTTACAGGTCAATCAGTAGATATAGACAAAATAAAAGAAATAGCTAAAAAATATAATTTAATTGTTATTGAAGATGGAGCTCATTCTTTAGGCAGCGAATATAAAGGTGAAAAGGTTGGTACAAAAGCAGATTTAACTACATTCTCTTTTCATCCGGTAAAACCTGTAACTACTGGGGAAGGTGGAATGATAGTAACTAATGATGAGAAGTTATATAGTAATTTAATACTTTTTAGATCTCATGGTATTACAAGAGAAGAATCGTTACTAGTTGAAAATCATGGGCCTTGGTATTATGAACAATTAGAACTTGGATATAATTATAGACTTCCTGATATTAACTGTGCTTTAGGATTAAGTCAATTAAATAAGATAGATGCTTTTATTGCAAGAAGAAGAGAAATAGTAAGAAGATATAATGAGGCATTCAAAGATATAAAGGAAATTGAGATACCTTTTGAGCATGAGTATTCAAATTCAGGATGGCATCTATATGTAATCAGATTAAATCTACAAGAATTAAATGTAGGAAGAAAAGAAATTTTTGAAGCACTTCAAAAAGAAAATATAGGTGTAAATGTGCATTATCTACCTGTGTATTTACATCCGTATTATAAAAGAATAGGTTACAAAGCAGGTTTATGTAAAGAAAGTGAAGAGTATTATAATAGAATAATAACTTTACCATTATTTCCATCAATGAAAGAGCAAGATATATTAGATGTAATTACATCTGTTAATAAAGTAATTAACTATTATAAGAAGTAAAGGAGGTGAGGTTAATGGATGTTGGAGCACTATCAATGGCTATGAGTCAAAATTCAATAGCTAATGCAGTAGATTTATCAGTAATGAAAATGGCTATGAATTCAGAAAATGAAACATCAACAACAATAGACAAAATGATGTCCAATATGGCTGTTGATCCTAATCTAGGAACTCTTTTAGATAGAAGAGCATAAGGCATCTTCAAAAAATAAAAATTAATATATTGATTTATATTAAGAAATATAATTTATAAACGATATATATAGAAGATTTTTGTGAATTATTTTAAAAGAGTGGAGTGAGCATATGAGATTAAATCATAATTTAAATTCTTTAAATATATATAGAACGTATACTAAAGATTTATCAGAGCAATCATTAGCTTTAGGAAGAATTTCATCAGGAAGTAAGATAAATTCTGCTAAGGAAGGTGCAAGTCAAATTGGACAGAGTGAACTTTTAAGAGTTCAGATAAGAGGACTTCAAGCAGCTCAAAAGAATACTCAAGATGGAGCATCAATGATGCAAACTTTTGATGGTGCACTTGATTCCATTACTAGTGCTTTAGATAGAATTAAAGAACTTACTGTACAAGCAGGAAATGGTTCTTATACTCCAAGTGAATTATCTGCGATACAAAAGGAAATTGATCAATTAAAGGATCATGTTAATACCACATCTAAAGATACAGAATTTAATGGTGTGAAGTTATTGGATAATAAAGGATCGTTTTCGACAGATGATCCTGTAAATTTTAATATGATGTCAGGAGCTAATGTTGGTGAAAATATAAAAATTCCAATGTATAATTTAAAAGCAAATTTACTTGGAGATAAAAAAGGCAATACACTAGATAAATTAGATGTAACAGATCCTTCAAAAGCAGATTCTAATATGTCAGCAATAGATAATGCTTTGAAGCAAGTAATACAAGTAAGAGGCAAATATGGTGCGTTACAACAAAGATTTGAATCAACAACTGATAATTCCGGTCAATTTGAGCAGACATTGCAGGGGGCAGAGAGTAGCATAAGAGATGCTGATTTAGCTGAGGAGATGTTAGGATATTCCAAGAGTGGCATATTAGTCAAATCTTCCATTGCGATGATGGCGCAAAGTAATAACTTTCCACAAGAAGTTCTACAAATATTACAAGGCATAAAGTAATTTGTTCTATAAGCAAGAATTCTCCAGATAAAGGATGATTCTTGCTTTTTTATATAAAAAAAGGAATATAGAAACGACAAACATTCTTTATGTATGCAAAAATTTAGTTTTTTACTATTATATAATAATAAAAATAATTAAAATAATTAAATTTTAATATATACAGAGATAATATTTATGTATTATAATATATTATGATAATCAAAGTAGCTAAGCAAAAAATATCTATATACATATAGTGATATAGAAATAATAATAAAATAGAGTTTAAGGAAGGAGAACTATTATGAGTATTAATAGGATAGATTCAGATACATATACTTATAATTTGATTAAAAGAGGACTTGATGCTACATCAATAAGAGGACAAGTTATATCTAACAATATGGCTAATATTAATACAGCAAATTACAAAAAGTCTAATGTATCATTTGAAGATTCACTTAAAGATGTTACTGGTGATATGGAGCAGGATGGTTATGTGCAAGATGATTCAAATAGTCTTGGGACAATTACTGTGCAAAAAGATAATAGTACAAGTATGAGATCTGATGGCAATAACGTAGATTTAGATGTAGAAAAAGTTAATCAGGCTGCGAATACAATGATGTATAATGCGTTAGTTACAGAAGCAAATAATAGATTAAATATTACAAAGTCAATAATTGCAGGAAGGTAGTAGAATATGAGTGATTTATTTAGAGCTTTAAGAATAAGTGCCAGTGGACTTTCAGCAGAAAGACTTAGAATGGATACAATATCTTCAAACATAGCCAATGCAAACACTACTAAAGGTGCGGATGGGAAACCTTATGTAAGAAAAGTAGCAGTTTTTCAAGAAAACTTAGATGATGCTATGGGAATGAATGGTGTAAAAGCTGTTAAGATTGAAGAAGATAAATCTGCCTTAAGAAAAGAATATGATCCTACAAATCCAGAAGCAGATGCAGATGGATTTGTTACAAAACCAAATGTAAATATATTAAATGAAATGGCAGATATGATCGCAGCAACAAGATCATATGATGCGAATACAGATACATTGAATGCAAATAAAAGCATGTTCATGAAAGCATTAGAAATAGGAAAGTAGTGGAGAGTAAAGTATACGTAGGGGGAATTAAGAAATGATAGTTAATAGGTTTGTGCCTAGTTCAGAGATATTTAATACAAAGCAAAGCACTGAAAATAATACATCTACGGGGAGCCCTATAGAAAGTTTCAGTGAAACTTTAAAGTCTAAATTAGATGAAGTTAATCAAAAGCAAATAGATTCTGATGTTCTTGCAAATAAATTAATAAAAGGTGAAGATGGCGTAAATATTCATCAAGTTATGTTAGCATCAACAGAAGCTAGCATGTCAGTGAATTTAGCTATACAAGTTAGAAATAAGTTAGTAGAAGCCTATCAAGAAATATCAAAGATTCAATTGTAATATTAAGGAGGCTTTTAAGTGGACAAACTAAAAGGAATAATAACGAAGATACGAGAAAAAGTAAGTGGATTAAAGAAATCCATGAAAATAGCTTTGATAATTGGGATTGCAGCTGTTTTGATAGGATTGATTTCACTTATATTTATAAGTAGGTCTAATAAGTATGCTGTCCTTTTTTCTAACCTTCCAGCTAAAGATTCACAGACGATAATTTCTAAGTTGACAGATCAGAAAGTTGATTATAAGGTTGATGGAAATACTATTTATGTAGCAAAAGATAAGGCGAGTGAATTAAAGCTTAAATTATCTCCTGAGTTATCTGGAGGCAGTGTAGGGTATGAATTGATGGACAGTCAAAGTTCTTTTGGAATGACTGATGAGGAATTTAAAATAAAGAAGCAAAGAATGCTAGAAGGTGAAATCGAAAAGACAATAAAGAGCTTTAGCAATGTAGACAGTGCTATAGTACATATAACGCCATCACAAGATTCAGTTTTTGTGAAAGATAGTCAACCAGGAAAGGCTTCGGTTGCTATTAAAATAAAAGCAGGTGCAACTTTAAGTAAGGATCAAGTAAAATCTATAGTAGCACTAGTTTCTGCAAGTACTGAAAACATACCAAAAGAAAATGTACAAGTTGTAGATGATAAAATGAATCTTTTATCACAAAACTTATATTCTGAAAATGGTGAGAATGCTGATTCTCAAACAGTTGAAAAGCAGAAAACATTAGAAAGCAATTATGAAAGTGGTTTAGAGAAGAATATTAAAGAACTTTTACAACCAGTATTAGGTAATGGAAAAGTTACAGCGAAAGTTACTGTAGATATGGATTTTGATTCAACTCAAAAAACTGTAGTAACACCAGATCCAAATAAAGTAATTAATAGTCAAAAGACTATAAGGGAAACTAATGGTAATGGTTCGGGCACTACAACAAATAGCAGTAGTACAGTAGATAATAACATGAGTAACACTATAAGTACTAATGGGAATGGAACAAGTACTAAAGAAGAAAATGATACAACATATACTGTTGGAAATACAGAGGTTAAAACTATTACTGCACCAGGAGAAGTGAAAAGAATTACTGCTTCAGTTGTAGTTGATGGACAAATGGATGCTGCCACAACAAAGGCAATTCAAGATTTAGTTCAATCAGCAATTGGATATAAGCAGGATAGAGGAGATCAGATTAGCGTTGTTGGAATGGCTTATAATCAAGCAGAAAAGACACAACTACAAAAAGAATTTGATCAAATTAAATTAGATGAACAAAATGCTGCAAAAACAAAGATGTATATGATTTTAGGTGGAATTGGAGTAGTTCTGTTAGGAGGAATTATTTTCTTCATAATAAAATTAAAGAAAAAACGTGATTTAGAAGAGGCATTAGAAGAAGAAGAGATGGAAAAACAACATTTATTAGATGTTACATTGAATGAAAAAGTACAACCAGAAGAAGTATTTGAACCAATTAATTTCGAAACTAAGAATCAAAAGAATCATGTCGAGGAAGAAATAAAGAAATATGCAACAGAAAAACCAGAACAGGTAGCAGACATAATTAAATCTTGGTTAGTTGAAAATGAGAGGTGATAATAATGACCAAAGAAGGTAAATTAACAGGAATACAAAAGGCAGCTATATTGTTTATTACTCTTGGTCCAGAGGCTTCTTCAGCAATAATTAAGAGATTGCCAGAAAGTGAAATACAAAAAATAACTTATGAAATAGCTAATATAACAACAGTTTCTTCAGATATAAGAAAGGAAATATTAGATGAGTTTCTAGCTATGAATCAAGCTAGAGATTATATAAAAGAAGGCGGATTAGATTATGCAAAGGTTCTTCTTGGAAAAGCTTTAGGTCAGCAAAAAGCACAAGAAATTTTAGAAAAAGTTTCTGAAGCAACTCAACAATACAGACCTTTTGCTATAGCAAGAAGGGCAGATGCGCATCAATTAATAAATGTTATAGCTAATGAGCATCCACAAACTATCGCTTTAATTTTATGTTATCTTCAATCCGATAAGGCAGCTCAAGTTATTGCTGAATTACCAGAAGATTTACAAAGTGATGTGGCATATAGATTGGCTACAATGAGCAGTACTTCACCTATGGTAGTAAAGGAAATAGAAAAGGTTCTTGAAAGCAAGTTATCTAGTGTAGTTAGAACTGAAACTACTGTTATAGGAGGTCTTCAAACTATTGTTGATATTCTTAACCAAGTTGATAGAACTACAGAAAAGAATATTACAGAAGGACTTGAAAGAGAAGATGCTGAGCTTGCTGATAAAATCAAGAGCTCAATGTTTGTATTTGAGGATATCATTCTTCTTGATGACGTTGCAATTCAAAGAGTTCTTAGAGAGGTTGATAATAAGGAACTTGCTCTTGCACTTAAGGGATGTTCAGAAGAAGTTGCAAATGCTATATTTAAGAACCAATCTAAGAGAGCTGCTGCATCTTTAAAAGAAGATATGGAATATCTAGGTCCAGTAAGAATTACAGATGTTGAAAAAGCTCAACAGAAGATTGTATCAATTATTAGAAGGTTAGACGACGCTGGAGAAATAATAATTTCAAGAGGTGGAGAAGATGCAATCATCGTATAATGTAATAAAGAACACTAATGTTATTACAGCTGGTGAAAAAGCCATAGTTACAGAGTACGAAAAAAAGGTAAACCGATTAATTGAAACAGAAGGTGGACAAGTTTGTACCGAATCAATAAATTTAGAAGATTATAGAGCTATGGCAGATAAGATAGTAAAAGCAGCAAGTGATAAAAGAGAGTCTATTATAAGTGAAGCTAATATTCGTGCAATAGAAATTGAACGAGAAGCTTATGAAAAAGGATATACTCAAGGAAATCAAAATGGTTACGAAGATGGGCAAAAAGCTGGTTACAATGAAGCATATGAAAATAATATAGAAAGAGCATTAGAAGAAGCAAATAGAATAATAGAAAATGCAAACTCTATTATGTTAAGTGCCAAAAAGGATTATGAAGCTTACATGATTGAAAAGAAAATGAGCATCATTGAATTAGCGATGCAGATTGCCAATACAGTTATAAGAAAAGAATTAGAGACACCAGAGGGAATAACCCATATGGTTGATGAAGTTATAGAAAAATCTAAGAATTCTAAATCATTTGTAATAAGATGTAATGAAGTTCATGTGGAGGAGCTTAACAGCAAAGTTGAACTTTGGAAACAAACTTATGCTCAAGAGGCAAGTATTTTTATTGTAGTTGATAAATTATTAGATCCAGGTAATGCAATAATTGAAAAGGAAAATGGAAAAACCACAGTAGGAATAGATATAGGCTTAGAGAAAATAAGAGAAGAAATTTTCTAAGGGTGATAACATGATAGATATAAATTATGAAAGCTTAAAAAGTACAATTAGAAACACAGAAACTTATTTTAATGAAGGTAAAGTTGTAAAAGTAATAGGTCTTACTATTGAGGTAGAAGGTATAACAGCTTTTGTAGGGGAGCTATGTACTATATATAACGAGAAAAATAGGGCTATAAAATGTGAAGTGGTTGGATTTAAAGATGGATATGTTATCTTAATGCCTTTAGGAGAGTTAATTGGTATTTCTGCAGGATGCAGAGTAGTACCAGAAAACAAACCATTAAGCGTTAAATGTGGTGATGATCTTCTAGGAAAAATTCTTGATGGTTTGGGAACTCCTTTAGATGGACAAGAAATAAAATTCGGAGAAGATTATCCTCTGGAAAATGAACCTCCAGATCCAATGAAAAGAAAAAGAATTAAAGAAATCATGCCAACAGGAGTAAGAGCTATTGATGGATTCTTAACCTGTGGAGAAGGTCAAAGAATTGGTATATTTGCAGGTAGTGGTGTTGGTAAGAGTACAACCTTAGGTATGATAGCAAGAGAAGCGGAAGCAGATGTGAATGTAATTGCACTAATAGGTGAAAGAGGTAGAGAGGTTCTAGATTTTATTGAAAAAGATTTGGGACCAGAAGGTATGAAGAAATCTGTAGTTGTGTGTGCCACTTCAGATCAACCAGCTCTTGTTAGACTTAAAGGAGCACTTACAGGAACAGCTATAGCAGAGTACTTTAGAGATAAAGGAAAAAAAGTGATTCTGATGATGGACTCAGTTACAAGATTCGCTATGGCGCAAAGAGAGGTTGGTCTTGCAATAGGAGAACCTCCAGCAACTAAAGGATATACTCCTTCAGTATTTGCAAAGCTTCCTAAACTTATGGAGAGATCAGGAACATCAGAAAGAGGTTCTATTACAGCATTTTATACAGTTCTAGTTGATGGTGATGATTTCAATGAACCAATAGCGGATGCTGTGAGAGGTATACTAGATGGACATATAGTTTTATCAAGAGCCTTAGCTCATAAAAACCATTATCCAGCTATAGATATATTAAATTCAGTTTCAAGACTTATGCCTAGCATTGCAGAAGATATTCATAAAGAAGCTGCCTCTGCAGCAAGAGATTTATTGGCAACATATAAAGAATCAGAAGATTTGATTAATATAGGAGCTTATGCAAGAGGAAGTAATAATAAAATAGATAAAGCTATTGCATATAATGATGCTTTAAATCAATATTTGAGACAAAAGATTGATGAGAAAACAACCTTTGATGATAATATTAATGAATTAGTAAATATGTTTAGAGGTTAGGAGTATGGAGAAAGCATTTAAATTTAAATTAGAAAAGGTACTGGAAATAAGACAAGAAAAAGAAAATGAAAGTGTAAGGCTGTTCAAGAAAATCCAAGAAGAGAAGCTTAAGGTCGAAAATGAGATAAATGATCTTAATGAGAAGTATGAAAAAAATAAAATTTTGAAAAAGAATGAAAATGCGGCCTACCAAAAAATAAAGAGAAATTACATAAATGCATTAAACAGAGGAATTAAGCAAAAAGAAAAAGAACTTGCTGTAAAAGAAAGTGAATTAGAGATTAGAAGAAATGATTTAAAAATAAAACAAATGGAAAGAAAGACAGTTGAGATAATCAAGGATAAGAGATATGCACAGTTTGTAGCAGAAGAGAATAGAAAAGAGCAGGTTACTATAGATGAGTTAGCATTGTATGCTTTTCTAAGAAAAGAACAGTAGATATTGAAAGGAGGTGAAAAAGCAGTGGATATAGTAAATAATATTCAAATTTCAGTAAATACAACACAAACTTCTAATGTTAATGCTTCAAGTTCAAAAAGCAATGAAAATGATAATTCAAAATCATTTAAGGAAGTATTAGATGAGAGTACAAAGAGTAGTAATGCAAATGGTGGTAATTCTAAAATTGCTAGTGATTCCACAGTAAGCAATACAAATTCTATTTCTCAAAAAGATGATACATCAAATTCAGAGACAAAAAATGCTGATAATATTTCAACTGATGCAAAAAATTCTACGAAAGTAACTGCAAAATCTCAAAATGATAATGTAGGAGTAGATGAGAAAACAGTTGAAGACGATGATAAGAAAGTAGTATCAGTTAAAGATGTAGAAGAAAGTATGGAAACTATACTTGCAGAGCTTCTTCAAGCGTTACTTGTAAAAGCAGATAGTAGTTCAAATAATGTCAAGATTTCTAATGAAGGTTCTAAAGCAGAAGAAGGTAATGTGGTTGCTACTGACTTAAAAGTAGCAAATGTTAATAGCTCAATAGAGCAAGCATTACAACAATTGTTGAATTCTTCAAATTCAGATTTAAAAGAATTTGCTAAGAATATGTTAGAGTCCTTTAAAGAATTAAAAGATTCAAATACAAATACAAATACAAATCTAAACACAGATGTATTAAATGTTACTTTAGCAAATAATGCAAATGAGCTGCTACAACTTTTAAACAGTGATGCTTCAGTTAATATTCAAGAGTTATTAAATGGCAGTGCAGATACCAATATTCAAAAGTTACTTAATAACAATTTGAATACAGGTGATGGAAAAAAAGTTGAAGGTTTGCACGAACAATTTAAAAATGCTTTCGATAAAATTTCAAAATTAATAGAGCAAGTGACTGCTAAAGGAGAAAATCCACAGCAACTTGTAAGTTTAAAAGAAACTCTACAAACAATAAAGACTTTATTACAAACTGTAGATGCAAAAGTTTCTAGTAAGGATTCTGCTAATGATCAGAATTCTACATTTAAGCAAATTATATCGGAAATAAGTAATAAATTAACTAAGATTGATGAAGTAAAAGCAAATCAAAGTGATAGTAATTTTGACCCTAATCAATCTAACAATAAATCAGCTACAAAAAATAACTTTTTAAGTACTGATTTAACAAAACAAGCAGAAGGTTCAAAAGAATCTAAGGATGATGAAGTATTGAGCAAAATACTAAATAACGATAATGATAATTCAAAATTTAGTAATATAGCTAATAGATTAACTGAATTCAAGCCTCTTGAAAATCTTGAAAAGCTAGAAGAACCTATAGTGAACAGAAACACAATGGCGCAGGATATTGTAAAATCAGTTAAGTATATGCAATCAAATGATATGAGAGAACTTACTGTAAAAGTTAACCCAGGAACTCTTGGAGAAATAACTATTAAATTAGTGGCTCAAGGAGATTCTATGAAGGCTAATTTGCAAGTTTCATCAAAAGATACTTATAACTTAATTAATTCCCAGGAAATAAAGAATGCATTAAACAATGAAAATATTAAGATTACGGAAGTGAATATATCACTTTACAACGAGGATACAACCTTCTATAGAAATGAGTCAAGCTTTGGCCAACAATTATCAAAAGGTAATAGTGGAAATAAAGATAACTCAAATCAAACAAATACGAGTTTATCAGGAGAAATTTTAGACGAAGATGAAGCTGAAGATACAGGATTATCAAGTTTAAATATTTTTGTATAGAGAAAGGAGAATAAATTATGTCAGACTTTATGGATGCAGCTAAAACTTATGCTACTGGAACCTCTAGAGCTACCACACGAGGAACTCCAATTAGAAAGCCGGGAGAAGATATGGATAAGAATGCTTTTCTAAAGATTTTATCAGCAGAGTTAAGCAATCAAGATCCAACAAATAACCAAGATTCTACACAATATGTAGCTCAACTTGCTCAATTTTCAAGTTTAGAACAGATGCAAAACATGACATCTACAATGACAAATTCATCATATAACTCATTACTTGGAAAAGCAGTTACTCTTAAAGAAACAGATCCAGCTGGAAACCCGATTTCAGGAATAATTAGAGCAGTAACTAATAGTGGAAATACTCATACTATCAGTGTAGAATACAACAACAATGGACAAAATGCAGTAAAGGATTTTGATGTATCAGATATCAAATCTACATTATATCCAAGAGATTATACTTTAGATGGTATAAGTAATATATATGGAAACAGCACTTTCTCGCTTGCAACATCATTTATTGGCAAGAATATTGAAGCAGCAGATACAGATGCTAATGGTAAAAGCATTAGCTATAGTGGAACAGTTATTGGAGCCGTTAAAGATAATGGTGTAGTAAAAGTAAATGTGAAACTTTCAGGTTCAACAGAAATAAAACAATTTACCCTAGACAAGATTAACAAAGTTGAATTACCATCAGATACTACAAGTAAAAGTACAGGCAACTAATGGGATATAGAATAGTTAATGGACAAGTTTATTCTGTAGGAAAAATAAATGTTGGTAGTACTCAACAAGGTATAGATTCAGTATCAGGTAAGAATTTAAATCAAAAAGTAAAAGATGCAAACTTCTCAGAATTATTAAAAAATGAAATTAGTAAAACTAGTCATAATGCAGGATATACCATTTCAAATCATGCGGCAGAAAGGCTTAAAGGAGTTCAGTTTAGTTCGGAAGATTATAATTCTATTGCTACTGGATTAGAGAAGGCTAGGGAAAAGGGTTCAAAGAATACCTTAATGTTGTATAAAAATATGGCTATAGTGGCCAGTGTTGAAAATAATACTATAATAACCGCCATTGATAATGAAAGAGCAAAGGATAATGTTTTTACAAATATCGATAGTGTAGTAATTTTATAGAGCTGGACCTTATATAAGGGGGCTCATTCTTGTGGAACGATAGAAGCAAGATAAATAAACAAATTTATGGAGGTCACAATATGTTAAAATCAATGTACTCAGGAATATCTGGTATGAAGGCAAATCAAACAAGAATAGATGTAATAGGTAATAATATAGCAAACGTTGGAACAACTGCGTTCAAGTCATCAACAGCTAAGTTTCAAGATATGCTATCTCAAAATATAAGTGATGCTACAGCACCAACAGCAACTCAAGGTGGTTTAAACTCACAACAAGTAGGTCTTGGAGTTCAACTATCAAGTATAGATACAGTAATGACTCAAGGAACTTTAAATTCAACAGGAAGAGCTCTTGATCTAGCTATTGACGGAGATAGCCAATTTTTCATGGTAAGTAAGGGACCTTCAATATATGGAGATTCAACACTTCAAGTAAGTCATAGAGCAGGTTCTCATGGAATAACAGATCAGTCTTTAGCAAACTCAGGTTCAGAAATGATGTATACAAGAGATGGATCATTTATTCTTGATCAACAAGGAAATCTTCTTACATCAAAAGGATATAGAGTTTTAGGATATGCGGTAACAAATGATGATAATGGATTAGCACCAACTAGCAAGAGTCCATCAGATATTGGTGCTTTTGATATGAACTTTAAGTTAGGACCAGGAACGCAATTAAATGGATATAAATTCACTTTGGGAACAATTAGTGCTGGTACAGCAACATCTGCTGATATAGATACAGCTTCTAAAACTATAGTTGTAAATGGAGACTTTACTACAGATTCAACTTTAACAGCAGACCAAGTTACTAGTGCAATTAATAAAGGATTATCAGGTGTAGGAATTTCTCAAAGAGTTACAGCTTATAATCCTCCACATAAGTATGACAATGTAAATACTAAAGCTATTTCAGGAGGATCAGATGCAACAGCTCCAAACACTGTAAGTCTTGCTGGCTTTACATTTAAATTCACTGAAGGATCTGGTTTAAATGGGTATTCTCTTGAACTAGGAAAGATAAACCAAAGTGGACAAACTACTGCTAGTCTAATTACTTCAGGAACAAAAATGATAAAAATAAATGGTGATTTCTTAACTTCAGGGAATGTTTCAATAGAGTCCTTAAGACAAGCTATAAACGATGCATTAAAGACTAATGGTATTTCACAAACAGTTACTGTTACAGGACAAGAATCCACACTTTCACAGTTAGTTACAAAGGCTGATAATGCAGGTACTAAGCAATCAGCACCAGGTGGAACATTTGGAACTTCTCCTTCAATAACCTTTGGAATGGTTTCAAGCGGAACAAATTTATTATCAAATACAGGAGCAACAAGATCTTATTCAGCAGATGGAACAAAAGGATCTCAACTTAATGGATATACTTTTGAAATTTCACAAGATTCTACCAAAGATGCAGCCACTGCTCCTGCAGTATCAATAGATGCAAGTTCTAGAAAAATAAAGGTAGTTGTTTCAACTAACACTACTTCTGGTAGTACGGTTGCTGATTCCAATACAATATCAACTGCAATCAATGATAAATTGTATGATAGTGGTATACAAGATGTTCAAGTTACTTCAGTTGGTTCAGCTACAACCAGCGGTTCGGTGACTATTACTGCTAATACTGCCACTTCAAATACTTTAGGGGTGGATTTAGCATCACCTTCTACTGTTAATTTAAATGGTCTTAAAATCACCTTACCAAAAGGTGTTGATTTTAATAATACAAGTATAAAAATTGTAGATATAGATGGACCTGATGCTGTTAATTTTGTACCAGCTACAGCCACTACTGGTACACCTGTTCAAGAAATACAAATTTCATCAAATTTCAGAGACCCAAATGTAGACATTACACATTTGGAAAGTCTTATAAATGATAAATTAAAAACATATTATAGTGCTAGTTCATTGTCTGATTCTCAATCAGTTAATATTCAGGGTAGTCCAAAAGCGATAACTGGCTTAGATTCTAATTCAATAGATGGTGGTGCTGATCTTAAGGCACCAGTGCAACCAGACAAGCCTGTTTTCGGTATGAATTTTACAATAGGGGCTGGATCAGCTTTAAATGGATACCAAATAACTATAGGAAAAGTGACATCAGGTACACAAACTTCTGCTAAGGTAGATGAAGCAAGCAAAACAATATCAATAAATGGTGATTTTACATCAGGTACATTAACAACAACTGAAGTTCAAAGAGCTATAGCATCAGCACTAAAAGATAAAGGTATCGATCAGACTATTAAGGTTTCATCAGCAGGTGCAATAACAACATTAACAGGAATTCCGTCAGACGAAGCAGCGGGTGGTACTCCTATCGAAAGTTTAGATGCAGATGGAAATGTTAGTTTTATTGATGGAAGTAAGAAACCAAAGGCTTTTGATGGAACATTAAAATCATTAAAGATTCCAGATAAGATTAAGATAGCAGGTACAGATACTGAATTAAAGGTAAAATCATTTAGTATAGATAGTACTGGTGTTATTAACTGTGCTTTAGAGGATGGTTCTACAGCAGCTGTTGGACAAATAGCTTTAGCAAGCTTTAAGAATCCAGAAGGTTTACAAAAGCTTGGTGGAAATTTATATACTAAATCAGCCAACTCAGGAGATGCTATTGTTAAAAGTGGTCTTGAGACAAAAGGTGATGATAATTCAAAGGGATTTGGACAAGTACTTGGGGGAATGCTAGAATTATCAAATGTTGATTTAGCAGCTCAATTCACTGATATGATTACAGCAACTAGAGCTTTCCAAGCATCAGGAAAGATGATAAATACTGGTGATGAAATACTTCAAGAAATCATAAACTTAAAGAGATAGTTAAATAGATAAGAAATTCTGTTATGAGGATGTTGCCATTTGGTAACTTCCTCATAATAAATAATTTGGAGGGGTATTATGATAGAAGTTACAGGATTAAACAATGAAAGTTTCATATTAAATGCAGAACATATTGAAAAGATAGAAGAAGTTCCTGAAACTGTAATAACATTAACCAATGGAAAGAAGTATCTAGTAATAGATTCTTCTGATGAAGTTGTAAGTAAAGTTATCTCATATAAAAATAAGATTTTTAATATGAAGTTTTAGGAGATGAAATTTGAAATGAAGAAATCTGATACCTTAACTCCAATAGGCATTATAGGTGGAACTATATTGATTCTATTTGGAATGAGTATAGGGGGGACTGATTTAACTGTATTTTATAATCTGACAGCTATTTTAATAACTGTCGGAGGTTCTTTTTGTGCATTAATTATTACATATAGCTTGGAAGAGCTTAAAGATATCGGTAAAATATTCAAGCAAAGCTTTAAAAGAGATAATACTTCTTGCAAAATCATTTTAAGCCAATTTATAGGGGTATCAAAAAAAGCAAGAATTGAAGGTTTACTTTCTTTAGAGGATAACCTTGTGGAATTTCAGGATTCTTTCATGCAAAAGGGATTACAGATGGTTATTGATGGAGTTGAGCCAGAGGTAATAAAAGAAGTAATGAATCTGGAAATTGACGAAGCTGAAGCTAGGCATAAAGTAGGAATCAACATATTTAAAACTTGGGCTAATTATGCTCCTGCATTTGGGATGATAGGTACTCTAGTAGGGTTAATTCAAATGTTAGGGTCAGGTATGTCAGATGTGTCAAGTATAACTATAGGTATGGCAAAGGCGCTTGTTACAGTTTTTTATGGAGTTCTTTTGTCAAACTTGTTGTTACTTCCAACAGCACAAAATTTAAATGTAAAATCCGAAAAAGAAACTAAGGTAAAAGAAATGATGCTTGAAGGTATTTTACTAATACAATCTGGTGCAAGTGCAGGGATTATAGAAGAAAAATTGATAGCCTATTTATCACCAAAGGAAAGATTAGAACTTATAAAAGAAAAAACTGCACTAAAACAAGAGGAAGTGATATAAAATGGCTAGAAGAAAGAAGAAAAGTGGTGATGATTTTACGGAGAATCTGTGGATTAATACTTATTCTACCTGCATTACTGTAATACTTGCTTTCTTTATATTTTTGTTTTGTATCACAGAGAAAGAACAAAAAAAAGTTGATTTTGTAGCTGCAAAATCTAAAGGAACATATTCACATAATAACTCTATATCTGCAGCACAGAATAATATGAACTCAAATAACAATTCAAAAGATGGAATAGATAATAAAGTAGACACATTAGAACCACAAGATATGTTTAAAATAGTTGAAGATTATGTTAATAGCAATTCAATGAAAAATGATGTTGAAGTGAAAAATGATAGTAGAGGTGTGATAATACAAGTAAAAGATAGTGTATTATTTGAATCTGCTAAGGCAGATTTGATACCAAGTTCAAAAGACTTGCTAGATAGAATTGCAAAATTTATAAGTCAGGTGAAGAATAATATTGAAATAGAAGGGCATACAGATAATGTGCCTATAAATACCTTTAAATTTGAAAGCAATTGGGAACTGTCTACAAACAGGGCCGTTAATGTATTAAGATATTTTGTTGAATATAAGAAATTAGATCCTAAAAGATTTGGTGCTGAAGGATATGGTGAATATAGACCTTTGGTTAGTAATGATACACCAGAAAATAGAGCCCAAAATAGAAGGATAAATATAATTATACTAACATCAAATAAGGGGGAATAATAAAATGGCAAAGAAAAAGAAAGAAAAAGATACTGAAGTAAAATCAGGTGGAGGAAGTATAAAGTTTGTTATAATATTACTTATATCGATATTACTTGTAGGAGGAGGAGTAGGTGGAGGAGTTTACTTCTTAATGAAGGGTAAACAAGACTCTGGAACTACAACTAAAGCTGTAGCAGTAGTAAAACCAGCTTACTTTGATTTAGGTGAATTTGTAGTTAATTTAACAGGAGATAGAAACACTAATAAATATTTAAAAACCAGTCTTAAGGTTAGTTATGATTCTACTAATAAGGATTTAGCAACAGAATTAACAGAATTGCAACCTGAGCTTAAGAGTATAACCCTTGAATATTTACAATCTAAGAAACAAGAGGACTTTTTTGCAGCTGCTCAAGCTACAGATGCTCATTCATTAGAAATAACTAAAAAACAATTAGTTGAATTGCTTGATAAAAAGTTGACTAAGGGTAGATTTATAGAAGTACTTACTCAAGATTTAATTATCCAATAGGAAAGAGGAGATAGGGTTGGCAGATCTATTGCTAGAATTTATAAAGGTTATAATAGCATTAGCCATAATATTATTAATGATATACTTGTTGGCTAAGTTTGGAAACAAAACTATGGACTCTCCAGGAAGAAGCAAACAGATAAAAGTAATTGAAAAAGCACAAATATCAAAGGAAAATTCAATAATGATAGTTAAGATAAGGGGAAAGGGATATGTAATGTCTTGTAACCCTAAGAAAGTTGAAATATTGGATGAGATATCTAAAGAAGAAATTGAAGATATGGAAGAAGAACAAAAGAAATATAGAGAAGAAATGATGAATAAATACAATGACGTAGCTTCTAATTTAAAACAGAAGCTACGTAATATAAACTTTAAAGGAAGAGGAAAATGAAGAAGAAATGGAAGGTCTTATTAGTACTGTGTTTAACCATACTAGGGGTAGTAATTGCAACCTATGTTAATTCTAAAACAGCACAGGCTGCTCCAAATACAACAGGAATACCTAATGTAAATATTTCAGTAGACGGAAAGCAGAGCACACCTAAGGATTATGTATCTAATATCAAATTACTTATATTTTTAACTGCTCTTACGTTATTGCCGTCATTTTTAATAATGATGACATGCTTTGTAAGAATAGTAGTTACATTTTCATTTTTGAAGAGTGCCATAGGTGCTCAGCAGGCTATACCTAATCAGGTAATGGTAGGTCTTGCATTATTTTTAACAGTATTTATAATGATGCCTGTTTATAATCAAATTAATGATTCAGCCTTTAAACCATATATGGAAAATAAGATAACTCAGCAGGAAGCTATTGATAAAGGCTCCAAGCCTTTGAGAGAGTTTATGCTTAAGCAAACAAGGCAGAAAGACTTAGAGTTGTTTTTGGAAGCTGGAAAATATGATAGATCAAAAATAACTAAAGATAATGTTCCACTAACAGCAGTAGTACCAGCCTTTGCAATTGGAGAATTAAAGAAAGGTTTTGAAATAGGATTTTTAATATACTTACCATTCTTGATTATAGATATGGTTGTAGCCAGTGTGCTTATGTCTATGGGTATGTTCATGTTACCTCCAGCAATGGTGTCTTTACCATTTAAGTTATTGTTATTTGTTATGGTAGATGGATGGTATTTGTTGGTGAAATCTCTGATCTCAAGTTTTATGTGAGGTGATTTAAATGTCAGAAAGTATGGTCATTGGAATAATAAAGGACACAATGATGACATCTCTTTATGTGGCAGGGCCATTTTTAGTTGTAGGATTGGTAATTGGTTTAGTGATAAGTATATTTCAAGCAACTACTCAGATCCAAGAGCAGACCTTAACTTTTGTACCTAAGTTAGTAGGAATAGCATTAACAGGATTACTTTTGGGAAGTTTTATACTAAGTAAGGTGGCACAATTTACTGAAAGAATTTTTAATCTTATAGCATCCATAAGTAAATAGGAGGAAGAAACTTGATAAATACAGCTTATCTATTGGGAATACTTTTGATATTTCTAAGAATGTCAACTTTTTTTATGATCATTCCATCTTTCTTCCCAAAAGGTGTGCCCAATACATTTAAAGTCTTTTTTACAGTGCTGGTATCATACATATTAATTTTTACAGTGGACTATAGCGGTGTTAATAATATATCAAATAATTATATGTTAATAATGTATTGCTTTAATGAAATCATGACTGGACTTGTAATGGGATTTGTTACTTCATTAATATTTCATATGGTAAATCTAGCGGGTAGTTTGATGGATATACACATTGGTCTTGGAATGCTATCAATGTATGATCCTACTTCACAAAGTACAAATACATTACTTGCAAGATTATTGCATTGGATGGCTATAATCTTATTTTTTGTTACAGATACGCACCATTTAGTCATTAAAGAGTTGGTGAAAAGCTATACTGTAGTAAAAATGGGGCAAACAATGATATTTCAACAATCAATTATGATGGTTTTTAATGCATTTGTGCAATATTTTATTATTGGAATCAAAATAGCGTTACCTATCGTTTTTATTATTTTAATGACAGATGTAGTATTAGGCTTGATTTCAAGAACAGTACCTCAAATTCAAGTAATGATTCTTGGCATGCCAATAAAAATATTGGTGGGAATTGTAAGCTTTTTAATTTCTCTACCTATAATGGTTAAACTTATTGTTAGTGCATTTAATTATTTTCCTGATTTATATAAAGGAATATTTGGTGCAGTACCTATGTTCTTCATATTCGCCGGAGATGATAAGACAGAACAAGCAACTCCAAAGAAACAAGGAGATGCTAGAAAGAAAGGTCAGGTAGCAAGAAGTAAGGACGTAAATTTAGCAATTACTTTATTAACCTGTACATTTGTAATAGCAAGTTTAGGAAATTATATTGTAACAAATTTAAAGAATGCTTTTGTATATTTCTTTTCTATGGGATATAAATTTGAATTTAATCCAGTATTTGCGGGTGAGATGATAAAAACTTCACTATTGCAAGTTGCTAAAGCTTTTTTACCTATAGCTTTCGCCATAATGGTTGCAGGGGTTGTGTCTAGCCTTATTCAAACAGGATTTATGTTTATCAAGGAACCGCTTAAGCCAACATTTAGTAAGTTGAATCCAATTAACGGTTTTAAAAATATGTTCTCTACTAGAAGTCTCGTAGATTTAGGCAAAAACTTAATAGTAGTTTCAGTGGTAGGTTTTATAGGATATGGATTTATTAGAGATAATTTTCGTACTATATTGCAATTTGGAAATACCTATATGCCTACAATAGGATTACAGCTTAAATCTCTTATTGTAGATATATTTAGAAAAATAACAATTGTTATGGTGATAATAGCTATAGCAGATTTTACATATCAAAAGTTCAAATTTAAAAAAGAAATGAAAATGACAAAACAAGAAGTTAAGGAAGAAGCTAAACAAGCAGAAGGAGATCCACAGGTTAAGGGAAAGATAAAGCAGAAGCAAAGAGAAATGGCTCGAAGTAGAATGATGCAAGCAGTTCCAGATGCCACTGTGGTAATCACAAATCCAACCCATTATGCTGTAGCTCTTAAATATATAGAAGGTGAAATGCAAGCTCCAAAATTAGTAGCAAAAGGAGCAGATCTTATAGCTCTTAATATAAAGGAGAAAGCTAAAGAAAATGATATCCCTATTATAGAAAATAAGCCATTAGCAAGATTAATATATGATAGGGTAGAATTAGAAGAAGATATTCCACAAGACTTGTATCAAGCAATTGCGGAAATCCTAGCTATAGTTTATAAGATGCAAAAAAAGTAACTTAAGTAATAAAGGAGGAATTCAACTTGGAAGTTGGCAAAAGAAAATTTAGTTTGAAGAACAATCAAGATATTATAGTAGCTATAGGGGTTTTGTGTATTATTTTGATGATAATTATACCATTCCCACCTGCAATTCTAGACTTATTGATAGCTTTAAACTTAACTATATCATTAGTTATAGTTCTTATAACTATGTTCTCTAGTAACGTTTTAGATTTATCAGTGTTTCCTACTTTATTATTGATTACTACTTTATTTAGATTGGGACTTAATATATCATCTACAAGATTGATTCTAAGCGAAGCCAATGCAGGTAAAATTATAGCTGCATTTGGTGAGTTTGTTATCGGAGGAAATTATGTAGTTGGTATTATTATATTCATGATTATAGTAATAGTTCAATTTATAGTTATCACTAATGGTGCAGGCAGAGTTTCAGAAGTATCTGCAAGATTTACTCTTGATGCTATGCCAGGTAAACAAATGAGCATTGATGCTGACTTAAACTCAGGACTTATAGATGAAGCTACAGCGAAGAAAAGAAGAGCAGACCTTCAATTAGAGGCAGACTTCTATGGTTCAATGGATGGTGCGTCTAAGTTCGTAAAGGGAGATGCCACAGTAGGTATATTAGTTGTATTTATTAATATTATTGGTGGAATTATAATTGGTGTGTTGCAAAAAAATATGGATGTAGCCTCTGCAGCATCAACCTATACAAAACTAACGGTTGGTGATGGACTTATGGCACAGATTCCAGCATTGTTAATTTCTACTGCATCAGGTATTTTGGTTACTAGATCAGGAACTGATGACAATTTTGGTACTACACTTACAAAACAGCTTACTGGATTTCCAATAGTTTTAGCACTTGCATCTGGAGTTATGTTTTTTATGGGAATAATTCCAGCCATGCCAACAGTACCATTTTGGACATTAGCAGTTGGATCAGGAGCTCTTTCTTATGTATTATTTAATGCAGAAAAAGAGAAGAAGGTTATGGAGTATACAAGAAGTGAAGAAGAAATTGTTGAAATGGAAAGCAAAGAACCTGAGAGTGTAATGAATTTGCTTTCAGTTGAGGCTATAGAAATAGAAGTTGGATATGGACTTATCCCATTAGCAGATGAAAGTTCAGGTGGAGATTTACTTCAAAGAATTTCTTCAGTAAGAAGACAGTGTGCTATAGAAATGGGTATAGTAGTTCAACCAATAAGAATAAGAGATAATTTACAATTGAAGACAAATGAATATGTTGTTAAATTGAGAGGAACTGTAATAGTATCTTCAGAGCTTATGCCAAATATGCTTTTATGTATGGATCCAGTAGGAGATAATGCCGATATTCCTGGTATTAGAACTGTTGAACCAACCTTTGGCTTGGCAGCAACTTGGATAAATAAAGATCAAAGGGAAGAAGCTGAAATAAAGGGCTTAACTGTGGTTGATCCTACAACAGTTATGGTTACTCATTTAACAGAAACCATAAAATCACATTCATATGAGTTATTAGGAAGACAAGAAGTTAAAGATATTGTTGATGCAACTAGAGAAAAATACAGCGCAGTTGTTGATGAGTTGATTCCGGATTTAATGACTATAGGAGAGCTTCAAAAAGTATTACAAAATTTATTAAGAGAAAAGGTTCCAATAAAAGATATGGTTACAATCATGGAATCTTTAGCAGATAACTCAAGAAATACTAAGGATATTGAAGTGTTAACTGAGTATGTAAGATATTCATTGGCAAGAACTATTTGTAATCAATTGATTAATGAAAATAGAGCAGTTACAGTTGTAACATTAAGTCCTGAATTGGAAAATATGATATCAAACAATCTTCAAAAATCAGTTCAAGGCTCATTCCCAGCTATTGACCCAGATACAACGACAAAAATATTTACCAATATAAGAGACGCAGTTGATTCTGTGTATTTCCATAACAATCAACCAATTATTTTAGTTTCTCCCAATATAAGACCAGCATTTAGACGTCTAATTGAGATGGCATTCCCACATATAATTGTGTTATCATTAAATGAGATACCAAATGACGTTGAGATAAGAACTGAGGGAGTAGTGAGTATATAGATGTTGATAAAAAGATATATAGTAAATAACATGAATGAAGCCATGACAAGAATAAGATACGAACTTGGGAAAGATGCAATTATTATTAGCCAAAGAAAAATAAGAAAGCCAGGTATAAAAGGATTCTTTTCAAATAAGCTCATAGAAGTTACCGCTGCTATAGAAAATTCAGAAAAAAAATCTGATGAAGTTGAACAACTTAAAATCAATCCACTTCAAAGTAAAGTTAAAGAAATTTTAGAAAATAAAAATAAAGAATTAAAAGAAACTACCAATGATGTAAAAGAAGAACCAAACCTTGCAACTGAGCTTAAGGATATGAAAAAGATGTTGGAGAATCTTTCAAAGGGAACATCTCCTTTAGAGAATGAGGAAGAGTCTATTATTAAGGAGATAGAAGAATTTTTAGAAAAAAATGATTTCGATGCGGAGGTCATTGATGAAATCTTAGTAGAGTACAAAAATAATTATAGTGATACCGATGCTCTCTGGATAGATTGTATTAAAGAAATACTGTCCAAGAAAATTAGGCTAACAACACAATCAATAGAAGGAGCTATGGTTCTAGTTGGCCCTACAGGTGTGGGGAAAACTACTACTATTGCAAAGTTAGCAGGACGATTAGCTTTAATAGAAAAGAGGAAAGTTGGATTAATCACTATAGATACATATAGGATAGGTGCTGTAGAACAACTTAAAACTTATGCTGAAATAATGAATATACCGTTTAAGGTTGTAATAACTATTAAGGAAATGGAAGAAGCTATTGAAGCATTAAAAGATTGTGATGTTATACTTGTTGATACTACAGGAAGAAGTAGTAAAAATCAAATGCAAATATCAGAACTTAGAGCGTTTATATCAAAGGTAAAAACAGATAACATTCATTTAGTTATAAGTGCAACCACTAAGAATAAAGATATTTCAGCTATTACAGAAGGGTTTAGGGCTTTAAATTACAAGAATACAATTATAACAAAGCTTGATGAAACCACAGTATATGGTTCTATAATTAATATAATTTATAAAGCAAAAACTCCAGTTAGTTTTTTAACTGTAGGTCAAAATGTTCCAGATGATATTGCAGAACTATCTGTAGATAAACTTGTGAAATTATCATTAGGAGAGGATAATATATGTTAGATCAAGCAGAAAGATTGAGAAGACTTGCAAGAGAAAGTGATGATGAGCCAAGAAAAAAAGCTAAAATAATTACTATTACATCCGGTAAGGGTGGAGTTGGAAAAAGCAATATAGTAGTAAATCTGGCTATACAATTGCAAAGAATGGGTAATAAGGTGTTAGTATTTGATGCTGATATAGGCATGGGAAATGATGATGTATTAATGGGCATTTATCCAAGATATAACATATTCAATGTGATATCAAATAACATGGATATACTAGATGTTTTATGTGAGGGACCAGAAGGAATAAAATTATTATCAGGAGGTTCAGGTATAAACAAAATCGAAGACTTAAATGAAAGAGAAAGAGAAATATTTTTGGAAAAGTTAGAAAGTCTTGATGATTTTGATTATATTTTAATGGACACAGGTGCAGGGATAAACAGAAGTGTTTTGGCATTTATCACTTGTTGTGACCAATTAATAGTAATTACAACTCCAGAACCAACCTCTTTAACCGATGCTTACAGCTTGCTAAAAGCAGTAAATCACTTTAAAATAAAAGATAAGGCTAGCGTCATTGTAAATAAAACTTATAGTAAAGAGGAAGGAACAGACACTTATTATAAATTTAATAGTGCAGTTAATAGGTTTCTAAGTATTGAATTAAATTATTTAGGGCAAATTTATGATGATAAGAAGCTAGTGGAAGCTGTAAGATCCCAAGTACCCTTTTCTGTACAATTTCCCAATTCTGATGCGGCAAGATGTATAAAACAAATTAGCAGCACTCTTGGTGGAGGAAATGAAAGTAACAATGGAATTGGTGCTAGGGGATTGTTTAAAAAAATATTTAATATCTTTTCTTAAATAGGGGGAACTAGCATGGAAAATTTCGATATTCTTGTTAATACTAATATAGACGTTGAGTATGGTGACAAGATATATAAAAGCAAAATTCAGGATGTAGAAGAAGACTTCATTTCATTATATTTACCTGTTGTAGATGGTGAGTATCTATTACTAAAAATAAATGAAGAGGTTGATATGATATATTTCGACCATAAAAGAAATACCTTTAGACTTACCAGCAAAGTCATAGGCAGGGAAATATCAGGAAATGTAAGGTTAATTAAACTTACTAAACCTTATAAGATAACTCAAATACAACGTAGAAATTATGTGAGAGTTGGTTTGGTAGATTCAGTAGAGGTTGGTACAAAGGTAGATGATAAAATAGCTTATACAAAAGAATGGGTTACAGATTTAAGTGGCGGTGGTATAAGATTTATCTCTAAGATACAACATAATAAGAATGATGAAGTTTACTTAAAATTAGAACAATACAATAAAAATTTGCAAGTGACAGGGAAAGTTGTGCGCAAAGAAAAAACTGACGATGGAAGATATCTTTATGGAGTTGAATTTACAGACATTAGTGAAAGAGATAGAGAAGTTATTATAAGCAATGTATTTAAGTTGATGAGAAAACAAAGAGAACTTACTTAATATTTAAGGGGGAAAGGAATATGTCCATTAAATCATTACCTAAAGAACAAATAATAGAAAAATATATACCGCTAGTAAAATATATAGCATCGCGTGTTATTTTGGGTAAAAGCAAGCATCTTGAATATGAAGAATTAATAGCTTGTGGGATGGTTGGACTTATGGATGCTTTCAATAAGTTTGATGAAAGCAAGGGAATGCAATTTTCTACCTATGCGTCCATTAGAATAAGAGGGGCTATGATTGATGAAATTAGAAAAAATAGTCCTATTTCTAAAGGTGCTATAGATAAGCTGAATAGGTATAATGATGCAGTACAAAATTTGCAGAATAAGCTTATGAGAGAGCCTTCCAATGAAGAAATATCTAAGGAATTAAATATGAGCTTTAAAGAAATTGGTGAAATAGAAAATTACATAAACTACATATCTGTAATTTCATTGGAAAATGCCATTTATTCTGAGGATGAAGAAGTAACATTTAAAGGGTTAATTGAAGATAAGAATAGTCCTAGTCCTGAGAGGATATACGAAGAGAAAGAAGAAATAAAACTATTAGAGGCTTCAATAAATAAGTTAAATGAGAGAGATAAGACGGTTTTGAGTTTATATTATTATGAAGAGTTAACATTAAAGGAAATAGGTAAAGTACTAGAGGTTTCGGAATCTAGAGTATGTCAGTTACATAGTAGAGCTATTGCAAATTTAAGAAAAGAAATGCAAAAACTATATATAAGATAAAAGAGGATTAATTATGGTACCAATAATTTTATTGATAATAGGTATTGCACTTATAATAATAAATAGAAATGCAATTAAAAAAGAAGAACATAAAAACAAAAATAATTTTGGCGATATATTAAAATCAAAAGAGGAAGATTTAAAAGAGTTTGAATTCAAATTAGGTGAAGTTAGAAGAGAATATGCAGAAAATATAACTGAAGTTCAAGTGGAAATAGAAGATTTGAAAAAAAGTATAAATAATATTATAAAAATGACTAAAAAAAGTGAAACAATAGACGATATAATAAAAGTCGAGGAAGATATTGTAGAAGATCAAGTTACAATTGAAAAGGAAGACAATAATGTTAATATAGATAATGAAAGCTCACAACAGTCTGATTTTAATAAAGATAATGTAAACTCAAAAATTCTAAAAGTAAAAGAATTAGTAGATCAAGGAAAATCTGATGAGGAAATATGTAATGAGTTAGGCTTTGGAAAGGGGGAGATATTATTAATAAAAGGATTATTAAAATATTAAAAGATATCTTTAACTTTTTAAGTGACAGGAAAATATTGATTGGCATTGGTATAGGAATTGTTCTAGCAACATCTATGATGTTACTTTATAAATTAGATAGGACTCCAACTAAGGCAGAAATAGAGGAAAAAGCACGAAGCTATGGTATGCACTATTCGGATGAAGATAAAGTTTTTTTTAATAAGGATGTGAATAAAAAGTGATAAGAAGTTTGTATACAGCAGTATCAGGAATGATAAATCTTGAAGCAAAACAAGATGTTATTTCAAACAATATGGCAAATGTTAATACTAATGGGTATAAAGAAGATGAACTTATAACTAAGAGTTTTAAAGACGTAATGATTCAAAATAGAGATAAAATAAGTGGTGGGGTTAATGTTCCAAACCAATTAGGAAAATTGAATTTAGGATCAAGAATTGATGGAACTACTGTTAAGTTTACACAAGGTGCTACTCAAATTACAGATAATACTACTGATTTTGCAATTCAAGGTAGAGGATTTTTTACAGTAAAGCATAATAATGAAAATTACTTTACAAGAGATGGCCATTTTAGAATAGATAATGCAGGATATTTAGTGACAGATAGTGGTGACAGCGTGCTTGGTACAGATTTAACTTCAGGAGCTACAGGTCCAATTTATATAGGAAATGGATCTTTAGCTATGGATGGAAGTAAAAATTTGACTATAAATAGTGTGCCAAAATATAAGTTGTTAGGTGCAGATTTTAATGATTATAATAAAAGTTTAGAAAAAGCAGGAGATAACTTGTACAAGGGGACTAATCCTACATACAACAATAACTTAGATGTACAAAATAAGGCTCTTGAAAAATCAAATGTTAATCTAACTGACACTATGATAGATTTGATGACTACAATGAGAAGTTTTGAAACAAATCAAAAGATTGTAAAGATGATAGATGAAAGCATGGGAAAAGCAGCTACTGAGGTAGGTAAAGTATAAGATATTATACATGACTTGGAAATTGGAGGAATGATATATGTTTAGAGTTTTATGGAATGGAAAATCAGCCATGAATGCTAATCAGGAGAAATTAGATGCAATTTCAAATAATTTAGCAAACGCAACTACAGATGGATATAAGAGAATTGATGTATCTTTCAAAGATCTTATGACTGAAACCTTAGATAGAAAAGGGTATCCTACTGATGGCAACAAAGCATATACTGGTACAGGTGTTAGAGCTGTTGATTGGGTAAGATATGATGAGCAAGGACCATTAAATGAGACTAAAAATGATTCTAACTTTGCTTTGGATGGTAAGGGGTACTTTATGGTAAGAACTCAAGATGGAACCTATGCATATGAGCGACAAGGCAATTTTGAAATAGACAGAGATGGTAAAATTGTTGACTCTTCAGGAAATGTTCTTCAGATGAAATATGAAAATGGATATAACGAAAAAAATGTAAGGTTATATTCAGGTACATTCACAGTGGATACAGCTGGAAATGTTTTTTCTAAAGCAGATGGAAATTATACTAAGGTTGCTGAAATACCAGTATATAATGCTATGGGGAGCAAGGCTTTTGTTTCAAAGGGAGATAATTTATATGTTCCTAATACAGGTACCAATGTGTATAGAGAAAAAAATGTGGACATAGTTCAAGGCTATGTTGAAGGTTCCAATGTAGATATGGGACAAGAGTTCACTGATATGATTATGACACAAAGAGCCTTCCAATTAGGCTCAAAAGCTATAAGCACCGCAGACGAAATGTGGGGCATGATAAATCAAATAAGATAGTGGAAATGCATGCATTACTTCTTAAGAAAATAAGAGGTAGGTATGCATTTTAAAAAACCCTTTTAAAAAAAGGGATAATTATCACATCAAAGAATCATTGTGCAATTTATCCAGTTAAATACTAAGTTGAATCAAGACAAGTCTATACCAATAAACATGTTGTTGCATTTTACAATTTAGTAATTAGATAAGTTAATGCAAAAGATTTGATTTAGATAGATTTGAAGTAAATCTTTGTGAATAGAATGAAAGGAAGAGGATAGTATGGAATTGGCTCCAATAGCGTTGTTTGGATATAATAGACCTAATCATATACAAATGACGATAGATGCATTAAAGAAGAATGAATTGGCAGATAAAAGTATTTTATATGTATTTTTGGATGGATGCAGGACTAGTGATGATTTAGATAAAATTAATGAAGTGAAAAGAATAGTAAGCCAAATTAGTGGATTTAAAAAGTGCATTTTATTTGAATCAAGTGAAAATAAAGGCGTTGATAGATCTATAAGAGAAGGTATTAGTTATGTTTTGGAAAATCATAGAAGAGTGATTGTTGTCGAAGATGATATAATAACATCTTCAAAATTTCTAAGATTCATGAATGAAGCGTTATCGTATTATGAAAAATACAACCATATAACATCAATAGGTGGTTTTAATTTTGCAAATAGTATTCCACAATATTACAATGAAGATATTTATTTAAGTTTACGAAGTTGCTCATGGGGGTGGGCTACTTGGAAAGATAGATGGGAAGAAGTGACATGGAATGTTGATGTATACGATAAATTTAGAAAAAATAGAAATTTAGTGGAAAAATTCAATCAATGTGGAGAGGATTTTACAGAGATGCTCGAGCAACAATTAGAAGGAAAACTTAATGCTTGGGACGTATACTTTTGTTTTAATCAGATGATAAGAAATAAATACACAATTATACCAGTTAAATCATTAACAAAAAATATAGGACTAGATGGAAGTGGAATACATTGTAGTAATACTAATCAATTTGAGTTAGATGTTGATGATGATTTCCAATGGAGTTTTTCTGAAAAATTACAAATTAATAATGATATCATGAATCAAATTAGAATAAAATTTATGCCTAAATCTTATAGAGAATTATTGCAAGATTATAAAAATAAATTTGATTTTATGAATAGATGGTTAAATACAATATTTGAAGGACAAACTATTAGTAACAATATAATTAGTATGTATGGTATAAAATGTGTGGTGATATATGGACATGGAACCATTGGAATTAACTTATATAAACAAATTAGAAAAGAAGGTATTTTGCAAATAAAATGTTTTATTGATAAACACTTTATTAATGACAGTACTGAATTAGATTGCATTACGTTAGAAGAATATTGTAAAAAAGTAAATGAAAATGATTTGATAATAATTACTCCTTATTATTATTATAAAGATATAAAAGATGATATAAGGAAAAAAATAGATAAAATCAGTGTTGTTTCAATAGAAAAGTTACTTGTGTAATAAATATTGTTTTTAGATTAAGCATGTTGAGTGAAGGGAGATATTTATTATGCAAAAATATAATAATTATTTTGAATATATTTTTTATGTTCATAAGGGAAATTCAGATTATTTATTAGAAAGTTTAAAGCAGGTAAAAGTAAAGAGTCCTAATAGTAAGATTATCTTACTGGGAGATGAAATTGATAACTCTATATGTGAAGGAATACAGTATGAAAATATAAATAAATATAATGGATATGCAAATGAATTTGAAAAATATTATATTCATTTAAGTGATAAAGAATATAATTATGAAATCTTTTGCATACAGAGATGGTTTATTATTTTAGAGTATATGGTAAAAAATAATATACAGGCAGGGTTTTATCAAGATTCCGATTGTATATTAGATTGTGATATTGAGCATATAGTATATGATAACAAGTTTTGGTATTGCGATTGCAGTGGACATACATCTGCTTTTACAGTTGATATTCTAAATGATTTTTGTGATTTTATATTGAGTTATTATAAGAAAAAAGAAAAACTAATGGAGTTATGTGAAATTAGATCTCATATGAAACATATTAAAGAAACTAATAAATGGACAAACGTAACTGATATGGAATTGCTAAGTTTATATATTTATTATAATGAAAGTAGAGTAAGTAATATTGGAGAAAGAACAAATGGAGGAATATTTGGATTTAATGTAAATGCACAAGATCATACTAATGCTTTTCATATGCATAAATATGATTTTATTGGAGATAAAACAAAAATATATCTAATTAATGGTAAGCTATATGCTAAAGATTCAATAATTAATAAGTTTGAAAGATTATTCTCAATTCATTTTCATTCCGACAATAAATGCTATATTAAATCATTTGTAAAATATAATGAAATAGATAGTGTAGATGGTATATATTGTTTTAACTTTAACTTATCCCAATGGGAAAAAGAAGATTGCAAGAAAGAAATGGACATTATAGATTATAAAGTTTCTAAAGAAGCGCTGATGAATTTGAAAAAAAATAATTCTAAGAATGTTGATGCATATGATGCTATTAGAGAATATGCTAAATTGAATGATATTAGTGCTAATATCATTGATAATAATATTAAGAAAGTATCAAATGGAAATTATAAACAATTAAAT
Organism: Clostridium sp. TW13; assembly: GCF_024345225.1. NCBI lineage: Bacteria > Bacillati > Bacillota > Clostridia > Eubacteriales > Clostridiaceae > Inconstantimicrobium > Inconstantimicrobium mannanitabidum. The sequence goes on from NZ_BROD01000001.1 coordinate 855,915, forward strand.
ATAAAGAGTAGAAAAATAATAGGTTGGGGTTGTGGTAATGGTATAAATCATTTAAAACAATATTATGATATTAAGTTTGATTATTTTGTTGATGTGGATGAGAAAAAAGTTGGACATGCGTTTAATGAAGCAGAAATATTCAATATATCCAATATATTGAGCGAAGATAAAAACAATATATTTATAATAGTATTGAGTATTTCATATTATCAAGAAATACGAGGATTTCTTAAATTTATTGGATTACAAGAAGAGAGAGATTTTATTAGTATGGAATCACTTATTGGATACATAGATAGTATAAATTAAGTATAGTTTTAATTTATGATAAGTTGGAGGCATAATGATGAGTTTGTTAGCAGAATTAGAAAAAAAAAGAGAAGTTAATTTTTTAAAGAGCAACTTATATGAAAGGATAAAAAATAATATAGTAGTAGTTTTTTCTGCTTCTAAAGGTGGTAAGAAATTAGTGAAATTTCTTAGATATAATAATATAAAAGTTGATTATATATTGGATAATAATCCTAATGCTCAAAATACTTATTATGAAGGAATTGAAATAATTGCACCTAATCTAGTAATTGAAAAAGTTAATATCAACAATACTGTTGTTTTTTTAGGTAGTTTAACATATATAGGGGAAATCAGAAAGCAATTATTGCAACTTGGGTTTAATAGAGAATTATTAATTTCTCCATTAAATATCAGTGATAGATTTGGTTATTACTTAAGTGATGATATTGATGATAGAAAACATATAGAGGATAATATACAAGAAATTCAAAAAGTAATAGAACTATTAGATGATGAAGAATCAATTTATGTGTATAAAACTATAGTTCAAAGTAGGTATGAAAATTATTTGAATTCGGAAAAAATTTATGCTGATATAATAATTCCTAATCAATATTTTGATAAGTCAATAATGAGTTTAAATGAAAATGAGACATATATAGATATAGGAGCATATGATGGAGATTCTATTACTAACTTTCTTAAAGCTGTGAATAATAAATATAATAAAATATATGCCTTTGAGCCAGAAATAGGTTTGTATGAATTATTAAAAAAGAATCTTAATGATTATATGAATATAGAAATTTATAATAAGGGACTATCCAATGTAACAGGAAAATTAAATTTTATAAATTCTGATGCAGGTTCCCATATAATACAAAGTGCAGAAGAAGCAGATTGTAGTATAGATGTGATAAAAGGGGATGATTTAAAAATTAAATCTACTTTTATTAAAATGGATATAGAAGGCGAGGAAATAAATGCATTAGAAGGATTGCAAGAGACAATAAAGAAATATAAACCTAAACTTGCAATATGTATTTATCATAGAAATGAATTTAAGCAATTATGGGAAGTTCCACTTTATATTAAGACATTGAGTCCAGATTATAAAATTCAAATTCGTCACCATGGATATGATACAGTATGTTATGCTACTATAGACTAAATTAAGAGAATAAAAGTTGGTGAAAAAATGAAAAGAGCATTAATTACAGGAATAACAGGACAAGATGGATCATACTTAACAGAATTCCTTTTAAAAGAAGGATATGAGGTTCATGGAATTATAAGAAGGCATAGTATGATAAGTACAACTAGAATTGATTATCTATTTGAAGATCCTACCATTGGAAATAAGTCATTATTTCTTCATTATGGAGATTTAACTGATTCTAGTAATTTAAATAGGCTTATTGAAAAAATAAGACCAGATGAAATATATAATCTAGCAGCTCAAAGTCATGTTGCTGTATCTTTTGAAGTCCCAGAGTATACAGCTGAAGCTACAGGTGTTGGAACCTTAAGACTTTTAGATGCAATAAGAGAATCAGGATTAAAGTGTAAATTCTATCAAGCATCAACATCAGAATTGTTTGGAGGATTGCCAGAAACAGCACCTCAAAATGAAAAAACACCTTTTTATCCTAAGAGCCCCTATGGAGTGGCAAAGTTATATTCATATTGGATAACAGTTAATTATAGAGAATCTTATGGTGTATTCGCGTGCAATGGAATATTGTTTAATCATGAATCACCTAGAAGAGGTGAAACATTTGTAACAAGAAAGATAACAAGAGCAGTAGCATCAATTGTTGCAGGAAAACAGGACAAGTTATCTCTAGGTAATTTGGATGCAAAAAGAGATTGGGGCTTTGCTGGTGATTATGTAAAAGGTATGTGGTTGATGTTACAGCAGGATAAACCAGATGATTATGTATTAGCAACAAATGAAACTCATACAGTAAGAGAATTTGTAGAGCTATCATTCAAAGAAGTTGGCATAGAAATTGAATGGAGAGGTTCAGGAGTAGAAGAAAAAGGTTACAATACCAAAACTGGCACCTTATTAGTAGACATCAATCCTAGGTACTTTAGACCAGCAGAAGTTGATTTGTTGCATGGAGATTGTAGGAAAGCGGAAGAAAAGTTAGGTTGGAAAAGAGCAGTAAGTTTTAATCAGTTGATATCTATGATGGTAGATTCGGATATGATAGAGATTGCTGGAATGTCAATTAAATAATATTATTATATAAAGTGTAGGAGAAAATAATTATGAAACACATTTTTTATGTACATACAGGTAATGCAGAATATTTGCAGACTAGTTTAAGATGTGCAAAAATAAAAAATCCTAATTGTAATATTGTTTTATTAGGGGATAAATCAAATGATGTATATGATTTTGTGGAGCATGCGTATATTGATGAATATAGTAAATATGCAAATGAATTTAAAAAAATATATATACACTTAAGTAGTAACCCCTACGAATATGAATTATTATGCATACAACGTTGGTTTAATATCTTAGAGTACATGGAAAAAAAATCTATATTTGAGGGGTATTATCAAGACTCAGATGTTATTTTAGATTATGATATAAATAAATTTAAAAATGAAGGAAAGATATATTATTGCGGTACTAGTGCTAATGAATGCTTTTTTACCTATGAAATGCTTAAGAGAGTATGTGATTTTATAGTAGAGTGTTATTCTTATAAGGATAAGAATGAGCAATTTTTTAACATTTTATCTTATATAAAACATGGTGGAATATGTGATATGACATTATTTATGATGTTTGCAAATGAACATAGAAATATTACAGAAGATATTTCTGTAGAACGAGATGGTAGTGTCTTTGATATATGCATACATAACTATGAAAATTATGAGAGGATAGAAAATAAGAAAAAGATATATACTATGAATGGGAAATTGTACGTAAGAGGTATATTTTCTAAAAAATTTATTAAGATAAATGCAGTCCATTTCCAAGGAAAAGATAAGAAATATATGAATGATTTTGTGAAGTATATGGATTTAAATAGTAGCGATATAAAATATTTTAATTATACAACACAAAAGTGGCAAGATGAGGAAGAGAATCATGTGTATATTTCTGAGAGAGTTTTATTAAATATAATAAGAAGTTATAGAGATGATTATGATGATGACGAGAGACAAAAGACAATTGATGTAATAGGTAAATATTTGAATAAAGAATTTGGTTATAATCATCAAGAAGAAGTAAGCAGTTTTTTAAGAAATATATATTGGAATAATTTTTCGCAAGAATTACAAATAAATAATAAAAAAATTGTTGGGTGGGGAACTGGAAGTGGAATAAACCTTTACAGAGAATTTTTTGAATTAAATATAGATTACTTAATTTCATCTAATAAATTTGATGAAGGAACAGAAAAAGATGGACTAAGAGTATTTTCACCTAATAAACTATTAGAAGAAAATATAGAAGATATATATGTGGTGGTATTATCAATTGATTATTATGATGAAATAAAAGATGTATTGGTAGAGTATGGTTTTAGAGAAAAAGCGAATTTTATTGGATTAAAAGAGATAATATATGGAATAGATAATCAGATAGAAGTTTAGATTATTTGAAAGGTGAATATTATGAATAAAAGTTCGAAAATATTTGTTGCAGGCCATAGAGGATTAGTTGGTTCAGCTATTGTTAGATGTTTAAAAAATAATGGGTATAATAATTTGATTTTGAAAACTCATGCTGAATTAGATTTAATTAATCAATCAGATGTTAGTTCATTTTTTGAGATTGAAAAACCAGAATATGTTTTTTTAGCAGCAGCTAAAGTTGGAGGGATATATGCTAATGATGTATATCCAGCAGATTTTATATATGAAAATTTAATGATAGAAAGCAATGTAATAAAAGCAGCTCATGATAATAAAGTGAAGAAATTATTATTTTTAGGAAGTAGCTGTATATATCCTAAATTTGCAGAACAGCCGATTAAAGAAAGTGAATTGTTATCAGGAGAACTTGAACCTACTAATGAAGCTTATGCAGTGGCTAAGATAGCTGGTCTTGAAATGTGTAAATTTTTTAAGAGGCAGTATGGGGATAATTTTATTAGTTGTATGCCAACTAATCTTTATGGAAGAAACGACAACTTTGATTTAAATACTTCCCATGTTATGCCAGCATTGATAAGAAAGATTCATGAGGCTAAAGTTAATAATTCAGAAGAAGTTGAAGTATGGGGAACTGGCACTCCGTTAAGAGAATTCTTGCATGTAGATGATATGGCAGATGCATGCGTATTTTTAATGAATAATTATGATGGAGAACAGCATGTAAATATAGGAACAGGAGAAGAAATATCAATAAAAGATCTAGCTAAGTTGATAAAAAAAATTGTGGGATACAATGGGAAAATTATATTTAATACAAAAATGAAAGATGGTACACCAAGAAAAGTTTGTGATGTAAGCGAGTTAAAATCCATAGGGTGGAGATATAGCATTAATTTAGAAGATGGTATAAGAGATGTATACCAATGGTATAAGGAAAATATGAATTAAATTTTAATATAAAATCTAGTTATTAAAAAGTAAAGCAAATTGAAATATCTTATGTTTTTATGAGATGTTTTAATTTGCTTTTTTATTTGTGTCTTAGTACATTCTTATTAACAAAATGATATCTTAGTCTATGTGTTAACTTTTTTATCCGACAGCTAGCATTTGTAACACTCCAACTTTTTTTAGTTGGAGATAACGGCTACACGTTCCTGGATAAGTGTAAAAAATTATGGACTAAATAACTGTCTTTCAATTGATAAATTCAAGGAAAAAGATTATTAATATAATGAAAAGTTAACTATAGGTGGAGACATTTGGGCGACAAGGTAGGCTAAAAGTATTGACAAAGATGAAAGTTATTAATAATATTTAAATTAAAATCTTCAATTTAAAAGTAATTGTACTGATAGAAACATAAAAATAGAATTAATATTTTATTTAGGTATTATAAAAAGAATACTATTTATAGAAAGGAATGGATATTATGCGCAGAGTATTAGTTTGGGGAACAGGTTCAGCGTGGGATAAATCAAAAGTTATAATTTATGAAGATAATATAGAAATAGTTGGATTTATAGAGACACAAAGGAGAGATATAGAACAATATAAAGAAGGAAAGTTAATTATTACTCCTAGTGAAATAAAAAAATATGATTATGATTCGATTTTTATAGCATCAAGTGCTAAGAATGAAATAACTAAAGAATTGATAAATTTAAATGTTACTGAAGATAAGATAATATATTTATGGGAGATATATAATTACTTAGAACGTTGTTATCAGATGAAGAGGTACTTAGAAAAAAAGTTAGAGGAAGTAAGTTCTAAAAGGATAGATACTATTGTTACAGGATTATCTTATGCAAGATGGGGAATTGATTCAACACTAGCACCAAAAAGCTTAGTGAATTTAGCTATGGATTCCTCAGATTTATATACTAATTACTTAATTTGTAAAAAAGCATTACAGATAAATAACAAAATTAAGAAGGTTATAATAGGACTAAGTTATTTTAGTTTTGAATACGATTCGTCAAAGATAAAAGAGTATTATAAATATGACTGTCAAATGATATATAAAGATTTAGTTGATGATAATAGGGGAAGATTAGAAAATGAGTTTTGTAATTATAATTATGAAGTATTAGATAATTTTGATTATGATAATTTAGGTGAAATGAAATCTGAAGTGTTAGCAAATACTTCCTTACTAGAATATGAAATGAATGAAAGAAATGCAAGATGTAAAGAGGAAGCTATTAGAGATAGTCGGAAGGATTATCCATTAACAGTGAAAAGCAACATTGAGATCTTAAAAGCATACGTTAATATGTTACAAGATTATGGATGTGAAATAAAATTTGTTGTTTTCCCAGTTAATAAAGTTTATTCTAAGTATTTTGATGAAAAGTTAAAAAAGCAATTTAGTGTAATAATGGAGTCTCTAAGAACAGAATTTAATTTTCAAATATTTGATTACTTTGATTGTGATGAAATGCAAGATGAAGATTTTAGAGATGGATCACATTTAAATAAAAGTGGAGGGGAAAAATTCACAAGGATTTTAATTAATAAAGTATTATAATATTTCTAATTGTCTAAAGATTTAAAGCAAATTAGTATATCTTTTATTGAATTTAGGTATATTAATTTGCTTTTTATATTGACAAAAGTATAAGTTATACATTATATTTATCTAAATTCATTTCTCTATTTTCAATAAAAATTATCTATATAATTATAAAATCTAAACTCTTATTAATTATCCAAAAAGAATGTAAAAAAGCTATTATAAGTAATTGTAAAAGAATATATAGAATGTATTTTGAACAAAATAAGATTAAAATTTAATTTATTATTAAGTAAAGATTATACTAAGGAGAATTAAAAATGAATAAAAACATAAGTTTTAAAGATAGAATGAATCAATATTATAGTGAAAATAAAGAGTTAATGCCAGACTTCCCTAAAAATATGCTTCTTGAAGTTACAAATGCATGTAATCATAGCTGTGTTTTTTGTGCAAATTCTAAGATGACTAGAAAAAAATCATTAATTGATTTCAATTTTGCTTGTAGAATATTAAAGGAAGCATACGATTTAGGAACTAGAGAAGTGGGATTTTATTCTACAGGGGAACCTTTGATAAATAAAGATTTGGAGCAATATATTAAACTAGCTAAAGATATAGGATATGAATATGTATATATTACTACTAATGGGGCGTTGCTAATGCCAGAAAGAGCAAGAAGCATAGTAGAATCTGGAATAGATAGTATAAAGTTTTCAATAAATGCAGGTACTAAAGAAAAATATTTAGCGATACATGGGCAAGATAATTTTGAAGAGGTTTACAATAATCTCAAGTATTTATTTGAATACAGAAAAGAGCATGAACTTAATTTTAAAATCTTTGTTTCTTGTATTTTGACAAAATATACTGCAGTAGAGAAAGAAATTTTTGTTGAAAAATTTGGCAAAATTTCTGACAATATAGCCTTTTTGAATTGTAAAAATCAATGTGGAGTAATGTATGAAATCAATAATCTTCTTGAGGTGGATAACACAGAAGATGTCCCAATGAGTACATATTGCCCACTCCCTTTTAACAAACTACATATAACCTGTGAAGGATATATTACAGCTTGTTGTGCAGATTTCCAAAATTATTTAGCTGTGGCTGATTTAAACAATACAAAATTAATTGATGCGTGGAACAATGAAACATTTATACAATTGAGAAGAAGGCATATAGAAAATACTTTAGAAGGAACATTATGTTTTAATTGTGTTGAAAACAAAAATGATAAAATTTTACCATTAGAATCTAAACTTTCTGCAAAAATTGACGATAATTGTTTTAATAAGAGAGATGAAATAATAGATAGGATTAAATTGATTAAATAATTTTATAGAGTATAAGTGAATTTTAATATACAAAGGAGCAACTATGAGTAAAAAGATATTAGTAACAGGAGCAGATGGCTTTATAGGAAGCCATTTAACAGAAATGTTGTTGGAAGAAGGATATGATGTTAAAGCATTTGCATATTATAATTCCTTCAATTCATGGGGATGGCTTGATACAATGCCAAAAGCAAAACTAAATGAAATAGAAGTTTTTACTGGGGATATAAGAGATCCTAATGGGGTAAGACAAGCAATGAAAGGAGCGGATGAAGTATATCATCTAGCAGCACTTATTGCCATTCCTTTTAGTTATCATTCACCAGATTCCTATGTAGATACTAATATAAAAGGAACCTTGAATGTACTTCAAGCAGCTAAGGATTTAGAATTAGATAGAGTTTTGGTGACTTCAACTTCAGAAGTTTATGGAACAGCTCAATATGTACCTATAGATGAAAATCATCCTTTTCAGGGGCAATCACCATACTCTGCTACTAAAATAGGCGCTGATAGATTGGCTGAGTCATTTTATAGAAGCTTTAATTTGCCAGTAACTATAGTGAGGCCGTTTAATACTTATGGACCAAGACAGTCAGCAAGGGCTGTAATTCCAACTATAATTACTCAGTTGTTGTCTGGAAAGACAGAAATTAAACTAGGAACTTTATCTCCTACTAGGGATTTCAATTATGTTAAAGATACAGCAAGAGGATTTATTGAGATAGCAAAGAGTAACAAAACTATAGGGCAAGAGATAAATATAGCAACTCAAGCAGAGATATCTATTGGGCAATTAGCAGAGGAGTTAATAAAACAAATTAATCCTAATGCTCAAATCATATGTGATGATGAAAGAATAAGGCCAGATAAAAGTGAAGTAAATAGATTGCTTGGTTCAAATAAAAAGATAATGGAACTTACTAACTGGAAGCCACAATATACTTTTGAGCAGGGGATAAAGGAAACGATTGAGTGGTTTATGGTTAAAGAAAATATACAAGGTTATAAAACTGATATATATAACATTTAGGCGGGTGATAACATGAATGAATTTATTCCTTTATCAGTACCAAATCTAAAAGGAAATGAACTTAAATATGTAACAGAGGCTGTAGAAGCAGAATGGGTATCTACAGGTGGTGCATATATTGATAGATTTGAGAAAGATATAGCTAGCTATTTAAAAGTTAATTCTGCAGTGGCTTGTCAAAGTGGAACTGCAGCTTTACATCTTTCACTAATTCAAAGTGAGGTAGAAAGTGGAGATGAGGTAATAGTTCCTACATTAACCTTTATCGCAGCAGTTAATCCTGTTAAGTATTGTGGTGCTTATCCTATATTTATGGATTGTGATGATTCACTTACTATGGATACAGCTAAATTAAGAGAATTTTGTGAGAATAATTGTAATTTCAACTATGGTAAATTAATTAATAAAAAGACAGGAAGAACTATAAAAGCTGTAGTGGTAGTTCATGTTTTTGGAAACTTAGCTAATATGTCAGAAATAATGAAAATAGCAAAAAAATATAATTTAAAAGTTGTTGAGGATGCCACTGAAGCTTTAGGTTCCTACTATACAGAAGGGCCATATAAAGGAATGTTTGCAGGCACTATTGGAGATTTTGGAGCGTATTCCTTTAACGGTAATAAAATTATAACTACAGGTGGTGGTGGTATGCTTGTAGCAAAAAGTGATGAGGATTTGAATAAAGTAAAATATCTTTCTACCCAAGCAAAGGATGACTTACTTTATTACATACATGATGAGGTTGGATATAACTATAGGATGACAAACCTTCAAGCAGCCCTTGGCACTGCTCAACTTGAAAAACTTGAAGAGTTTATCAAAGTAAAAAAAGAAAACTATTTTTTATATAAAGAGTTACTTGGTTCAATAGATGGGGTGAAGATACTAGATTTTAATGAGAATGTTAGATCTAATTATTGGTTTTATTCTTTATTATTAGACAGTACGAAGCTAAGAAGAGATGAACTAATAAAAGAGCTAAGCAAGAATAAAATTCAAACTCGCCCTATTTGGGGATTGATACATGAACAAAAACCTTATAAAGAATCAGAAACTTACAGAATTAAAAAGGCTCTTTATTATCATGATACAGTTGTTAATATACCTTGCAGCTCAAATCTTAGTACAGAAGAGGTTTGTAGGGTTGCAAAAAGTATAAAGAATATCTTATTAAAGTAAGAGGAGTGTGCATATTGGAAGAGATATTTATTAGTAAAGAAAAATCAATTAAAGAGGCTATAAAAAAAATTGATGTCACAGCAAAGAAAATACTATTAGTCGTGGAAGATGGTCAGCTTATAGCAACCATTACCGATGGAGATATAAGAAGATGGATTTTGAAAAATGGAGATTTGAATTCAGCAGTAGAAAATATTATGAATACTTCTCCTATAGTTTTAAATATAGAAGAAAAACATTTAGCAAAACAATATATGCATGAAAAATGTATAGAAGCATTGCCATTAGTAGACTATGAAAATAGAGTTCTAGATGTAGTATTCTGGAATGAAAAATATAATGAAGATTTTCATCAATATAATAAAATATCTAATCCTGTAGTAATCATGGCTGGAGGCAAAGGTACAAGATTATATCCATATACTAAGATATTGCCCAAACCATTGATTCCAATAGGAGATTTATCTATAACTGAAAGAATAATTAATAGATTCTATAGATGTGGATGTCAAAATTTTTATCTTACTGTTAATTATAAGAAAAATATGATAAAGGCATACTTTGATGAATTAAAAAAGGACTATGAGGTATCATATGTAGAGGAAGGAAAGTTTTTGGGCACAGGTGGAAGCTTATCTTTACTAAGAGGAAAGATAAAAGAAACTTTTTTTGTGAGTAATTGTGATATTTTAGTAGAAGCAAATTATTCAGATATTTTACAATATCACAAAGATAAGAAAAATCTAATAACTATGGTGACTTCATTAAAGAATTACCAGATACCATATGGTGTAATAAAGTTAAATGATTATGGTGAAGTTATTGGGACTACTGAAAAACCTGACTATGATTATCTTGTAAATACAGGATTTTATATTTTAGAACCTCAAGCTTTAGATGATATTCCTAAGGATACATTCTTTCATATAACAGATCTAATTAATAAATATATTGAAGAAGGTAAGAAGGTAGGAACTTATCCAATTACAGAAAATTCATGGCTCGATATGGGTGAAATGAAAGAGATGGATAGGATGTTAGAGCAATTGAAACTATAATTCATAAATATAGGAGTAGTGTGTATGATAAATGATAAGAATATATTAGCAATAATTCCTGCTAGAGGTGGGTCAAAAGGATTACCAAGAAAAAATGTAAAAGAATTAGATGGAAAGCCACTTATTTCCTATACAATTGAAGAGGCTAAAAAAAGCAAATATATTGATAGGATTGTGGTATCAACTGAAGATGAAGAAATTGCTAAAGTAAGCAAGCAATTTGGTGCTCAAGTTCCCTGTCTAAGACCACAAGAACTTGCAGAAGATTATTCGACTTCGGTAGATTGTGTATTACACATGCTAAAGTGGTTAAAATATAGTGAGAATTATACACCAGATTATGTTTGCTTACTTCAATGCACATCACCATTGAGAGATTCTGATGATATTGATGGAGCTATAGAAAAGATTATAGAAATAGGTATGGATGCTGTAGTATCAATATGTGAAGCAGAGGTTAATCCTTATTGGACAACGATTCTTAATGGAGATAAATTAGAGTATTTTCTTGAAGAAGGCAGAAAAATTACCAGAAGACAAGAATTACCCAAAGTATATAGAGTAAATGGTGCTATTTATTTAATAGAAACTAAGGTCTTTGTTGAAAATAAAACTTTTGAGCCAGAAAATCTTACAGGATTTATTATGAATAATAATAGATCCATAGATATTGATAATAATGAGGATTTTATGCTAGCAGAGCTACTAATTAAACAAAGAAATTTTTAAATGTAAGAATATAGTATTAAGAATTATTTTATAAGATATAATTTTTCATACATCGGAAAAAACATTGTAAGGAGTAATTTTTGATGAGAAAAATATGTGTGATTACTGGAACTAGAGCAGAGTATGGTTTGCTAAGAAATACATTAATTAATATTAAAAAGAGCTCTAAGCTTAAACTTCAATTAGTAGTTACAGGAACACATTTGTCAGAACATTATGGTTATACTGTAAACGAAATATTAGAAGATAACTTTGAAATTGATGAGAAAATACCTATTTTATTGGAAGGCAATAATACTAGTAATATTGCCAAAGAAATGGGGCTATTAATGTTTGAACTCTCTCAAGCTTTTGAAAGGCTTAAACCAGATTTGATACTTATTCTAGGGGATAGGTATGAGATATTTGCAGCAGCTGCAACAGCGATGTCAATGAATATCCCTATTGCCCATATTTCAGGTGGTGAAATAACAGAAGGAGCAATTGATGAGCAAATTAGGCATGCAATAACCAAAATGTCACATATTCATTTTCCTGGTGCTCAAATATATGCTCAGAATATCATTAATATGGGGGAAGAGTCTTGGAGAGTCTTTAATGTTGGAGACCCTGGAATTGAAAATATTAAAATAACAAAGTTTTTAAATAAAGAAGAACTAAAAAGGCAATTGGGGATTGATATAGATGAAGATACATTGCTTATTACATATCATCCAGTAACCTTAGAAATAAATGAACTTTCATATCAAATAGAAAATTTACTTAATTCGTTAAATACTATAAACAAAAAAATGATAATAACATATCCTAATGCAGATAATGGTGGAGATTATATAATAAAAAAACTACAAGAGTTTAAACAATCAAATTCCAATGTGCATTTATTTCCTAATCTAGGCATTTTAAAGTATCTTAGTGTTATGAAATTATGTGGAGCTGTAGTTGGCAATTCATCAAGTGCCTTAGTTGAAGCTCCATATTTAAAAATCCCAGCTATTAATATAGGCAACAGACAAAAAGGCAGACTTATGGCAGATAATATTATAAGTTGTAGCAATAAGCGTGAAGATATAATAGAAGCTATAAATAAATCTCTAAGTAGTGAATTTAGAGAAAAAGTACACAATACTAAAAGCCTTTATGGAGAAGGAAATACTAGTAAAGAAATAGTTGAAATTCTTGAAAATATTGAAATTGATGATAAATTACTAAAAAAGAAGCTAGTTTGGAGTTGATAATATGGCTGTATTTATAATAGGAGAAGCCGGGGTTAATCATAATGGGAATATTGATATAGCAAAGAAACTTGTAGATATGGCAGTTGAATGTGGAGCTGATGCTATAAAATTTCAAACATTTAAGGCAGAGGAAAGCACAGGTTCTTTTGCGGAAAAGGCACAGTATCAAAAAGAAAATACTGTTAAAGAAGAATCGCAGCTTGAAATGATAAGAAAGCTTGAGCTTCCGTTTGAAAAGTTCAAAGAAATTCAAAGCTATTGCAATGAAAAAGGTATTATATTCATATCTACTCCAGATGGTGAAGAAAGCTTAAAGTATTTAGTAAGTATAGATGTACCTTTAATAAAAATTGGATCTACAGAGGTGACAAATTACAGGTTTTTACACAAAATAGGCGAAACAGGAAAAAATATAATACTGTCTACTGGGATGAGTACACTAGGAGAGGTTGAAAAGGCTCTTGAAGTCATATATTCCACTGGAAATAAAAATGTTAGGTTAATGCACTGTACTACAGATTATCCAACTAAAATACAGGATGTAAATTTAAAAGCGATGGTTACTATGAGAGATGCTTTTAAAGTGTCCGTTGGACTATCAGATCATACAGTTGGTTCAGAAGCTGCAATAGCAGCCGTAGCACTGGGTGCTGAATTTATAGAAAAGCATATTACTTTAGATAGAAACATGGAAGGACCAGATCATAAAGCATCTATGCCTAAAGATGAATTTAAACAATATATTCAGCATATAAGAAATACAGAAAAGCTTTTGGGAAATGGAATAAAGAAACCTACTAATAGAGAAATTGCAATAATGAAGGATTCAAGAAGGAGTATAGTGGCAACTTGCAATCTAAAAAAAGACACTATAATAGAACAGAGTATGCTTTCATATAAAAGACCAGGAAATGGTATAAAACCTGAACTAGATTATATTTTAATTGGTAGAAAGCTTAATCGTGACCTAAAGAAAGATGAGGTCTTTGAATGGAAAGATATATAAAGCCTATAGGTGGAGAGCAATGGCTTGATATTAACTTATTTGATAAAAAATTAGATAATTTTAGAGATATAGAAGCAGTTTTTTTAAGTGGTGGACAGAGTGCTATTCAATTTATACTTGAAAACATTAATATTGAAAATGGAGAATTTATACTAGTGCCATCATATCTATGCCCTAGTATTCTCTATAATTTTCATAGGCTAAAAGTAGATTATATATTTTATAGCGTTAATAAAGATTTATCTATAGATCTATGTGATGTAAAGGAAAAGATAAATAAATATAAAATAAAAGCAGTATTTTTTATAGATTATTTTGGCTTTTATTATGACCAAGCGACGTTACAATATTTTAAAGGCTTAAAAGAGCAGAATATTGTACTAATTGAAGACGCAGTACAGATGCTATGGTTTAGTTTTAAAAGCTTTATAGGAGACTATGTTTTTAATAGTTATAGAAAGTTTTTGCCAATTGATGGTTCAATCGTATTATGTAATAAAATAAAACAATATAATTTCGAAAAAGATAGCTATTATGAAAATGTTAATTTAGCAAGGGCTAAAAAAACTCTTTTTCAACAATTCGATATTGGAAATGAAGAAGAATTTTTAAGTTTATATGGAAATGCTGAAGAAGAATACTATAGAAGAGAAAAAATAATTGGTATAGATGATGAATCAAAAAAAGTGCTTACAAGAGTAGATTATGAATTTATTCAAAATAAGAGAAAAGAAAATTATTCTTACTTATATGATAATTTAGTAAGAAATAATAAGATACAAATAATTTATAACAAAAATTTAATTAAAGATAACACTGTATTAGGGTTACCAATTTTAATAGAAAACAGAAATGAGGTTAGAAAAAAGTTAAGGCAAGCTAATATATATTGTCCTGTACATTGGAATATTTTAAATGAAGAATGGTCAAGTAAATATGTAGATAGCAGATATATTTCTGAAAGAATTATAACGCTTCCTATAGATCAAAGATATGATCTTTACGATATGAATAGATTACTTGATGAAATTAATAGATTAGTAAGTAATGATATTTGAAAATATTAATTGTATGTAAGCATGTTTGTATAAATAATTTATTAAGGAGTATTGAAGAAGTGTATGTTGTTTTAGATGCAAGTTCAAAGGATTGGAATAAATACTTATATGATATTAATATAGATTTTCAAGATATATATTATACATCTGACTATTATAAATTATATGAAAAAAATGGGGATGGAAAGGGAAAATTATTTGTCTATAGGGAATCAAATAATATAGCTATATATCCTTTTATGCTAAATGAAATAGAGAATAATAATTTTGAATCTAAGTATTATGATATTGAGTCAGCATATGGATATGGAGGACCATTAACTAACAGTTATAATAAAAAATTTTTAAGCAATTTTGAAGATGAATTTTTGAAATACTGTAATGAAAATGGAATAGTTGCGGAATTTATTAGGTTTCATCCATTAATTAAAAATGAGAAGATCTTTAATGAAAATATAGAAGTTTTACATAATCGTATTACTGTATATTTAGATTTGACAAGAGATGTGGATGTAATTTGGAAGGAAGAAATAAAAAGCAAGAATAGAAATATGATAAGAAAGGCAGAAAAAAGCGGGTTAACAGTAGAAGAAAGCAAGGACTTTCAATGTTTTAAAAATATATATGAAGCAACTATGAAAAAGGTGACAGCAGATTCATATTATTATTTTAAAAATGATTATTATGATTTTATGGAGAATAGTGATAATTATATTATCCTAAATGTAAAAAAAGAAAATCAAATCATTGCAAGTGCTGTATTTATGATTTATGGGCAATATTTTCATTATCATCTGTCCGGAAGTTTAAAAGAGTATTTGAACTATTCGCCGAATAATCTTCTTTTATGGGAAGCTATAAAATATGCTAAGGCAAAAGGATGTAGGATAATGCACTTTGGTGGAGGACTTACTAATAGTGTAGATGATAATCTTTTTAAATTTAAAAAGAGTTTTTCTAATGAACTTGCTGATTTTTATATAGGGAAAAGAGTACATAATAAAAAAGTTTATGATAGTTTAATAGAAGAATGGGAAAGAAAAAATAATAAAAAGGCAACTATGTTATTACAATACAAAGTTTGTAAGTAAACTAAAGATTGTAATAAATATAACTAAACAGAAACTAACAGGAATATGTGGAGAAGATGAGTATGGAAAAAGTGCATTTAGAAAAATTAATTATTGATGATTTTGAAGACTATTACAATTTAAAATGTGAAAAGCAGAATATATTTTGGACTAATAATTTAGAGAAGCCAAATAAGGAAAAGCTTTTTCAGTGGTTTACAGAACAAATGGGTAATAAAAATAGAGTGATATTAGGTTTGAAGTATATTGAGAATAGGCGAGTTATTGGGTATGTATATTTGGATTTTGTTGGAGCTAAATCTGAACTTATAGAACTCTCATATGCACTATCAGAAGAATATATAAATAGGGGCTTAGGGACCAGAATAGTGGGGTTAGCAATTAATTATTGCAGAGATACATATATAAGTGTGAAAAAAATACAATGTTGGGTGTTAGAAGACAATGTTCGTTCTAGAAAGTGTTTAATTAATAATGGATTTATAAAAAAAGAAGATGAAAAAGTTATTTTATTTTATCCTGAAAATAGGATGAAGAAAATGAATCTATTTAAATTAGATATATAAATAAGTTTATGAGAAAATATTTGCAAAAATTAAAATTTTTAAAGGAGAAAAAATATGAGAGTTATTTTTTCGGTGGCAACAAACTATACATTATTTGTTGCATATATTTTGACTAAAACTACATATAGGGACTCATATAATATTTTAGTTACTAATGATAGTGTAATAGATTTGGCAACAATAGAACGCATAAAAGAATCAAAAGTATGGGATGAAGTTATATATGTAGAGGAAAGAGATAATAATAAGAATATGGATTTAATAGATCAAATAGAAGAGGTAGATGTACTACATATATTTACTTTTGGTTGTGGAATTCTTACAAGTTATTTAATGAAGAAATTTTGGAATTATAAGACAAGAATTATTTTCACCGAAGAAGGGACAGCAACTTGGAATTATTTAAACACAATGAGATATGCTAAATGTGATTTGAGTGAACTAGATATACTTGAAAGAATTCAAGAAGTATGGGCATTTGAGGAGAGATTGATACCTTATAGGCATAATATTATTGTGAAAAAGATAGAAACAGAATACTTAATTAATGATGTGAATATTAGGGAAATGTTTCTAAAGGATTTAAATTATATATTTAGTTATAAACCAGAAGAATTAGATAGCCAAGTGATATTATTTGATACTTATTTCTCTAAGGCAGGGATAATGAACAAATTAGATGAAGTAGATCTAGATAAAGCTCTATTAGAATTGAATAAAAGTATGATAGTAAAATTACATCCTAATGATGATTTATATAGTAAATCTAGAATATTTCAAAGAATAATTAAAAATGTTAATGTACCATGGGAAGTTGTTTATTTGAATAATCTTGAAGCGTTGGAGCAAAATACTGAGTTCTTTTTTACAATATTTCCGACAGCAGTTCAATTTAATACTAAAATTATTAATAAACAAACAAAAATAAGAGTAGTATGCCTATGGAGATTGCTGGAAAAAATCATTGTGCCAATGCTTGTTGATATTTTCAATGAAGAAGTAATGAAAAATGTAGAAAAGTTTGATACAATATACGATTGGAATTTTACTATGCCAAGTTCTGTTAATGAACTTAGTCTGATTATTGAGCAATCTGATTGCTTAGACAGTAGTATAATAAAGTATATAACTGAAATTAACACAAATAATGTATATAAAAAGAGTGAATTACTAACTGATAGTCAAGAAAGTGTATTGTTTAAGAGAACAATAGATTTCTTAATACAAAGACATCAGAACTTAAAATATTGTATATGGGGAACAGGTGGAGTTGCAGAACAAACAATTTGTGAAATAAATAAGCATAGTAATAATTTTGAATTGATATCAGTAATAGATAATTTCAAAACAGGTAAATATAAAGGCATAGATATATACAGGAAGGAACAATTACATGAAATTAAATGTGATATTATTTTTATTTGTACTACTATAGGGAAAAAAGATGCTGAAGAGTTTATGTTGGATAATGGTTTGTTATATGGTAAAGATTATGTATATGGGTATAAAGTTTTTTAGGTATTTGAACGATTAATTTAATTATACATAGTAAAGAGATTGAGGTAAAAGATATGAAGAAAAAAGCATTGATAACAGGAATAACAGGTCAAGATGGTTCATATTTAACAGAGTTTTTGTTAGAAAAGGGATATGAAGTTCATGGAATTATAAGAAGGCATAGTATGATTAGTACTACAAGAATAGATTATCTTTTTGAAGATCCTGAAATAGGAAATAAGCATTTATTTCTTCATTATGGTGATTTAACAGACTCAAGTAATCTAAATAGGTTAATTGAAAAAATAAGACCAGATGAGATATATAATTTAGCAGCTCAAAGTCATGTTGCAGTGTCATTTGAAGTACCAGAATACACAGCTGAAGCTACAGGTGTAGGAACATTAAGGCTTTTAGATGCTATAAGAGAATCAGGATTAAAGTGCAAGTTTTATCAAGCATCAACTTCAGAATTGTATGGAGGGTTGCCAGAAACAGCCCCTCAAAATGAAAAGACACCATTTTATCCCAAGAGTCCTTATGGAGCTGCTAAACTTTATTCTTACTGGATAACAGTTAATTATAGAGAGTCCTATGGGGTATTTGCGTGCAACGGAATATTATTTAATCATGAGTCCCCTAGAAGAGGAGAAACATTTGTAACAAGAAAAATAACAAGGGCAGTGGCTTCAATTATTGCAGGAAAGCAAGAGAGATTGTCTCTAGGAAATTTAGATGCAAAAAGAGATTGGGGTTTTGCTGGAGATTATGTAAAAGGTATGTGGTTGATGTTACAACAAGATGAACCAGAAGATTATGTTTTGGCAACCAATGAAACTCATACAGTACGTGAGTTTGTAGAGTTATCATTTAAAGAAGTAGGCATTGATATCCTCTGGGATGGTTCAGGAGTAGATGAAAGAGGATATGATAAGAAAACAGGAAATATATTAGTTGATATAAATCCAAGGTATTTTAGACCAGCAGAAGTTGATTTATTGCATGGTGATTGTAGAAAGGCTGAAGAAAAGTTAGGTTGGAAAAGAAAAGTGAGTTTTAATCAGCTGATATCTATGATGATGGATTCAGATATGAGAGAAATTGTTGGAATGTCAGTAGAAGAATTTAGAAATAGAAGAAATTTAACTGTATAAGTAAGAACATTTTAAAAATTAAGATGTTTATAGAAAGAAAATTTATTCGCAAATTATGAGTTTTTACATTATTATAATAGGAGAGAATTTTCATGTCAGCGTTATTGTGAAAATTCTCTTTATTTTTCTATATCAATTTCAGCAGTTTATGATATATGCTTTATTTTTAAAGTACTACTGATTTATTTGATGTAATCATAAAAGTGCATTAGTACTAATATTTAGAAAGAATATTTAAAATAGTAGATTCAAGTTTGTTAGGAGATATTCGATATAATACAAGAATAACTTGGTAAATATTAATTAAGCTTAAAATAGAAAATAGTATTTTAATAGGATGTATATATTGAAATATTTGAACTAATTTATTAAAGAGATCAATTATTAAAAATAATATATTTTAAAGAATAAGGTGTGATTAAAATGGATCTAATAAGAGAATTAGGAAAACATAAAGTAGAATATTTTAAGAAAAGTGAATTTTATAAAATAATTAAAGATAAAGATCTTGTCGTTTTCTCAGCTTCCACAGGAGGAAAGAAAATTATAGATTATCTTTCACAATATAATATGAAAGTAAAGTATATTTTGGATAATAATCAAAAATTACAGCAAGGATATATTAACAAGATTAAAATTATTTCAGTAGAACAATTTACGCATGAAAAACAATTTAATGATATGCTTGTGTTAATTGGAAGTAATAACTATTTAGAGCAAATGAAAAATCAATTACTAGAAAATGGTGTAAAAGAACAAAATATTATTACTCCAGATCTAATCAGTGATAGATTTGCTTACTTTTTAGGGGATGGGATAAATGATCGACAAATAATACAGGCTAATATTAATGAAATAGAAAAAGTAATTAATATGTTGGATGATGAAAAATCAAAATTTATATATAAGGATGTACTTCAAATAAGATATGATGATTTTTTAGAAGTTGATAAAAGAGAACAAAAAATAGCAATACATCCACAGTATTTTAATAACGAAATATTTGAACTTACTGATAATGAAGTATTTTTAGATATAGGTTCATATAATGGTGATACAATTATTGAATTTAAAAATTATGTTAATGGTAAATATAAGTGTATATATGGATTTGAACCAGAAACAAGTTTATATGAAATAGCATGTGAAAATACAAAAAATATAAAAAATCTTGAATTATTCAAACTAGGGTTATCTAGTAAAAATACAAGGTTAAAATTCAAAAGTGAAGGGGCAGGCTCTAGAAGTTGTGATGATAATGAAGAATTTGATTTTTATATAGATACAATTAGAGGCGATGAATTATTTATTGATAAAAAGCCAACCTATATAAAAATGGATATTGAAGGTGAGGAAATGAGAGCGCTCGAAGGCTTAAAGGAAACGATAATAAAATTTAAACCTAAATTAGCAATATGCATATACCATAGAAATGCATATGATCAGTTTTGGAGGGTTCCAATATATATTAAGGAATTAGTTCCAGAATATAAAATTAAGATTAGAAATCATGGCTTTGATACTGTATGTTATGCGAGTATATAGTTTTCTATTTTAAGATGAATAATAATTATCAGTATATTAAAATGATATTTAATTAGAAATGGAGAAGGCAAATGAAGGTTTCAATTATAACTGTATGTTTAAATAGTGAAAAATATATAGAACAGACTATACAATCAGTTTTGAATCAAATATATAAAGATATTGAGTATATTATAATTGATGGAATGTCAACAGATAATACTTTAAATATAGTAGAGAAATATAAGCCTTTATTTAATGGTAGATTGACTGTTGTGAGTGAAAAAGATAGTGGTATATATAATGCAATGAATAAAGGAATAAAAAGAGCTACTGGTGAACTTATCGGAATAATAAATAGTGATGATTGGTATGAGTTGGATGCAGTTGAGAATGTAGTAAATAATTATAATAATGAAGAGTGTGTATTATATGGTGGTATGGTTAACAGAAAAGATAACGAAATTACAAAGATTGATATGAGTAGTTATAAAGAGTTATCAAATTGTATGTTTGGTCACCCTACTGCATTTGTTCCAAAATCAATTTATAATAAGTTTGGTCTTTATGATGAAAGTTATAGAATTGCTGCTGACTATGATTTTATGTTAAGGTTATTTGATAATAACGTTCAATTTAAATTTATTAATAAAGTTATTGCTAATTTTAGAGAAGGCGGTCTATCAACAACAAGTATTGAAAAATGCAAAAATGAAACTTTAGCAGTTAAAGAAAAACATGGCCATAATCCTATTCCATTTTCAATAAATACAGAAGTGAATTCTCAAGTGAAATTTCTATGGGATAAATTAATTAATACTATTAGAAAAAATAATTGGAATAAGATATTTATTTATGGTTGTGGAATGCATACAAAGAAATTATTGAGGTATATACCAAGTGACATTAAAGATAAAATAATGGGAATTATAGATAGAGAAGTAGATAAGAAGAATAAGGTATTTGAAGGATACAATAAGCTTACGATAGAAGAAGCACAAAACTATGCAGATTCAATAATTATTTCTTCTTTTGATTACGAATACGAGATATATAATAGAATTAATTATTTAAATGATAAGGTAAATATTATTAGAATATACGGAGCTGATACAGTACAAGAAGTAAATCAAATTCTTAATGATCGTATAATGTAAATATTTACAAGGGAAGGTGTTCAACTATGATAAGTGTTATAATGTCAGTATATAATGCTGAAAAGTACTTGGATGAAAGTGTAAAAAGTATACTTAACCAAACTTATTCAGATTTAGAATTTATAATAGTAGATGATGACTCAACAGATAATTCACTTGAAATTTTAAGAGAATATGAAAAATCAGATAAAAGAGTAATTGTAATTTCTGAAGGTCATAGAGGGGTCGTAAGAAATGTGAATCGTGGAATTAGTATTGCAAAGGGAGAGTATATCACAAGAATGGATGCAGATGATATTAGTGATTTAAGAAGACTCCAGATTCAATATGATTTCATGGAAAAGAATATAGATGTTGATTTTTGTGGAACTGATTTTAGATATTTTGGTGAAGGTGATTTTAGTAAAGAAAATGATGTTCTAAAGGGAGAATTTCAAAATATAAGAGATGCAGAAGGTGAAGAAATCATTATAAAAAGAGGATATTCTATATGCCAACCAAGCTTTTTTATTCGTAAGTCAGCCATAGAAGAACTTGGACCATATGACGAACAGTATCCTTATGCAGAAGATTTAGCTTATCCAATTAAGTTTATTGAGAATTCTAAGAAAATAAAAATGATAGATGCAATTTTAATGCAAGTAAGGAAGCATGATGATTCTAAGTCTACAATAGAACGTGTAGATAATGCAAAGGAAACAATGAAATTACGAATGGATTACATTGCTAGAAACTATTCTTTGAATAATAAGAATATAGCTATTTGGGGAGCCAGTAAAGGTGGAGAAATACTAAAAGAATACATTGATGGAAAAATAAAAGAAGCTAGAGTAGTTACATTTATAGATTCATATAAAGAGGGAGAAGTGGATTCAATCCCAATTATTAAGCCTGATAATATAGGAAATATTGATATAGATGTAATATTAATTTCAACAAAACCTGGAAAGCTTTTTGCTCAAAAGTTTATTGATGAGAATGTAGACAGCAGTATTCAATATTTCACTATATATACATAAGATGTTTATTATTAACAATTAATATAATATGGAATGGAAGGATATTGATATGATACCTAAAATTATTCATTATTGCTGGTTTGGAAAAGGACAGAAAGATAAGAAAATACAGCATTGTATAGAATCTTGGAAAAGGCATCTTTCTGAATATGAGATAATAGAGTGGAATGAAGAAAATTTTGATATAAATAGTAATGAATATTGTCAAGAAGCCTATAAGAATGGCAAATGGGCATTTGTAAGTGATTATGTTAGGCTTTATGCTTTATATAATCATGGAGGAATATATTTTGACACAGATGTTGAAGTTTTTAAAGATTTGGAGTGTTTTCTAGAATATCCTGTTTTTTTAGGTTTCCATTCTCATGATTCTATATTAACAGCAGTAATGGGAGCAGAAGCTAAAAATAAGTTCATTGAGTTGTTACTTGATAAATATAATGGTAAGAAATTTTTAGTTAATGGACAAATGGATATGACTATAAACAATAGATTAATAACTGATGTTTGTGTTGATAAATTTAATTTACGTCTTGACGATAGCAATCAATTATTGAATGGTGATATTCATGTTTTTAATAGTGGTTATTTTGCTAACTGTAATGGTAGTGTAAAAGAAATAAATTATACCGTTCATCATGGAGATGGATCGTGGTATTCATATGATAAAATAGTTAATGAATTAAAAAGTTATAAGAAATATTACTTTTGTCTACTGCAATTAATGAATTATGAATTAGAAGGAAAAGTAATTAACAGAAACATCAAAAATAGCAAGGTTGCTATATATGGTAATGGAAAACTAGGACAATTGCTTTTTAAGATATTAAAGAATGATGAAATTACTCCTATATGTATAATAGATAAGGATAAAAACTTTCAGATGTATGAGCAAACTCCTATAATTTCATTGAACGAAATAAACAACTATAATATTGATTGCATCATTATCACTCCTATTCCATATATGGATGAAATAATAAATGATATAAGTAATATAAAAAATAATTTAAAAATAATCTCTATTGAAGATATATACGAGGGAAATTAAGAATGAAAAAGGTAATTATATTTGGTACTGGAAAAGCAGCAGAAACATTAATAGATATATTAAATGATGAAGTTGATATAATTGCATATGCAGATAATAATAAAGAAAAATGGAATCATACTTTTCAAAATAAATTAGTAATTGCTCCAAGTAGGATACAGACATATGAATTTGATTATATTCTAATAGCTAGTCAGTATGAATCAACTATATATAATCAATTAATGGAGTTAAAAGTAACTAAAGATAAAATATTTATGTTTTATCAGTATATTGATAATTGCTATGATTATGTAGAGAGTTGTATCAGGGCAACTGCTTACTATTCAGAGAAAATTGAAACTTTAGTTACAGGAATTTCTTATGCTCAATATGGTTTTTTGCAGATGTCTGATGTTTACAAAAGATTTGCTTTCAACATGGCAAATGCAAGTCAGGATTTATACTATGATTATAATTTGGTGAAATATTGCTTGGAAAATTCTAATCTTAAAAAGGTTAAGGAAGTATTAATTGGGTTAAGTTACTATAGTTTTCAATATGATATGTCATTATCATCTTTGAAAAACAAAGGAAGTTTATATTATAAGAATTTAAGATTATATCATCATAATGAATCTATAGTTGAAATTTTAGATTCATTGGAGATTAGTGAAAAAATTGCACAGCAAATCATAAAGCTTGTTAGAGATGGTAAGCCTTCAATAAATCCAGTCGATATAAATTATATTGTTAATGAGGAGGTAGGAAAACAACAATCTTATATAGATTGTAAAAAGAATTATCCTAAAACAGTGATAGAGAATACTCAAATATTTAAAGATTATTTACAACTATTAAAGGAGAATAATATTAAACCTGTAGTAGTTGTATTTCCAGCTAGCAAGTACTATACAAAACATTTTTTAAAGAGAATTGAAGATGAATTCCATAAAATAATTAATGAAGTTAGTAAAGAATATGAATTTCAATATATAGATTATTTTAAATCTGATTTATTTGATGATGATGATTTTAGAGATGTGACTCATTTAAATAAAAAGGGAGCAGAAAAGTTTATAAAGATACTAAATGATTTAATTGAATAAAACAATAAGCTATTTAATATATAGCATAGCGAAGTTAGGATATTAATTATTAATAAAGTTAGGAGAGAAAAATATGATAAGTACTCCTTTAGTTAGTATAGTATCTATCTGTTGGAATAGAAAGACAGATATTTGTGAAAGTTTAAGAAAGATAAGAGAAATAGATTATGATAATCTTGAGGTTATTTTAGTTGATAATTATTCAACTGATGGCACAGTAGAAGAAGTTGAAGAAAACTTTAAAGAAGTTAAACTTATAAAAATGTTTAAAAATATAGGAATAGAGGCATATAATATAGGCTTTAAGAATGCAAAAGGTAAGTACATAGTGATAATTGATGATGACTCTTTTCCGCATAAGCAGGCTATCAAGAGAATGGTAGATAAGTTTGAAAAAGATGAAAAGTTAGGAATGGTAGCCTTTGATGTAAGAAACTTTTATAATTATGATGCTGTAACTATGGAAGAAATTGTTGATGACAATAAGGATACCAAGGCAGAAGCTCAAAATTATCTTATGGCATTCAATGGAGCAGGAGCAGGTGTAAGAAAAGATTTACTAGAAAAGGTAGGATTTTATCCAGAAGAATTCTTTTTGTATTGGAATGAGCAGGATACAGCTTTTAGAATACTTGATAGTGGATATAAGATTCAATTCTTTTCAGATGTAGTGTCTTATCATAAGTATTCTCCTAAAAATCGAGCTTCATGGAGAGCACCACTTTATTATACTAGAAATGCATTTTGGCTTATATGGAAAAATTATTCTTTCGGAGAGTCAATTAAACTTACTTTTAAAATGATAAAAGACTGTTTATATTATTCTATGGAACAACATACTACAGTGTATATAAAAGCTATGTTTTTAGCATTCAAAGATTCAAAAAAATTAAAAGGCAAGAGAAAGCCTGTAGATAAATATATAGAAGAAAATTTAAGGATTCCTTTTAATGTTTCCTTTACATTCTTTAAATAGATAGGAGGATAAGATGAAAGAAATATTAATAATTCGTTCAGTAAGTTTTCAACAGCTTGATTTGAATCTTCCAGCTATTAAAGAAAAGTATGGTGAATGTAGAATTTCTCTGCTTACTCATGAACATGGAGTGAAACTTGCAGAAAAATATAGTGATATTGAAAAAATATATGTATACCCATATAAATCAGGTTTTTCAATAGATAATAAGGTTCAAGAGTTAGAAAATAAAGAGTTTGATGTAGTAGTAGTGCCAGTAACTAATATCAATGGCGGAGGCTTTTTTAATGTATTAAAGTTTTCAAAATCAATAAAATGTAGTGAGAGGGTAATATGTAATGTAGTATCAGATATTACTAACTTTACAATGGGAGATATTTATTTAAGAGAGATTAAAAACTTTTTAATGAAATTTGTATCTATTATAGGGACAATAGTGATATCACCTATAATATTATTGATGTTGTTAATAAAGCTTAAATCAATAGAAAAGAAATAAAACGAGCAAGTAAAGGGGATATTTTTGTGAATATATACTTTGTAGGAGGCTCAATTACAGAAGGTGCAGGAGCTTCAAATATTAATAATAGTTATGCTAATTTAATTAGTGACTATTTAAAAAGTACTTACAAACAAATCAACATAATAAATTTAGGAGCAGGTGGAACTGCTTCTCATTTTGGCGCTTTTAGAATAGGTAAGCATTTTGAAAAGCAAATTCCTGATATTGTGTTCTTAGAATTTGCTGTTAATGATAGAATTTATCCTATAGAAGATTTAAAAATATACTATGAAAATTTAATTCGTCAAGTTTATAGATGGAACAAGAATTGTAAGATTATATCTATAGAGGCTCCAACAGGGCTGTGTGATGCTTGTGCTAGTATCCATGCTGATATTGCAGGTTATTATAATATACCTGTAATAGATGTTCAAGAAAAAGTATGGAAGGAAATTAATGATAATCAATATTCATGGCAAGATATATCTATAGATAATCTTCATCCAAATGATAAAGGACATAAAATTTATGCAGAAAAAATCATTGAGCAACTAAAAAATATAGATGTATTATCAATGATGCAATGTCCTGAAAAGGAGTCAATTACTCAAGTTATATTTAAGAATCCAAGAATAAAGTCTTATGAAGAGTGTACTTTTTTTGGTAATTGGAGTGAGAGAGAAGTAAACCTAAATAATAAAGTTGATATGGTTGCTATAAATGAAAATATAGGTGAGTGTGTTGAACTTAATTTTAAAGGAAAATATTTATCAATAGTAACTATTTTGTCAAGGAATGCAGGTATGCTAGAGTGCATATTAGATTATAAATACACATTTAATTTAGATCTTTACATGGAGCATGAAGGTTATTTTAATTTTGTGGTAAATACAAAAGATTTAAGTGAAGGTTCACATAATCTTTTAATGAAGATAAGTAATCAAAGCAATTCAAAAAGCTTAGGTCATGAAATTGTAATTGGTGGATTTTTAGTTGATGAGGGCTAAAAGGATAAATAAAGAAGCAAGTAGTTTACGAAGTACACTTCGCATAAACTACTTGCTTTTCATATTACATATTTAATATAGTGCTTGTTAATGGTGGAACTACTTGTTTCTTTCTTGAAAGAACCTTTGGAAGGTAAGCAGTATTGTCTTCTAACTTCATCTTGAATGCTATCTCTGCAATTTCAGGTTTTCTACCAGCTACTAGAACTTGAGAACCTTCATTGATGATGTCAGTAAGAAGAAGCATTAACATCTCAAAAGAACCTTCTTCACACTTCTTGTTCATGTAGTCTAACATTTCGTTCTTTAAAGGCATGAATCCTTCGATATCCATTGTATTAACTTGACCCACACCAATCTTAATTCCATTGATTACAAATGGTTTGAAGTCTTGGTTGAATATCTCTTCAATAGTTTTACCCTTTAGTGAAGTGCCAGCCTTGAACATATCTTGAGCAAATTTCTCTGCATCAATACCAGCAATTTTAGCTAACTTTAAGCAGATTTCTTTGTCAATTGGAGTACAAGTTGGTGATCTGAATAATAATGTATCAGATATTATAGCACCACATAATAATCCAGCAGCCTCTCTTGAAGGAGTTATATCATGTTCAAAGAACATCTTAGCTACTATTGAAGAAGTACTTCCTATTGGTTCACTTCTAAAATATAGAGGGTTTGTAGTTTGAACGTTTGCTACTCTATGGTGATCTATAATTTCAAGGATTTCTGCTTCTTCTATACCATCAACAGATTGGCCTCTTTCATTATGATCCACTAAAATTATCTTTTTCTTGTGTTCAGAAATTAAGTGATATCTTGAAACTGAACCTATTACCTTACCTTCTTCATCTAGTACAGCGTAAGTTCTGTATCTTGTTTCGCTCATTATAGCTTTTACGTCATCAACTAAATCATCTAGGTTGAAAGAAACTAAATCCTTAGAGATCATAACATAATCTACAGGGATACTTTGTACAATTAATCTAGATGATGTAAATGAATCGTGAGGAGTTGAGATTACAGTAACTCCATTAGTTTTAGCTAATTCTATTAGGTCTTCATGCATTGTATGAGAACCTGTAATTATGATTAAAGAAACTTTTATATTTATAAGTTCTTTTTGAGAATCTGGTCTATCTCCAACGATAGCAATATCACCAGCAGAAATTCTTTCTCTCATGCTTTCTGGTTGCATTGCTGCCACAACTATCTTTCCTGGGAAGTTTTCTGTAGCTTCATTTCTATATACAACTGAAGCTGAAAGAGTGTCCACTATATTTTCAAATGTAGTGTTGCTTTTTCCAAGAATGTAGTTATCCCATTCATCCATATAACTAGAAGTTAAATTTGCAGTTGAAAGCATTCCTATTAGTTGTTTGTGCTTATCTGCTACAGGGATAGATTTTAAATTGTTTTCTTTCATTATATTCCAAGCCTGTTTAAGTGATGTTCCACCTATTACAGGGTTGATTCTATCAAACTCTAGGTCTTCTACTTTTAACTTTATTGTCTCTAAAAACATTGGTGATGGAACACCGAAATAATCTAAGACATATTGAGTTTCTCTGCTAACTTCACCTAATCTTACAGGAACTGTAGGAGTAGATCCTAATTTATTTTTAAGTTCTGAATATGCTACAGCTGCGCAGATTGAATCAGAATCAGGATTTTTATGTCCACTAATATATATTAAGTCCTTCACTTGTTTCGTCCTCCTTTTACTATTTAATTATCCATACTATATTGTATAAATTAATGGTGAAAAAGTAAAGAGAATAGGTAGAATTTTGACAGAAAAAATAAAAAAATAGTTTTTATAAAATTAGGGTTTGTTAATAAATTGTTCTAATTAAAATCTTTGTTTCATATATTACAGTAGCTAATAAGATTTAGGAGGGTAAAATTTTGATTCGTGAGAATGAATTAATTTATGGACTAACGGAAAAGGAAGCAGGGAGAAGAAATGAAACTTTTGGTTATAATGAGCTGGAGGAGAAGAAAAAGACTTCTGCCATAGCCTTATTTCTTAGTCAATTTAATGACTTTATAATATGGGTATTGATTGGAGCTACTGTGATTTCAGGCATTATGGGACAGAAAGCAGATGCTATAACCATAATGATAATAGTCATAATAAATGCAATCTTAGGTTTTGCACAAGAATATAAGACAGAAAAGTCTTTAGAAGCACTTAAAAGTTTATCCGCACCTACTTGTAAAGTTATTAGAGATGGTGGAGTAAAGGTCATTAACACTAGATATGTAACTGTAGGCGATGTGGTTATACTTGAAGCTGGGGACAAGGTACCAGCAGATGGTGAACTAATTGATGGTATGAACATAGTAGTAGATGAGTCTATACTAAGTGGTGAATCAGTTGGAGTAAATAAAGGAGTAACAGATAAAAATAAAAAGATATACATGGGGACGACAGTTTTAAAAGGCAAAGGTTTAGTAAAGGTAAATTATATTGGTATGGATACTGAGATGGGGAAGATAGCCAATATGATTCAAGAAATAGAAGCAGAAAGGTCCCCATTAAAAGAGAAATTAGACTCTCTTGGAGAAATTCTTGTTATCATGTGTGTGGTTATTTGTGCGGTGGTAACAATACTTGGTATCATAAGAGGAAACAATGTAGCAGAGATGTTTCTACTAGGAGTTTCATTGGCTGTTGCAGCCATTCCAGAAGGTCTTGCAGCTATTGTAACAGTTGCTTTAGCTTTAGGTGTAAACAGAATGATAAAAAGAAATGCTCTTGTAAGAAAGCTTCCAGCAGTAGAAACTCTAGGTTGCACATCTATAATTTGCAGTGATAAGACAGGAACATTAACTCAAAACAAGATGACAGTAAAAGAGGTATATACTTCAGGAAAAGGCATGCTTTTAGATAAGGGAAAGCTATGTACCAATGAAATACTTAAAAAAATATTTGTGCTTTGTAATGATACAAATTATGATTTTAATGCAAGCAATTTAGATAAAGGATTGAATGGTGATCCTACTGAAACAGCTTTAGTAACTATGTTTTTTGATGATTTGCAAAAATTAAAGTTGTATTTATCTCAATATCAAAGGGTTTATGAAATACCTTTTGATTCTAACAGAAAGATGATGAGCGTTATTGTAAAAGATAAAGGAAGAGAAATTTGCTTAGTAAAAGGTGCTCCAGAAAAACTAATTGAAAGATGTAGTCATATTTTAGAGAATGGTAGAGTAACAACCTTTGAACCATCTAAAAAGAAAAAGGTAATGGAAGATATAGATAAAATGTCAAATAAAGCATTAAGATGTATAGGTGCTGCATATAAGGACACCAACATTACTAAAGGAAGTTCTCTTGAGAGAAATCTTATCTTTGTAGGAGTGGCAGGAAGTATTGATCCACCAAGAATAGAGGCAAAGGATTCAGTATTAAAATGTAGGTTAGCAGGAGTAACACCTGTTATGATTACAGGTGACCATAAGAATACAGCTTATGCTATTGCAGAAGAGTTAGGCATATGTAAGGATCAATCACAGGTTATTACAGGTGATGAAATCGAGAGTATTTCAGATAAGGAACTTAGGGAAAAGGTTAAGAAGATTAGAGTATTTGCAAGGGTAAGTCCAAATCATAAGCTTAGAATTGTTCAAGCTTTTAAAAAGAATGGCAATATAGTTGCAATGACTGGAGATGGTGTAAATGATGCACCAGCCATAAAGGAAGCAGATATAGGGGTTGCTATGGGAATATCAGGAACTGACGTAACCAAGGAAGCTTCTTCTATGATATTAATGGATGATAACTTTAAAACTATAGTTTCTGCTGTTGAAGAGGGAAGAGTTATCTATGATAATATCAGAAAATTTATTAGATACTTACTTTCATGTAACTTAGGAGAAGTTTTAACCATGTTCCTAGCTTCATTATTCTATTTACCAACTCCACTGGCTCCAATACAGATTTTATTTGTAAATCTAGCAACAGATGGGTTGCCAGCTATAGCATTAGGGGTAGATCCACCAGATGCAGATATAATGAGCCAAAGACCAAGACAAAGAAACGAAAGTATTTTTGCAAGAGGACTAACAGAAAAGATTTTAGTTAGGGGAACCTTAATAGGATTATGTACTTTGTTTGCATTTATGGCAGGGATATATTTTGATCTAGGAATGACAACTGCTAGAACTATGGCATTAAGTACTCTAGTTCTTTCACAACTTATTCATGTATTTGAATGCAGATCTGAAAGACATTCAATCTTTAAGATTAAGCTTTTCACCAATCCTTATTTGGTAGGAGCTGTTGCAATCTCTTTAATAATGTTATTGTGTGCAATATATATGCCTTTCTTTAGAGCAATTTTTCACACATCAGCTTTACAATTGTCTCAATGGGGGATAGTTGTGTTCTTCTCTGGAATAATAGCCTTGATTAATAGTGTTTATCTATATATTCAGGATAGGAGAAGAGATAGATAAACTATATGTAAGGCATCTAAAACCAAATAGGTTTATATGCCTTGCATATTTCCACTTGTTATATATTTTCAGATGCCTAAAGTAAAAATCCTTCAAGTAAATAATTGCTTGAAGGATTTTTAAATTTATAAATTATTTATTTCTCATTTTCTGTGTTTGTCTCTTCATTTTTGAATGATCTACAGGAACTAAGTCTTTCTTAGTAGTTAAATTAAGAATGTTCATTATATCAACTACATCATTAGGGTCCTTCTTCGATTTTATATTCTTTAACCCTTGAACAATTACAACATGACCTTGAGATATTTTCATAAACTCTGGTTTTTTAAACCACTTATGTTTTTTATATCTGCATTTAACAACATTTTTACTTCTTTCAGGTTTTACTATTAAAAATGCTTGGATTTTGTGAAAAATCCATAAAATAGTTTTTTCTTCAACTTTTATTGAAATAACACTACCTTGAAGTTGAGTTAGTCTGTCTCCATTTTTCTCTAAGTAAGAATCAGAGTAGTATTTAGATAACTTTTCTTTAAATCCCATATTTAGAACTCCTTTATTATAAATATATGTTTCTATTATGCTATGGAGCGAATTCAACA
Organism: Clostridium sp. TW13; assembly: GCF_024345225.1. Classification (NCBI taxonomy): domain Bacteria; kingdom Bacillati; phylum Bacillota; class Clostridia; order Eubacteriales; family Clostridiaceae; genus Inconstantimicrobium; species Inconstantimicrobium mannanitabidum. The sequence goes on from NZ_BROD01000001.1 coordinate 888,693, forward strand.
TAGCATAAGGTTTACAAGTTAGATTATACAATATAATTCTATCATAAAAATATTAAACATAAAAGCCATTGAACTCAATAGTTTTCTTAATTATTTTAAGCACAATACTACAAAATCCATTAGAGTAGAGTGGATTTTGTAGTGAAATGTGGTTTGCTGGTAAAGTATGCAATTAATGTACTAGCTTTATTATGGTAAATTTGCAAGTTAAGTATACGTATTTTAATTGAATTTTATTAAATAAGTTCTATGTTCTATCTAATGTATTTATTGTAGATTTAGAATATTATTTATACGGATATACTAAATTATCATAATTGACCTTGCAGATAAATATATACGTAACCATCAGTTGGATTTTCAAAAACTAAGGCTGTATACTTTAAAAATACTGAAGGTACGAATACATCCATGGTTTTGGGTTCAATTTCTGCTTTGGGAGTGCTTTGTTTACAAAAAAATTGATTATCTGGTGATATCTCTATGTTTATGATTAAATTATTATCAGTTAGGTTTTCCACTGAAAAAGTATAAATTGAAAAATAGCTATTATTAAAAACTATTCGTTCTTTATTTTTAGATTTTAGCTTAACGCAATATTTTAATGAAATAAATTTATTATAAAACTCGTAATTTACAAGTCTAAAGTTTACTGAAGGATTGTCACTATATATACTCCGTAAATATTGATTTAAATTTGAAGACATCATAATTACTACACCTCTTTTCATAAATTCAATTAATGATTTTTATCTTATGTTTCATACATTTATATATAAATTATGTTTCAGATATTCAAATGGTTAATATATCTTTCTTTAAACTGATTATCTATAATGTAACGCTCACATAAGTCTATACATAATATAGTTTATAGGAAACAAATAACTTTTGGAGGAAATCGTAAGATGAACAATTTGATTTTTAATAAAGTGGCATCAGATTTTAACACCACAGTTTATGCTCAAGATTCTTCTGGAAATGCCCAACCATTAAAAGTAGATGGGCAGAGTAGGTTATCTATTGCTGGTACAGTAGATGGTACAGTCACAGTAGGAAACACAGTAACAGTGGCAGGCACAGTAACTGTAGGAAATACAGTAACAGTAGCTGCAACAGCAACATTACCAGTAGAGGGAACAGTAACAGTAGCAGCAGTATCAAGCACAGTGACTGTAGCAGGCACAGTAACCGTAGGAAATACAGTAACAGTAGCTGCAACAGCAACATTGCCAGTGGAAGGAACAGTAACAGTAGCAGCAATATCAAGCACAGTGACTGTGGCGGGAACAGTAACCGTAGGAAATACAGTAACAGTAGCTGCAACAGCAACATTGCCAGTGGAAGGAACAGTAACCGTAGCAGCGGTATCAAGCACAGTGACTGTAGCAGGTACAGTTACTGTTGGAAATACAGTAACTGTAGGAAACACAGTAAATACTGTGATAACAGGAAATAACTTTGTTTCAAATACAGTAACTAATCAATCAATTACAGGTACAGGTGTTTTACTTGACGGCACAGATATATCTCAAATAAGTACTGCATCAATGTTTATATACAATCTAAGTGCTACAACAATAACTTTATCTTTGCAGCTAAGCCCAACTACTACTGATGGAGATTATATTAGTGATCCTAACTTCACTAATGTAGCTATAGCTGGAAATGGTAGCAAAATGATTCCTATACAGCCATTTGCACACTATGCAAGATTACAATATGCAATGGGTTCTTCATCAAGCAATGTAACAGCATATTATAATGGTCAAGCATAGTGAAAGTTTAGTAAGCGTGTTACAGGTATAAATAGATAAAATTGAGCATGCAAATAAAAATAATGGGGCTATTTCAAACTTTTTGGAATTAACCCCTTTTTACTGAAATTTAAGGATGGAGGTGGTGGATATTGATAAATAAGAATAAAACCTTAAGTTTATGCATGATTGTAAAAAATGAAGAAAAGTTTTTATCAAAGTGTATAGATAGTGTACGGAAAATTATAAGTGAAATTATTATTGTAGATACTGGTTCAACAGATAAAACTGTAGAAATTGCTAAGGGATACTCAGCTAAGGTTTATAGCTATGAGTGGAATGATAATTTTGCTGAAGCAAGGAATTTTGCCATAAGTAAAGCGAGTAGTGATTGGGTTTTGCTTTTAGATGCAGATGAAGAAGTTATAGAAGATGGTTGTGAAAAGATATTAAATTTTATTAATAAAACTTCATTGGATGGTTGTAATTTTGTTGTATACAATTATACTGGAAATGATATTTCTTCTGAGTATACAGTGCATAATGCCTTTAGGTTGTTAAGAAATAATGGTAAATACAATTTTAAAGGAGAAATACACGAACAGATAGTCAGAAAAGATAAGAAAGAGATAGTAGGACTTTTTGCTGTAAGTGATATAGTAATAAAGCATTATGGCTATTTAAATTCTGTAATAAATGAAAAGAAAAAACGTGACAGGAATATTCCAATTATTCTTAAGCAATTAGAGTTAGAACCAGAAAATGCATTCTATTTATTTAATTTGGGGAATGAGTATCTTGCAAAACAAGATATAAATGAGGCTTTGAAAATTTATAATAAAGCTATGAATTATGCAGATGTTAATCAACCTTATGCGCCTCATCTATTTTATAGACGTCTTACTTGTTTAATGCAGTTAAAGAGATATGAAGAAGCAATAACAGCTGCTAATCAAGCTTTGAACCAGTACCCTAAATCTACAGATTTTGAGTATTTAAAAGGAACAGTTTATTTTGAGTGCAACATGGTAACCCTAGCCATAGATTCTTTTAACAAGTGTATAGAGATGGGTGAACCGCCTAGTTACTTAAAGTTCTTAAGTGATTGCTGTAGCTTCAAACCATATATTGCTTTGGGAGAGTTATATGAGAGTGTAAGTGATTATGATAAGGCAATTGACTTTTATAATAAAGCGCTTAATTCCAACAAAGATGCGTATTATATTCTATATACAATAGGAAGTATAGTAAAGAAACAATATAAAGATGGGAATATAGTATCAGATATGTTGCTAAGATATTTTTCAGCAAAAGAATATGTACCAAATCTGATTTTATTAACAGATATATTGATAAATTTGGATTTTTATGATATTGCAGAATTGTATGCAGATAAGATATTAGATAAAGAAAACAGCAATGTAGATGGTTTGTTTTTAAAAGCTAAAGTACATTTTTATAAGAAAAAGTACCATATGGCTTATGAAGGCTTCATGCAGGTAGAAAATTTTCATGACACAGAAAACATTTTAGCTAATATAAGAACAGAAAGCTTGCAGTATCTAGTTATCATAGCTTTACTTCAAAGTGATAAAGATATAACTTCAGTATTAAATTTGATAAAAGAAAAGCAGGTGAACGAAATATATAAAATATATAGACAAATATATTGTTTGCATGCAAAGTTATGTGAAGATGTATTAACAGGTGATGAAGATGCTGGTTTAGTTTTACAGACAGCAGTTTCATTCTTGGATAAATTATTGAAAGTTAAAGAATATGATCTTTTTAATGATAGTGTAGATATATTAAATAAAATTAATAGTGACCAGGTTTTAATTAATTTAGGAAAGATATATAATAAAAATGGTCTTAAAGATCTAGCTATAAAAACCATCCTTCAATCAATACAAGAACTTAAAGTTGTTGATAGAGAAAGTATTAATATATTGTATCAAACTACTTTGTTGTAAATTATTAGATTTGGATTTTATCAAAATACTTGTATTGTATGGCATAGGGTAACATTGCCTATATAGAGGTATTTTATTATCTGTATGTAACTATTCCATAATAATGTTGGTGGACTTTATAGACAAGCTACAAAAATTCGACAATTTTCTCACCAACATTTAAGTGGAATAGTTCTACATACAAATTATAAGCATAATAGTAATACGTATGTATAGAGATATTTAAATAATTATATACTTTTTATTAATTAATAATATTATGAAATTACAAATTATATTATTTATAAAATATGTAGCAGCAAGGATTATGGTTCGAGTAGCTTGGCTTTATATGGTATAATGTAATAGGAGTTTTAGAGATATTCACAAAAATATCACATAAAATTAATTGAAATCTTCACATAATTTTATTAAAATCTTATTAAAGGGTATTTAAAACTACATCTTGGGGGTGGAGAATGATGTACAAAACTTTAAAAAATAAAGTAGATAAATTGGCTGCGGCCTATGAATATGCAGAAGAAAACTTAAGATATGACGGAAATCTTATTAATAATTTTACATCTATAGTGTATTCAGATATAGATAAGGAGCTAGATTATAAATTTATTAAGGATATAAGAAAACATATAAGTAGTAAAACTCCATGGTTTTCTAGCTTTAGAGGTAACTCCTTATATATGTTGTCAATATTATTATCTGTTGAAGAGGATTGGAATAATGTCTTTGAGAAAGTAGCTTTTTGGGAAGAACATTTACGTTCAGCAGGATTTAGAGAGGGAACATATCTAGTTATGTCTTCTTGGGTATTGGCAAAATCTATAGGAGATGAAGAAGATAAAGAAGATGTATTGCGAAGAGTTATTGGGTTTTATAATTTTATCAAAAAAAATTATTCCAATATTACATCAAGTGATGACTATTTAGTATGTGTTTTTTTGGCAATTGCAAATTTATCTCCGTTAGAGTATAAATCTACTCTAGATTATATATTGAAAAATTTAAAAAAGGGACAAGAATACACTAGCAATAATAGAGCTCAAGCATTGGCAAATGCATTAACTATGGATAGAAAAGAATGTGAGAGTAATTTAGATAGAGTAAGAGCCATAATTTATGGCTGTGAAAAAATAGGATATCAAATTCCAAATCACTATATGACCGTTATAGGAATAGCTACATTGTTTATAAAAGATACTAATGAATTATTGAGCGAAGTGGAAGTTGCAATCGAATACTTAAGTCAATTTCATCAATATAATTTTTTTATGGATAAATCATTTAAATGTATATTAGCAATAATAACTGTACTTAATGACAGAAAAATTAATAAGGTTATTTTAAATTCGATTATAGCTGTATGCATTAATGATGAAATAGAAGGGCAAACTAATTCACTATTATCATCAGTAAATTAAATTTTAAGTAGATATAGTGTATGTGCCAATAAATAAACTACATATTTGGATAAACTGTACTGTTTATTGATGTAGAATATTATCTAGCAGGTTACCCATGGAAGGGAGAGAAGACTTATTACTAAGAATAAAGGAAAAGGGCAGAAGCAACAGAAAAAAAAGAAAAAAGAAAAAAGAAAAAAGAGCTTAATGCAAGCTGTTAACCTTGTTCTATTATATATATCTGCAGTTTTTGTTTCTTTATCTTATTTTTATATTGATTTAAAGATCCCAGTTCTACAAGAACTGTTTGTTACTAAGTTTCAAGGATTTATGCTTTCAATTGTAGGAGTAATTTATTTAATTTTTGTTACTATTGCCTCATTTAATATCAGTTTTTTTGAGGATGCTTTGGTACCATCAGGAATAATCTTATCTATATTAATATATTTGTTTATGAATTTTTCATTAACAGGACTATTTTTAAGTGTTTTTATATTTCTAGAGAACTTATTCTATTGGGGAAGTATAAATCAAGAGTAACTTAAAGGAATTGCATTTAGATTTCTCATGAATTATAATAAATTGAATACAAGGCATCTCCTTTGGAATGCCTAAAATGCAACTAAATTTAGGAGGACGGACATATGGATAAGAAGAAGTTAGCAGGTATGATTGATCATACAATACTTAAGGCAGAAGCTACTGAAAGTGCAGTAAGAACTGTATGTGAAGAGGCATTAAAATATGAATTTGCATCAGTTTGCATAAATCCAGCAAATGTTGCTTTAGCAGCAGAATTACTTAAAGCAAGTACTGTAAAGGTATGTACAGTTATAGGATTCCCTTTGGGAGCTAATACATCAAAGGTTAAAGCTTTTGAAGTAACAGATGCTATAAGCAATGGTGCTGATGAAGTTGATATGGTTATTAACATAGGAAAGCTTAAAGATAAAGATTATGAATATGTAAAGAATGATATAAAGGCTGTAGTTGATGCAGCAAAAGGTAAAGCGCTTACAAAGGTTATAATTGAGACTTGTCTTTTAACAGATGAAGAAAAAGTTATAGCATGTAAGCTAGCAAAAGAAGCAGGTGCTGATTTTGTTAAAACTTCAACAGGCTTCTCAACTGGTGGTTCAACTCCAGAAGATATTAAGCTTATGAGAGAAACTGTGGGACCTGATTTAGGGGTAAAAGCATCTGGTGGAGTTAGATCTTATAAGGATGCTGAGGCTGTAATAAATAATGGAGCCACAAGAATTGGTGCTTCTGCTTCAATAGCCATAGTTGAAGGTGGAGTAAGTACTGAAAACTACTAATCTAATTAAATAATTTTATTTTTGAAGATGCCTTAAGTCCTAGGATGCTACGTAAATATACAGATTTGTATTTGTATATTCATGAGCAATTCTAGGACTTTTATTTTTTAGTTTTTTAATAACATGGGTATGAAAAATATTCTAATAAAGCAGATAAAAAGTTTGAATAAATTTTTGAAAATAGATTATCTATCCCTACCCATTAAGAATATTAATATAATATAATTCTATAAAAAGAGGGAGGGAAACTCTTAAGGAGGAAAGGATACTTTTCTTGCTTGTGGGTGTTAATATGATTAAAGAGTTAACTCCAGCTCAAGTTATATTTGATTTTCCTAAATTAGATATAAATAAAGGGCTTGAAGAAGGTAAAGAAACTTATATTCCCAATATGCAGAATATATATGAGGAAATTAGTAGGATGTTCAACATTAAAAAAGAAGGGTACAATTTATATATAGTAGATAGCCTTTCTAAAGAAAAGCTTGGTGTAATTATCAACTATCTAGAAGAAAAAATAAAATTAAGACATGCTCCTAAAGATATTTTGTATGTAACTTATGAAGAGGAGAGAGAACCTGCTCCGTTGTTTGTAGGTAATGGCAGAGGAAAAGAAGTTCAAGATATGGTAAATAAAATTAAGGATATTTATCGGGAAAAATTATTTGATTTTTATAATTCATCTTCAGATATTGATAAAGAAAATATTATAGAGGAGCTTCAACGTGCAAGAAATTCATCAATGGAAACGTTAGAGGATTTAGCAGAAAAGCAGGGGTTTAGTATTAAGACTACCTCTAGTGGAGTAGCCTTTATCCCTTTAAAAGAAAACGAAATGGCTATGACAGAAAAGGAGTATGATGAATTAAAGAATGAAGAAAAGGATGGCATTATCGAAAAAGCCAGTAAGTTAAAGGAAGAAGCTAAAAATATTTTAGATAAGCTAAAAGTTATAGAGGTAGATGCAGTAGAGAAGCTTAAGAAAATTCTTATCACAAATCTATCTAAAGAAACTGAAGAAATAAAAAAAGAATTTAAGAATTTATTCAGTGATGAGGAAGAGATAATAGAGTATATTCAATTAATGTGCAATTTTATAGAAGAGAGTTCAGTGGAAGTTTATAACATGAATTATGAAGAGGAAGAAGAGGAACTTGGTATTATTTTTGACAAATATAATATAAATGTATTGGTTGATAACAAGGATAATGCTGTTCCAAGGATTATATATGAAGAGGACCCCAATTTACAAAATTTAATTGGTGAAATAGAATATGAAGCACATAAGGGAACTTATGTAACAGATATGACATTAATAAAAGCAGGATCAATATTAAAGGCCAATGAAGGTTTTTTGATAATAGATGCTAACTCATTACTCAATAATGCAGGTAGCTACCAAGGAATGAGAAAAATATTATCAACAGGAAAATTGAATTTTGATTATAATCGTGGCTACTTAGAACTGCTTACTTTAAACACATTAAGGACAAAACCTATTGAAATTAACACAAAGATTATATTGATTGGTGATTATAAAATATATGATTTATTGTATTCCTATGATGAAGAATTTAAAAGAATTTTCAAATTAAATGTGGAGTATGATCCTATTATTAGCTATGCAAACTCAGCTTCTAAATTAAGAGCATATGTGCTTGAGGTAGCAAAAAATAATGATTTGTTACCAATTGAAGAAGGGGCCATAGTAGAGATAGCTAAATATCTAGCCAGGAAGTCTGGAAGTAAGAAAAAGGTTGTTTTTGATGGACTAGAAATAGAAAAACTTTTATTATTATCTAATGACTCAGCTTTAAGCAAAAATCAAGCTTCTATAACCCAAGATAATGTTTTAGATTTTTGCACTAAAAAGGGTATTGAAGAGAGAGAAATATTAGAAATGTATAAAGATAAAAAAATAAATATAAACATTAATTCTCATATTGTTGGCAGTATAAATGGATTGTCAGTCATTGATACAGGATATTATATGTTTGGAAAACCAATAAGAATTACCTGCATTTGTACTAAGGGAGATGGAAAGGTAATAGATTTTCAAAAGGAAAATAATTTAAGCGGACATATCCATGAAAAATCAATTAATATTTTGACTTCATTGCTTAGTATGTTTATAGAGTCTTATTGCAAAATTTCGGTGGATTTCAATTTGAGTTTTGAGCAAACTTATGGAAAGATAGAAGGTGATAGTGCTTCTGTAGCCGAAGTACTTTGTATGCTATCAGCTTTAAGTAAGGTACCTATAAACCAAAATATAGCAGTTACTGGTTCTATAAATCAATTTGGAGATATTCAACCAATAGGTGGTGTAAGTGAAAAAATTGAAGGATTCTATAATGTTTGTGAAGAATTAGGAGATTGCATTGGTAAAGGAGTATTAATTCCGTCTACTAATATAGACGAGTTAATACTTCCTCCTAAAATTGAAGAAGCAATAAATAAAGGTGATTTTAAAATTTACTGTATGGATAGCATATATGATGCTATTGATGTGATGATGCTAGAGAATAAAATAGAAATTAAGGATTTGACAAGAAAAATTAAAGAACAGATGGATTTATTTTCAGATAAGAAACAATAGGGAGTAAACAATAATTAGTAGTTAAGAGGTAAGAGATAAGGCATAATAGGTAAGCATTGATAGTTGACATGTAATAAGTAAGTAATAGGAAGGTAATAGGTAAGTAATATCCTATGTAGAGTTTTCTATAAAACACTACATAGGATATTTTTGTCAAAAACAGTTGACCTTATATAGGATTATATGGTAAAATATTGAAAAACAGGACAGGGAGGTGAATTACTCATAAGGTAAAACTTAGAGTAGGCATATGTATTTAAAATTTTCTAAAGTATCAGATGTTATTATAGTTACAATGATAGGAGAGCTAGATCATCATAGTGCAGAAGAAGTTAGAATAAAGATAGATGATAGAATAGATAGAGAAAATGTAAACAAAATAATTTTAGATTTTTCATCTGTTGGATTTATGGATAGCTCTGGAATTGGTATGGTTCTTGGTAGATATAAAAAGATAGCTGTAAAAAAAGGCAATTTAGTTGTGGTAGCATTGAATAAAGGAGTAAAAAGAGTTTTTGAATTATCAGGTATGTTTAAAGTAATCAAAGATTATGACAATATAGATGAGGCTATTAAGTGTGTTTAGCGGAGGGAATATTTATGATAGATAATAAGATGAAAATAGAATTTTTAAGTAAATCTGAGAACGAAGCTTTTGCCAGAGTTGCTGTTGCATCCTTTGTAGCACAATTAGATCCAACAATGGATGAAATAACAGATATAAAAACAGCTGTCTCAGAAGCTGTTACAAATTCCATAATACATGGATATGAGAATAAGCCAGAAAATACTGTGGCTATTTTGTGCTGTATAGAAGGAAGAACAGTTACTGTAGTAGTTGAGGATAGTGGTGTAGGAATAAGTAATATAGAAGAAGCAAGGGAACCACTATATACTTCAAGGCCAGATTTAGAGAGATCAGGTATGGGATTTACCATGATGGAAACTTTTATGGATGAGGTTGAGGTATTTAGTGAAAAGAACAAAGGAACTAAGGTGGTAATGAAGAAAATATTTAAGGCTATTAGTTAGGTGAGAATATGGGTATAGATAATTTAAAAAAAGAGGGGTTAAGCTATGAAGATAATGGTAGATTGCTAGAATTGGCTAAATCCGGTGATAAGCAGGCAATGGATCAACTTATTGAATTGAATTTACCGCTGGTGTCATCAATAAGCAAGAAGTTTATAAATAGAGGATACGAATATGAGGACCTCTATCAAATTGGATCTATTGGTTTAATTAAAGCTATTCAAAATTTTAATGCAGACTTTAATGTAAAGTTTTCAACTTATGCTGTTCCAATGATTATGGGTGAGATAAAACGTTTTTTAAGGGATGACGGAATAATAAAAGTTAGCCGAAACACAAAGAGTCTTGCAAAACAGCTTCATTTCTCAAAAGAGGAATTAGCAAAAAGTTTAAATAGAGAACCTACTGTGGAAGAATTAGCACAATATTCTGGGGTAAATAAAGAAGATATTTTATTTGCTATGGAATCTTCTATGGGTATACAGTATTTATATGATACGGTACATCAGGATGATGGTGCGCCAGTATTACTTATTGATAAAATTACTCAGGTTGCAGATGAAAGTTCAGATTTAATTGATAAAATTGCATTGAAGCAAGCTTTAAATAAATTAGAAGCAGTTCCAAGGCAAATAATTATGTTAAGATATTTCAAGGATAAAACCCAAATTCAAGTTGCAAAGCTATTAGGAATAAGTCAAGTGCAGGTATCAAGAATAGAAAAGAAGGTACTTGGTCAAATAAGAGATAGTATGCAGATTGGTAAAGAAGAATAAATATAGAGAGTTTAATAGCTGAAAACAGGATTTTCAGTTATTTTTTTTGCCTTAAAGTGAAGGAACGTGTAGTTATCTGTTATTGCTTACTTATGATTACAGTGAATTTTAAATCGTACTTTGTAACTAGTTTCTCTTATATTTTATTTACAAGTTAAAGTTTGATGAACAATGTTTCTTAGATTTTATATGATTAGAATGTATGTCGAGTATGTTTATAAAGATTCATATAGAACTATTCCACTTAAATGTTGGTAGAAAAATGTCGAATTTTTGTGGCTTGTCCATCAACATTATCACCAACATTATTATGGAATAGTTCTATAGAGATAATTGATAATAGATTGTAGATATGCATGTGTTATAATTTGGAAGTTGTCTTGCGCCTTGTTATTTTATATTTTTCGCAAGTATTAGGTAAATTTATAAGGAGTAAAATAGTATATCAATTCAGTTTTAAAATGATTTTATATAATCTATTTTTAAATAAAAGAAATAGGCCTCTTAATAGAGATGCATAATCAAACCTATCAAGAGCCCTTGTGTTGAGTAACAATTATAATTGATTTTCTTGTTCAATCTTCAATTTTAATAATTTCATAATGCCTTTAATATCAGATGGATTACTCCTATAGTCATGCATATACAGATATTCCATGATATTATTTAATGTAAAAACCTTATTGCTTTGTCTTTCTAATTCAATCAAACGCCAAGCTATTCCTGAGAGCCAAATTGATTTGTTAGATATATACTGGACACCAAGAATTTTTTTGAACATCATCATTCTTCTTTTGATTGCATTTTCCTTTAGTGGAGGATTTATTTCACCTGTGTAATTATCATATTTTCTTCCTTTAATTATATAAGGGCTGTCCTCATTTAAAGTTTTAAAATCTTTACCATCTTTGTAGGTTAAATATTTACATTCGCTTATTGCTCTGTTGATTATATCACAGGATTTATCATCAAGTTTAATGTTATGATTAGCTAATTTAATAGTAGCAGTCTTATAATTGAACTGAGTTGCTTTTAATGAAAGCATGTCCTTATATCCTTCTCCCATAATACCATTCCATGCAAGAACAAGAATAACCTTATCTTGATAATTTTTAAGTTTATCAACTATACTAAACAATTCAGTATATGTGACAAATTTACCTTCATATTTAGCATGAAATAGTATTTCATCAAAGTCATTGTTGCTTATTAGATCTACACCAGGGGTAGCAATATTAGTTAAATTGTTTTTCTTGGCATAATCCGTATAAGCACGAATTCGACTTACATTACTGGAGATGACTGTTGTTTTACTGCTTCTTAAACTAGCAAGAAAAGTTTTCAATTCAAGGATATTAAAATCACATAAATCCTTGTTGAAGAGTTCTTCAAATTTCTCTACTTTATGGAAAAGAGTTTGAATAGTTTTTAGAGTTCCTACAGAATAATCATTTTTAGCAGCCTCTAAAAAGTTTAATTTATTTGAAATCATTTGGTCATAATTATATCCTTTCATAGTTCCCCCCAAAAAGTGCTAAAAACAAAACCTAGTCATAAGATATGAACAATTTTTTACTAGCTGCTATTTCTTTATCTTCAAACCAGAGATTAAGCTCACTCTGTTTTACAAACTCTAAGAGATATTTTTTATCAACTCTATAATTTAGATCTGATAGAGAAAGGATGCTCTTCCTTACTTCAAAAGTTATTAAACAAAGTTCCTCAGTAGAAATATTAAAGCAATCAATTACTGAGAGATTAAAAATAGAATTAATTTTTTTGAATTCTATTTTATTTAATAAATTATTTATTACTTTTGATGAAAATTCCTTGTTGTCATTTAACTTGTTAATAACAGCCGATAATATTTTTTCTAAATCTCTTCTGTCTCTGTGCATGTATAAGCCTCCAGGATTTCTTCTTACATTATATTTATTAATTATGTGTGAAAATAATTACTATAAATTGTTAATAGTCGCATTTAAATTTATAAAATATGTGAATAGTAATATTTTTATTAATAATTACAAATAATATAGTACAAATTAGCTAATGTAACATAGGATGGTGATACAATTTATGACTACTAAAGAAGACAAAGTAAAAAGAAAATTTGATAAGCTTGCACAAACAGAAGAACCTAAACCGGACCTTTTTAAACATTGCATAAGTGCATTTATTGTAGGTGGTTTAATCTGCGATGTAGGACAATTTTTAGTGAATTTACTTACAGCTTACGGCTTGCCTAAAGAGGATGTAAGTAATGCTGTGCCTATAATAATGGTATTTTTGGGGGCACTTCTCACAGGAATTGGAGCTTATGATAAAATAGCTTCATTTGCGGGAGCAGGTACTGTAGTGCCAATTACAGGTTTTGCTAATGCTGTAGTTTCGCCTGCCATAGAATATAAAAAAGAAGGATTTGTATTTGGTGTGGCAGCAAAAATGTTTAATATAGCAGGTCCAGTATTAGTATATGGGATTGGAAGTTCCGTTATTATTGGAATAATATATTGGATATTGAACATGTAGAAGGGGTGAAATTTTATGAGTACTAAAAAAATAGGAAGTCAGACAGTAAAGTTAGAACATCCGCCAAAGATTATAGCTACAACTAGTGTAGTTGGACCTAAGGAGGGGCAAGGTCCATTGAAGGATAGTTTTGATATTATTCTTCAAGATGATACTAATGGAAAGGATAGTTATGAAAAGGCAGAAAGCTCTATTATGTATACAGCTATAAGTGAAACAATTAAAAAAGCCAATTTGTCCGAATCAGATATAGATTATCTTTTAGCAGGGGATTTATTAAATCAAATTATATCTTCAAACTATGCTGCAAGAGATCTTAAGATACCTTTTTTTGGACTTTATGGAGCATGCTCAACAATGGCAGAATCATTAAGTTTAGCTTCTCTTCTCATGGATGGTGGATATGCAGATTACATAATTGCAAGTACTTCATCACATTTTAGCTCAGCAGAGAGGCAGTTTAGATTTCCATTAGAGTATGGTTCACAAAGAGCAGAAGCTTCTCAATGGACTGTTACTGGCGCAGGTGCTATGTTACTTGGAAAGGAAGGGAATTATCCATCTGTTACTCATGTGACTACAGGTATAGTAAAAGATTATGGAATTACTAGTGCAGATAATATGGGAGCAGCTATGGCACCAGCAGCTGTAGATACTATATATAAGCATTTAGAGGATACTGGAAGAACCCCTGATTATTATGATGTAATTTGTACAGGAGACCTTGGACTTGTAGGAAAAAAGATAACTACCGATCTTTTGAAGGAATATGGTTATGATGTCAGTAAGGTCTATGAAGATTGTGGAGCTATAATTTTTGATAATGAGAAGCAGGAAACTAAGTCAGGTGGAAGTGGCTGCGGTTGTTCAGCAGTAGTAAATTGTGGATATTATTATAAGAAACTTATGAAAGGAGAGATAAGTAAAATGCTTCTACTATCCACAGGTGCATTGATGAGTCCAACTTCTTCTCTTCAAGGTGAATCAATACCTGGAATTGCTCATGCAGTTTCCATTGAATTTATATAGCTTTTTAATTTATAATGTAATGAAAGAAGGAGAAAATATGAAATCATATATAATGGCTTTTATTGTAGGTGGAACTATATGCTTAATAGCCCAAATACTAATGGATAAAACAAAATTGACTCCAGCAAGAATTTTAGTTATGTTTGTTACTTTAGGTGTTATACTTGGAGCTTTTGGCATATATGATAAGCTAGTGGATATAGGTGGAGCAGGTGCAACAGTGCCTTTACCTAGCTTTGGAAATGGTCTTGCAAAGGCTGTAAAAAAAGAAGTTACAGAAAAAGGGTTGCTAGGCGCATTTACAGGAGGTATCAAAGGGGCAGCAGGAGGCATAACTGCATCAATATTTTTCGGATATATTATGGCAGTGATTTTTAATCCTAAGACCAAAAAATAGATAATTATGCAATTGTTTATCAAGTTCACAAGTTACAGTTCGATAATTAATTGGACTGTAAGTTGTGATTTTATATACATGAGGAGAAGTGAATTTAGTGAAGTGGTACAATTTATCTTGGTATAAGGTAGTTTCGATGCTAGATAGTGATATATATAAGGGGATTAAGGAGGCAGAAGTAGAGGATAGAAAACAAAATTACGGTGACAACAAACTTGATATAAATATAGAAGATGAGATTAAAAATATAGTTAAAGTTCTTTTTACTCCTTGGGTAATATTTTATATAGTAGGAATAATTTTTTTATTAGTAAATAGAAAGTTTATCGAAGTCTCTATAGTTATTATTTTATATATAGGCTTATTAGTAATGAAGCTATACCCTAAAATAAAAGAAATAAAACAATATAAATCATTTAGGAATTTAAATGAAATTCCAGTTAGAGTTATAAGGGATGGACATACGAAAGTATTAAAAGCAGAAGAATTAGTTGTAGGAGACATAGTAAGAATTGAAGAAAATTCCACAGTAGCTGCGGATATAAGAATAGTGGAAAGTGAAAATATTAAAACCTATGAAAAGAATATTACTGGAGAAAAGTTCATTGTGGAAAAGTATTCTGCTAGGGTAGAAGAGAATGTAACATCTTTCACAGAAATAAGAAATATGCTTTTTAGAGGGACAAACGTTGTTAGTGGCAGCGGATATGGTATAGTAGTAGCAACAGGAGTTAGTACAGAAATTGGTAATGTTATAAAATTAATGTCTAATACTAAAAATAAAAGTAATGGCTTTATACAATTAATAAATAGAAAAATAAATATATACAGCTTAATAATAGCTGGGATTGTTCTTGGATTGTTTGGAGGACAGTTTTTTGCTAAAAATTCTGTAGATATACAATTAGGAAGTTTTTTAATAAGTGCAGCATTGTCTTTAACATGTTTCTTAAATATAGTTATTGGACTAATATATATAAACAAGTTTTTTAACAAAGGTAATATTGAATTAAATAGATTAACTTCTATGGAAAAGATAACTCAAATTAATATGGTGTTTATCCCTAAGGATGGGGGAGTATATAAAAATGACTTAGAAGTTAAGAGTGTTTATGTAAATAATAGAATTAATAGAGCAGCTGAAGTGACAAAGTCGGATTTAACTATGCAAAGAATGATGGAAATAGCAGTGCTATGTAATAATGCTATTTATAATCCTGAAAAAGATGAGGCTAGAGGAGACAATCAAGAGATTGCATTATTAAAATTATGTTATAGCCTTGAAGTATATCGTGGGGATTTATATAAAACTCAAAAAAGAATTTTTGAGATTCCTTTTGATTCAGATAGAAGAATCATGACAAGTTTAAACAGATATAATAGAAATTATAGAGCAAATTTAAGAGGAGCCGTTGATGAGATATTAGAAAAATGTACTCATATCATGAAGGATGGAGTTGAAAGAGAGATCACTCAGGAGGATATAACCAAGATTAAAGCAGCAGATTTTGAGATGTCTAACAATGGATTAACAACTTTAGCAATAGCCTATAGAAGTTTTGGGTATGAACCTACAGATGATGAAAATCTTGAAAGTAATCTAGTTTTTGTTTCTATAATAGGTATGCAGGCTAAAATGATTGCAGGAGTTAAAGAAAGAATAAATGACATGAAGAATATGGGGATTACACCAATACTTTTTACAGATGATAATAAAATAACTGCAACTACTATCGGAAAGAGATTGGGAATAGTAAGAGATATGTTTGGTGTTATGTCAGGAGTGGAACTTAAAAACTTATCTTCAGAAGAACTTATGAAAATTATACCTAAGATAAAGATATTCTGCAGAGTTGATACTGAACTTAAGAGTAGGATAATAAAACTATTTATAGATGATGGTTATAAGGTAGCAACATTAGGTGAAAATATTAATGATTTACCTATTTTAAGTTTATCAGATTTAGCTATAGCTAAAGGGCCAAGTTGTGCTAATATGGTGATAAAAGCTTCAGATATGCATTTTGAAAAAGATTATCTAACTGGATTTTTTAAAGCTTTTGCTTACGGAAAAATATTTGTTAGAAATATAAGCTTGTATATTGAATACATTATGGCTCTTATGGTGTTACAACTAGTAACGATATCAGCAATGTACAATTTAGGTTATTTAAAATCTATATCAGGATGGGAAATAGCAGTACTTAATGCTATTATTTTACCGTTTTTCACTCAATCTTTATTAATTAATAATCAAGATGAAGTGGAAAATATCAATTATTATAATTATATCGCAGGGTATGTAATTCAGGTTATATCAGTTATTTTGATTTTAGACTTAAAGCCTGAAATTAATCATGGCTATATACTTGGAATGGGAATAATACTTGCAATATTATCTTCTTCAATGATAAACAATAAGATAAAAATATCTGGAAATAAATTTATATCTATAAACTACTCTATTATTGCATTAATTGTAGTAGGATTTATAGGAATATATTTGTTTAATCATAGCATTGGAAGAACAGAAGCAATAATAACAGTTATAATGGCAATTTTCTTCTTCTGTATTGAATATATATTGAAAAAATGGAGAGAGTAGGAGACAAGAGGTGGTTTTGTGCGGAAGTTAAACAGACCATTAGTTAGTTTGTGTCTTGCTGCTTTTTGGGGGATTTATTCTTTTTCAGTGTATACCGTATCTACTTTGGGTGCAGCTTTGTTAGCTGCACTATTTTTTTTATTGATTTATCTGTATAGAGGCAAAGAAATGTTAATGCTTGCAATCATTATGTTTTTTGTTTCTTTTATGAATACAGCTTTTTATTATGGTTTTAGAAATCAATCATCAATTATTAAGATAGAAATAACTAAAGTCAGCAATTATGAAATTCAAGGAGAACTAAATGGGAGAAGAGTAGTAGTTAGTAGTAAAGAAAAATTAAATGAAGGCTATGAGTATACTATTAAAGGCAATTTTAAAAAAGAAACTAATATAGAAAAGGGGACTGTGGGGACGGTTCAAATAAATTCAATATTAGGAATGAAGCAATCTTTTACAGGTAAAATAACTGGATATAGTGATTATGTATATAACAGTTTTAAGCAAGTGTTGGGAGAAAAAGAAGCAGGTATAATTTCAAGTGTTGCTTTTGGTAATACAAAGGGTATAGATAAGTCTGAAAAGGACGTTTTGAATGAATATGGGGTGGTACATATAATAAGCGTTTCAGGGTTTCATATGAGCCTTATATATGTAATATTAGAGAGCATATTTGGATTTTATATTTCAACTTTTGTAGCATTAGTATATGTAGTTTTTACAGGAGCTCAACCAGCGGTTATTAGAGCCTTTTTAATGATACTAGTTCTTAAAGTAGGAAAGAAAATTAGAAAAAATTATGATGCTATATCAGCCTTAGCATTATCAGCTTTAATACTTATATTATATAAACCATACAATGCTTATGATTTAGGGTTTATCTTAAGTTATTCTTCAACATTAAGTATATTGCTATTCTATAAAAAAATTAATGATAAATTATATAGACTTCCTAATCTAATAAGAGATAGTGTGAGTTTAACATTAGCAGCTCAAATTTTATCTTTTCCTATAGTATCACTAGCTTTAAAAAATTTCTCTCTGAATTTTATTTTGGGAAATCTTATTTTGACACCGTTCTTTACAATAATAGTGGTGCTTGGCAATATTTCAATTGTACTTGTTAGGATTACTATAATATTTCGTTGTATATGTGGTGTGTTACATTTGAATTTGTATGTGATACAAGGAGCTATAAATGTGCTGAATATTATAGCATTACCATTCTTGAAAAGTACTAAAGCTATAGTGTGCTGTTACTTTTCACTATCAATAGCTATAGTTCTTTATAAGAAGGGATATAAACAGTTTGGATATACTCCTATTCCGTTACTTGTTTACTTTATGGTGATTAATTATAGTTTTCAGCCTAAAATAGTCTTTTTTAAGGAGAGATATACTAAATTTATTTTAGTTGAACAAGGTTTTTGTAAGACCTTAGTTTGTAAGAAGGATAGTTATAAGAATAATATTAATTTGGAGTATAATGAAGAAAAATATTTAGAGGGAAATGGTGGCCTTAAGTTAGGAAAAAGGAGCTTATTGTATGATAGTAAGTTAAATAAGATATATATAGATGAAGGTGATAGATATACTAGAGTTAACTGGAGTGATAATTTTGTGGAGAATGAGGGGATTTATGATATAATTAATTTAGAAAGTAATGGTGGAACCTTAGTTTTAGGAGATAAGATAATAGTAAAAAGCGAGTGAAAGGTTAGAAATAGATGATTGATTTAGAAGTGTTAGATACTGAATTGAAGCAAGGTAAAATTGAAAATAAATATGCTTTTGTTGGACTTGATGAGATGTTAATCAAAGAATATACTACTTCGATTATAGATCAAGTTTTAGATATAAACTTTAGGGAATTAAATTTGGTGAAGATTGACGGTATGAATACTAATTTTACAGCAATAATGGATGCGTGTGAAACTATGCCTTTTATGGCAGCAAAGAAAGTAGTATTAATTTATAGAGCTAATTTTCTAAAGGATAAAGCAGATAGTGCTTCTAAGTCCTTATTTAAGGAAATGCAAAAATATTTAAAGGATATTCCTGAACACTGTGTTCTTATTATGTACTATTTATTTGAAGATAAAAGGGATAGGGCAGAAAAAAGCACTAATTTAAAAGCAATAGATAAAAACTGTAAGGTAGTAAAGGCTGATAAATTAAGAGGAGAAAAATTCTTAAGAAAGGTTAAAAGTATTTTTGATGAAAAGGGTAAAAATATTGAAAAGGTCGAACTTAAATATTTTTGTGATTCAATAGAAAATAATTTTAACATAATTCAAAGTGAAATAGAAAAACTCATTTGTTATGTAGGTGAAAAAGAAATAACTCTTGACGATATAAAGTTGTTATTACCAAAAAAAGAAGATGAAGATGTTTTTGATTTAATTGAATTTATAAGCTTGAAAAGACCTGAAAAGGCCATCGATTTAATGAATGATCTTTTATTTAGAGGAGAGTCAATAACAAAGATATTATCATTAGTTGAAGGACAATTAAATCTTTTATTTAAGATTAAGGTTGGCATTGATGAGAGAAAGTCTAAGGAAGTTATTTCTAGAGAAATAAGGAGACCTCTATTTGTAGTTGAAAAGTTAATAGCTCAAAGTAGAAAATTTTCATATAAATCATTACAAGAGGGAATGAAGTCTTGTATTGAAACTGAAAAAAAATTGAAAAGCTCAACTGCAGATAAAAAGACAGAGATGGAATTATTATTTCTAAATTTAGCTATCAAATAGTAGAGATAGGATCAAAGTAACAATAATGTAAAAATAGGAGTAAGTTCAGCGTAAAAATAAATCCACAAATATAAAACATTGTATTGTTTTATATTTGTGGATTTAATTTATTTTTGTACAAAAATAAATAACCGGTCAAACGACCGGTTTATCAACAATTAAGCCATAGCATTTAACTTTGTAGCTAATCTAGATTTCTTTCTAGCAGCCATGTTCTTGTGTACAACACCTTTAGTAGCAGCCATGTCTAAAGTCTTAGCAGTCTTTGTGAAAAGAGTACTAGCTTCTTCCTTGTTGCCACCAGCAACAGATGCTTCAAAGTTCTTTATTTCTGTCTTAAGAGCTGATTTTATCATCTTATTTCTTAAAGTCTTATTTGCTGTAACTTTAATTCTCTTTTGAGCTGATTTTATGTTTGCCATTGGTATTTCACCCCCTTCGTTATTTTAGGGTTCTCAGCAGTTTTTGGGGAAATCTGCGTCCGAGTTCATATTCAACAAGGGTTATTATAGCATTTATATAACCTCTATTCAAGGCTTTTATGAAAAATAAATAAAATTCTCCTTTGAGGAAATACTAGAAAAAGAGAATTTTATAGTAAGAGGTGATGGAATATGATAGATGTTAGAACGGATTTAGCAGTAGAAGCAAGGGAAATATATAAAAGTATACATAGAAAGGAAGCGGATGGAGTAATATTTAAAGAAGAAAAAAAGGACGATATAAATATAACCACAGTTGAGGTTATTTCAGAACAAGGAGCTGAGAAAATAGGAAAACCTGTAGGAAAATATATAACTATAGATATACCAGATTACACTCATTATGATGGTGAAATTATGAATGATGTATCACAGGTTTTAGCAGATTATTTGGATAATCTAATTGAAGTTAAAGAGGATAAGACAGCTTTGGTAGTTGGACTTGGAAATTGGAATGTAACTCCAGATGCATTGGGGCCAAAGGTAGCTGAAGAAATAATGATAACAAGGCATTTGAAACAGGTTATGCCGGATGCAATTGATGATTCAGTTAGACCAGTATGTGCTTTAGCACCAGGAGTTTTAGGGATAACTGGTATAGAAACTGTGGAGATAATTAAGGCAGTTGTAGATAGAATAAAGCCTTCTTTAGTAATATGTATAGATGCGTTGGCTTCTAGAAGGCTTGAGAGAATAAATAGAACAATTCAAGTTGGGAATACAGGAATATCACCAGGAGCAGGAGTTGGCAATCATAGAATGGCAATAAATAGAGAAAGTTTAGGTGTACCTGTTATTGCTATTGGAGTGCCAACAGTAGTTGATGCAGCTACTATAGTAAATGATTCTATAGATTTAATAATTGATGAATTAATATCTCAGGCTACCAAAGAAGGACCATTTTATAATATGCTTAAGGATATTGATAAGAATGAAAAGGCAGCACTAATAAAATCGGTGTTAAATCCACATGTAGGGGATTTAATTGTTACGCCTAAAGAAGTAGATGTAGTTATAGATTCTACTGCTAAAATAATATCAATGGGAATAAACAAAGCTCTACAGCCTAATTTGGATATGGAGGATATTAACAAATTTATGAATTAGCATATTAGGAATTTCCTCCTCATATAATTAAAAATGAGGAGGGATATAATGCTGAAAATAAATATAAAAAATAAACTTTCAGGTAATTTAAAAATAATTTTAGTATATACGCTGCCTATAACTATTTCATTGATTGCGATTTTTAAGTTAAATACTATTGTAAATTTGGGCAGCTCATTTGATACGAACGTTTGCAAAAATATAATTAAATATACGATTCCTTATATGAGCAGAGAGGAGTATAGTCAAGATTCAAATTATGAAAATAGTATCGTAACTTTCTTTAAAGATAGATTATTTAACCCAGTCAGTATTATTAAGTGTGAGGTACCAGTTTTTAATCAAGTAATAAATCAGGATACTAGTAAAGAAGAAAGTGAAGAGGGACATTCTCGCATTAACTCTTTTACATTAAATGATAGTAGTATTACAAAAGTAAATCCAGAAGTGACCCAAGAGGTTCAAGATAGCACTGCATCTAAAGCATTTAATCCAAAGTTAGTAAAAAATTTAAATGAAGGAAACCCAGAAGTTTTGATTTATCATAGTCATACTATGGAGGCTTATGGATGTAATGACAGCACGAATTTTGGAATAAGTGTAGTTGGTGTTGGAGATACATTAGTGGATGAATTAAAGAAGTATGGAATATCAGCTATAAATGACAAATCAATAACTACATCTTATGATGAAAGTTATGAAAGATCTGCTGATAGAGTTAAAAATTATCTTAAGAAATATGGAGACTTTAAAATAATAATTGATCTTCATAGGGATTCTATAGATGATAAAAATACAATAACTACTACGTTGAATAATGAAAAAATGGCTAAGATAATGTTTGTTACTGCTAATAATAATCCACATGCAAAAGATAATCAGAATTTAATGAATAAATTAAATGATTTATCAATGAAGCTATTCCCAGGATTCTGTAGAGGCGTAGATGGATATAGGAATGGAAAGAATAATGCTTTTAATCAAAATTTGAGTAAAAATTCTATTTTAATTGAAGTTGGATCCCAAGTGAATTCTCCACAAGAGGCTAATACTTCAGCAAAATATATTGCAAGATTATTAGCAGAAGTAATAAATGGTGGAAAATAGTGAATAAAAGTTAGTGTAAATGAACATCCTTATAGATATAGATTCTAGGGGGTGTTCTTTTTTGAAAAGGAAACTGTTTATTTTTAGTATATTTATTATTTTATTTGTAGTATTCGGAGCTTTGGTAAAGGTTAACTTGGTATTAAACGATAATACTGCTTCTTTAGAAAGTTTAAACGGATCTGTTGATAAATCTTTATTGAGTTCTGAACTTGGAAAAGGTGTATCAAAACTTTATAGTGATAAAAGTCAAATAAAATTGTATAATAAAGATGATGTGTATTATATAGATTTAGATAATAAACTTTATAAAATAGACTTAAGAGATATAAAAGCAAAACTTGGACTAAGATGAAATTTATCATATTGACAATTCTCCAGCAAGTTATGATATAATTTTACGAGATTTAAAAATGGGGGTGAGTTCTAAGCTAAACATAGAGTTTTAGTTTAGAGTTATGATATGACAGAAGATAGACAAAAGTATATAAGAAACTTCTCTATAGTAGCTCATATTGATCATGGTAAGTCAACTTTAGCAGATAGATTATTAGAGAAAACAGGAACATTAACAGCAAGAGAAATGGAAGCACAAGTTCTAGATAACATGGAACTTGAGAAAGAAAGAGGGATAACAATAAAATCCCAAGCAGCAAGACTTATATATAAAAGAGAGGATGGTCAAGAGTATATATTGAATTTAATAGATACTCCTGGACATGTAGACTTTACATATGAGGTATCAAGAAGTCTTGCAGCATGTGAGGGCGCAGTGTTAGTCGTAGATGCAACTCAAGGAATACAAGCACAAACACTTGCAAATTGTTATCTTGCTTTAGATAATGATTTAGAGATAGTACCGGTTATAAACAAAATAGATCTTCCGAGTGCTAGACCTGATGAAATTAAAACAGAAATAGAAGATGTTATAGGTATTGAAGCTTCAGATGCACCATTAATATCAGCAAAAACAGGACTTAATATTGAGGATGTTTTAGAGGCAGTAGTTGAAAAGGTACCTTGTCCAACAGGAGATGCAGAAGCTCCATTGAAGGCTCTTATTTTTGATTCATATTATGACAGCTATAAAGGTGTTGTAAATCACGTTAGAGTTATAGATGGAAGAGTAAAACCAGGGACTAAAATAAAGCTTATGGCGACTAATAAGATTTATGAGGTTGTTGAAGTAGGAGTATTTACACCTAATGTATTACCAGTGCCTGAATTAAGTGCTGGAGACGTTGGATACATTACAGCTTCAATAAAGAATGTTAGAGATGCCAGAGTTGGAGATACTATAACTTATGCTGATAGACCTACAGAAAAGGCTTTAGCAGGATATAAGCCAGCTATACCTATGGTTTATTCAGGTATATATCCTGTAGATGGCGCAAAATATGGTGAATTAAAAGATGCTTTAGAAAAGCTTCAAATTAATGATGCAGCTTTAAATTTTGAACCTGAAACTTCAGTAGCCTTAGGATTTGGATTTAGATGTGGTTTCCTAGGTTTATTGCATATGGAAATCATTCAAGAAAGAATTGAAAGAGAATTTAATCTAGATATTATAACTACAGCTCCATCAGTTATTTATAAGGTTACAAAGACAGATGGAACGTTAATGGAACTTACAAATCCAACAAACTTACCACCTGCAACTGAAATAGATTTTATGGAGGAACCATTGGTTAAGGCGTCTATTATATCACCTACTGACTATGTAGGATCTATAATGGAACTTTGCCAAGATAGAAGAGGTAAGTTCATTAATATGGATTACATTGAGGAAACAAGAGTAGTGATTCACTATCACATTCCTTTAAATGAAATAGTCTATGATTTCTTTGATACCTTAAAATCTAGAACTAAGGGTTATGCATCCTTAGATTATGAATTGATTGGATATGAAAAGTCTGACTTAATTAAGCTTGATATTCTTTTAAATGGAGATGTAGTTGATGCGTTGTCTATGATAGTACCTAGAGAACGAGCTTATGATAGGGGAAGAGGAATTTGTGAAAGATTGAAAGAAATAATCCCTAGACAAATGTTTGAGGTTCCAATCCAAGCAACCATTGGAAGCAAGATAATAGCAAGAGAGACTGTAAAAGCTATGAGAAAAGATGTTCTTGCAAAATGTTATGGTGGAGATATTTCTAGAAAGAAGAAGCTTTTAGAAAAACAAAAAGAAGGAAAGAAGAGAATGAGACAGGTTGGTTCTGTAGAGGTGCCACAGGAAGCTTTTATGAGTATTTTAAAAGTAGATTAATAAGAAAATGGAGTGATAAAATGAAAGAAATTTCATTATATATTCATATACCTTTTTGTAAAAATAAGTGTATGTATTGTGACTTTCCTTCATTCTCCGGTAAAGATAATTTAAAGCAAAGATATGTAGATGCCTTATGTAAAGAAATTGAACTTAAGGCAAGTAAATATAAAATAAAGACTATTTTTATAGGTGGGGGAACTCCCACCTATTTGTCTATACAAGAATTGAACAACCTATTTGCTTCAATCAATAAATTAGCTTTTGCCGAAGATTTAGAGTTTACTGTAGAATGCAATCCAGGAACTTTGAGTGAGGAAAAATTACTGCTTATGAAAACCGCAGGTGTAAATAGACTTAGTATTGGACTTCAGGCAACACAAAATACTTTATTAAAAACAATTGGACGTATTCATAATTTTAAGGAATTTGAAGAAAATTTTTTACTTGCTAGAAAAGTTGGGTTTAAGAATATAAATGTTGATTTAATGTTTGCTTTGCCAGATCAAAGTGTGCAAGATTGGGAAGAAACTTTGAACAAGGTTACAGAATTGAATCCAGAACATATATCTGCCTATAGCTTAATTATTGAAGAAGGCACACCTTTTTGTAAATTATATAATGAGGATAAACTTAATCTTCCGTCTGAAGATGAGGAAAGATTAATGTACTCAAAGACTATAGAATTTTTGAAGTTTAAAAATTATAATCAATATGAGATATCTAATTTTGCTAAGGAAGGTAAACAATGCAGACACAACATTGTTTATTGGAGGTTGGAAGAATATTTAGGTTGTGGTTCATCAGCAGCTGGCTATATTGATGGAATAAGGTATAAGAACAAAGAAATTATTGAAGAGTATATTGAATCAATAGAGAGAAATGTTGAAGCATTGGAAGAGAAAGTTGAAAATTCATTAGAAGATACTATGGAAGAGTTTATATTTATGGGACTTAGGATGATAGAAGGTATAAATGAAGAAAAATTTTTTGATAAGTTCAAAGTAAAGATTGATGATGTATATTTGGATGTTATTAATAAGCACATAAATGAAGGATTATTGATTCGAAAAGATAATACTTTAGCATTAACGCCCAAAGGTATAGAATTTTCAAATTATGTAATGAGTGATTTTATTTTAACTTGTGAGTAGTGGATTGCACTATTCACAAGTGTTTTTTATATATAAGAGAATACATGTTATATATGTATTCAGAACGTATGTAGAACTATTCCACTTAAATGTTGGTGAAAAAAGTGTCGAATTTTTGCAACTTGTCCACCAACATTATTATGGAATAGTTCTATACAGATTTAAATTGATACATATAATATCACCTTTATAAAAAGTTCCAAATGAGTGAATATAATTAATTTGCGCAGTTAATAATCATAATAGAACATATTTTCTGAATGGAGTGATTCTTGTGTGGATTAATAAATTAGACCTAGACTTATTTTCAACTAACCAATATAACTGTGAAGCTAGTGAAAACTATATGAATGATTGTATAAGTTACTATAGTGACTTTTTTAAATATAGCAAAGAAATAACAAGTTGCCCACACTGTGGTAGCAAGAATACTATAAAGTATGGGAGTATGAAATCTGGTGAAAATAAGCATAGAAGATATTTGTGCAAAGCTTGCAATAAAACATTTTCTGAAATTACAACATTCCCATTAAGTTATAGTAAAAAAAACGTAAATATGTGGATAGAATATATAGGCTGTATGGCTAAAGGTATGACATTAAGAGCAATATCAGAAGAATTAAAAATAAATGTTAAAACAGCTTTTGCGTGGCGACATAAGATACTTAGTGCTATAGAGAATAAAGTGATGGCCAAAGAGCTTTATCATCATGTTCAAATTGATGACGTTATAATGAGAAAAAACCTAAAAGGTAATAAGAAAGTTCCATTAGAAAAGAAAAAGGGTAGATTAATGTATTCAGTATTTGAAACGCCAGAAAATGAAAGAATAAGAGTAATGAGTTGTATAGATGATTCGGAAAATATATTTATAAGGGGAATAGATACTAGTGATATAAGTTGTACAGATGCAAAAAAAATCTTATCCCCGTTAGTAAAGCCAAAATCAATATTATGTACTGCAAGAAACTTTGCATATGTGAGTTTTGCAAAACAAAGTAAGCTTAAGATAGAATTAAATAAATCTACAAAGCATAAAACAAAAACAGGAGAGTGGTTAGATAATAAAATAGCGAGAAGAAATGGTTTGAATTTTAATATATATACTGCTAAGTTCATGGGGGTTGCCACAAAATATGTAAATTATTATCTCAACTTATATGTTTGGGATATTAAGAACAAGGAAACTCAGTTTTGTGTTGCAATAAAACAGCTATTTATACACTTATTGAATAGTAATAAAGTTTTGAGAAATATTGATTTTAAAAATGTGACATTAGAAGGAGTGACAGCTTAATAATTAATTTGTTTTGTATAAAAATGAATTAATGAATTTATAAAAGAATACTAATGT
Organism: Clostridium sp. TW13; assembly: GCF_024345225.1. Lineage (NCBI taxonomy): Bacteria > Bacillati > Bacillota > Clostridia > Eubacteriales > Clostridiaceae > Inconstantimicrobium > Inconstantimicrobium mannanitabidum. Next base: position 916,341 of record NZ_BROD01000001.1, read on the forward strand.
TTAACAATGAATGTTCAAATAGTGTCTAAATATTTTTGTTAAAGTGTAGTTAAGAATAATTTTTTATATAGATAAAATAATAATAGTATAATTTTAAATAAAATATTTTGAAATTATGAGATATTAAAAGAAAAATAAAGAAAGTTACAGAAAAAATTAAAATAACCATAGAAATTAAAAAAATAAATGCAAAAAACAGTTTTATTCAAATTGACAAATTGGCTAAGAAATAATATATTTAGAACATAGTCATTAGCACTCAATAGAAGTGAGTGCTAACAGAAAGGCGGTGTTAGTTATAGACGAGAGAAAAATTAAAATCTTACAAGTAATTATTAATGACTATATAACTACTGGAGAGCCAGTAGGGTCTAGAACTATCGCTAAAAAATATGATCTTGGAATAAGTTCAGCAACAATTAGAAATGAAATGTCAGACTTAGAAGAGTTGGGATATTTGGAGCAGCCTCATACCTCTGCTGGTAGAATACCATCAAGTAAAGGCTATAGGCTCTACGTAGATAAGCTGATGGAACATCAAAAGCTATCACTAGAAGAACAGTTAATTATAAAAAATCAAATAGTTGATATGGCATTACTTGAAGTAGATAAGATGGTTAAACAAGTTAGCTCTTTATTATCAGAACTAACAAAGTTAACCTGTGTAGTAAAGACACCTTCTCTACAAAGTGCATATATTAAATCATTGCAGCTTATGCCAATTGATGAAAAGAATGTTTTAATAGTAATTGTTACAGATAGGGGTGTAAAAAACAATATTATAAAAGTTGCTAAAATATTAAGCAACACTGAATTTACAAGAATTAATGAGATATTAAATTCAAGGCTTAGAAATTTAACTATAAATGAAATAAACCTTCAGGTTATAAATTCACTTAGGGGAGATTTAGAAGGCTATGAAGAAATCTTTAATCCATTAATAAAGGTGTTATATGATACTTTAAATAGTAATGATGTATCAGAAGTTTTTACAGAGGGTACTACAAATATCTTTAATTACCCAGAATACAATGATATAGAAAGAGCAAAGGAAATTTTGAATTTGTTTGATGATAAGCAAAATTTAAATCAATTATTAGAAAGCAAAGGAGAGCTATCAATTAAGATAGGAGATGAAAATTACATCCCCGAAGCTCAAAATTGTAGTGTGATTTCAGCAGTTTATTTCATTGATGATATGCCGCTTGGCACTATCGGACTTATAGGACCAAGAAGAATAAATTATTCTAAAGTAGTCTCTATTATGGCTGAGGTTATGAAGGAATTAAATGAAACTATTAAAAATAAACAAATATAGATAGTAACTCAAAAAGAAATAGAGATGAGGTGTAGATAAAGCGATGGATGATAAAAAAAATGAAGATTTAAAAGAAGAAATAGAGGAAAAAGAAGAAACTGTAGATAATTGTGATTGCTGTTCTGATGAGGATTGTAAAGAAAAAGTAAAAGCTGAATCAGAGGAAACAGAAAACAATGTTGAAACTGAAGAGAATAAATTTGAAAAGTTAACTGAAGAATTATTCAAAGTTAAAAATGAAAACAGCAAACTAAATAATGAAATGAATGCTTTAAAAGATAGACTTGTTAGATTAAATGCAGAATATGAAAACTTTAGAAAGAGAACTGCCAAAGAAAAAGAAGCTATATATACAGATGCTTGTGCAGATGTATTAAAAGAGATGTTTGGAGTGTTAGACAACTTGGAAAGAGCTGTAGCTGTTGAAGGTTCAGTTGAAGATTTAAAACAAGGTGTTGATATGACAGTTAGACAATTCCATGGTGCTTTTGAAAAGCTAGGAGTTGAAGAAATAGATGCTTCAGGCGAGTTTGATCCCAACTTTCACCAAGCAGTTATGCATGTGCAAGATGAGAGTTTTGGAAAAAATTCCATTGTGGAAGTGTTTCAAAAAGGTTATAAAAAAGCTGATAAAGTCTTAAGATTTACAATTGTTAAGGTTGCAAATTAAATATATAATATGGAAAAATTAGGAGGAATAAAAAATGGCAAAAATAATAGGTATAGATTTAGGAACTACTAACTCATGTGTATCAGTAATGGAAGGTGGAGAACCAGTCGTTATAGCTAACTCAGAAGGAGCAAGAACAACTCCATCAGTTGTTTCATTCCAAGCAGATGGAGAAAGATTAGTTGGTCAAGTAGCAAAAAGACAAGCAATTACTAATCCTGATAAAACTATAATGTCAATAAAGAGACATATGGGAACAGACTTCAAAGTTAATATAGATGGAAAAGATCATACTCCACAAGAAATTTCAGCTATGGTTCTTCAAAAGATAAAGGCAGATGCTGAAGCATACTTAGGAGAAAAAGTAACAGATGCAGTTATTACAGTACCAGCTTACTTCAATGATAGCCAAAGACAGGCAACAAAAGATGCTGGAAAGATTGCAGGACTTAATGTATTAAGAATAATCAATGAACCAACAGCTGCAGCTTTAGCTTACGGTCTTGATAAAATGGATTCAACTCACAAAATATTAGTATTTGACCTTGGTGGTGGTACTTTTGATGTATCTATTCTTGAACTTGGTGATGGAGTATTCGAAGTAAAATCAACAAATGGAGATACTAAACTTGGTGGAGATGACTTTGACCAAAAGGTTATAGATTTCATAGCAGATGATTTCAAAGCTAAGAACAATATAGATTTAAGAAATGATAAGATGGCTTTACAAAGATTAAAAGAAGCAGCTGAAAAAGCTAAGATAGAATTATCATCTTCAAATCAAACTATAATAAACTTACCATTTATTACTGCTGATGCAACAGGTCCAAAGCATATAGAGTTAACATTAACAAGAGCAAAATTCAATGAAATTACTCATGATTTAGTTCAAAGAACTTTAGAACCAATGAGAAAAGCATTAAGTGATGCAGGACTTTCAATAAACGATATAGATAAAATAATCTTAGTTGGTGGTTCAACAAGAATACCAGCAGTTCAAGAAGCAGTTAAGAGCTTTACTGGAAAAGAACCTTCAAAGGGAGTAAATCCAGATGAATGTGTTGCAGTTGGAGCAGCAATTCAAGGTGGAGTTTTAACTGGAGAAGTTAAAGACGTATTATTATTAGATGTTACACCATTAACATTAGGAATTGAAACTTTAGGTGGAGTTGCAACTCCATTAATTGAAAGAAATACAACTATACCAACAAGAAAGAGCCAAGTGTTCTCTACTGCAGCTGATAGCCAAACTTCAGTTGAAATTCACGTAGTTCAAGGTGAAAGACAAATGGCAGCTGACAATAAGAGTTTAGGAAGATTCACTTTATCAGGAATTGCGCCAGCTCCAAGAGGAATTCCTCAAATTGAAGTAACTTTTGATATTGATGCTAACGGTATTGTTAAGGTATCAGCTGTTGATAAGGCTACAAACAAGGAAGCTAATATCACAATTACTGCTTCAACAAACTTAAGTGATGATGAAATTGATAAGGCAGTAAAAGAAGCAGAAAGATTTGCTGAAGAAGATAAGAAGAGAAAAGAATCAATAGAAATAAAGAATAATGCTGAGCAAATGGTTTATCAAACTGAAAAAGCATTAACTGATCTTGGAGATAAGGTTTCAGCTGAAGATAAATCAAAGGTAGAAGCTAAGCTTGATGAATTAAAGAAAGTTAAAGATGGAGAAGACCTAGAAGCAATAAAGAAGGCTACTGAAGAAGTAACTCAAGAATTCTATGCTATATCATCAAAGATGTATGCAGATGCACAAGGACAAAATCCAGGTGCAGCAGGTTTTGATCCAAACAATATGGGTGGAGCACAACAAGGACAACAACCTAAAGACGATAACGTAGTAGATGCTGATTTTAAAGTAGACGATGAAAAATAATTTGAAGTAAAACACTGTTTTAGTTATAATAACAAAGGGAAGGCATTTACGTCTTCCCTTTTCTAAATAAGTATAGGTGGTGAACCCATGGCTAGTAAAGATTATTATGAGGTACTTGGACTAGAGAAAGGTGCAAGTGATGAAGAAATAAAGAGAGCTTTTAAGAAGCAAGCATTAAAATATCATCCAGATAGAAATCAAGGTAATGATGAAGCAGAAGAAAAGTTCAAAGAAATAAATGAAGCTTACCAAGTATTATCAGATCCTGAAAAGAAAGCAAGATACGATCAGTATGGTACTGCTGATTTTAATGGTGGTTTTGATGGTGGCTTTGACTTCTCAAATATGGGAGGTGGCTTTGGAGATATTTTTGAAACTATATTTGGAGGCGGTTTTGGTGGTGGCAGTTCTAATAGAAGAAATGCACCTCAAAGAGGCGATGATATTGAATATACTTTAAATTTAACTTTTGAAGAAGCTGTTTTTGGTGTTGAAAAAGAAATATCAGTTACAAGAAATGAAACGTGTACTACTTGTTCTGGATCAGGAGCAAAACCAGGAACTAGTCCTGTAACTTGTAGCAAATGTGGTGGAACAGGTCAAATAAAAGTACAAAGACAAACTCCTCTAGGAAATTTTGTTTCAACTTCAACTTGTGATAAGTGTGGTGGAAGAGGTAAAACTATTGAAACACCATGTCCAGATTGTAGAGGAAGAGGTCATGTAAGAAAGAACAAGAAGATTACTGTTAATATTCCAGCAGGAGTTGACACTGGTAATGTTATGCCTTTAAGAGGACAAGGAGAACATGGAGTTAATGGAGGACCAGCAGGTGATTTATATATAAGAATAAATGTAGCCAATTCTAAGACATTTAAAAGAAAAGGAACAGATTTATATATAGATGAGCATGTAAGCATAGGCAAGGCTACTTTAGGAGCAGAATTAACAGTTCCATCTGTAGACGGTAATGTTAAAATAACTGTTCCAGAAGGGACTCAATCTGGCACAATGTTGAGGTTAAAAGGTAAAGGTGTACCAAGAGTAAATTCTAGTGGAAGAGGAGATCAATACGTCAATATAATTGTAGATATTCCTAAGAATTTAACTGACAAGCAAAAAGAAGCCTTAGCAAACTTTATGGAAGCTTGTGGTGAAACAGTAGAAGTTAAGGCACACAAAAAATCTCTTAAAGATATGTTTAATAAAAAGTAAAATAGGGCATAATTTAAAGAGCTATTTAGAAAAGTCCTTGAGATAGAGTTATTGAAATCTCAAGGACTTTATATTTGTTTAATATATAGATTATTTTTATGTGTAAAAATTCCAATTGTATTTAGTACACTAGAGTGTATAATGAACACTTTATTAATTTCTATAGACATAGAAAAAGGTAAAGTGTAAAATTAATTATTAATTGAAGTATGTGAGATTGAAAGGATGATATAAATGGAAGGAACTTGGATAGAAATAAGAGTTATAACTAAAAGTGAGGCTTTAGAACCTATATCTGGTATTTTTTACGGACTTGATTGTAAGGGGGTAGCTATAGAAGATCCAGAAGATATAACTACAAGAGAACAAGGACCATTAACTTGGGATTTTGCTGATATAAACATATTAGAGTATAAAGGAAAAGCTGCAGTAGTTAAAGCATATTTTGCTGAAGAGGAAAATATAGCACAAATTGAAAAGTACATAAATGAAAAAGTTGAAGAAATAAAGAGTTTTGGTATAGATGTAGGAGAAGGTAAAGTCATAGTTGCCAAAATACACGAAGAAGATTGGGCGAACAATTGGAAGAAGTATTACAATCCAACTAAGATTGGTAATAACATAGTTATAAAGCCTATGTGGGAAGAATATATGGCTAAAGCTAATGAAGTTGTAGTAGATTTGGATCCAGGCATGGCTTTTGGAACAGGAACTCATGAGACTACAAGAATGTGTGTAGCTGCATTAGAGAAGTATACTAACAAGGATACTGTAGTTTTTGATATAGGAACTGGATCAGGAATATTAGCTATAGTAGCAGCAAAACTTGGGGCTAACCATGTAGTTGGTGTAGATTTAGATCCAGTTGCAGTTGATTCAGCTAAAGAGAATTTAAAACTTAACTCAGTAGATAACATAGAGATATTAGAAGGTAACTTATTAGATGTGGTTGAAGGTAAAGCAGATCTAGTAGTTGCCAATATTTTAGCAGAAATAATATGTTTTGTTGTTGAAGATGTTAAGAAGGCTTTAAATAAAGGTGGAGTATTCATTTCTTCAGGAATAATTCATGACAGAAGACAAATGGTTATAGACAAATTAGAGGAAAATGGTTTTGAAGTTATAGAAGTAAATAAGGATGGAGAATGGAATTGTATAGTAGCTAAGCTTAAATAAAAAGAATTATAGTTACAGGAATACAATTTATGAATCTAAGCTTAAATTTAAGAAGGGATGAAACTGAGATGCATAAGTTCTTTACAGAAGCAGAGAATTTTCAAGGTGATGAAGCTTTTATATATGGTGATGATGTAAAGCATCTATATAAGGTTGTAAGGCTTGTAGAAGGCGATAAGATAGTTTTGAATAATTATATTGGGGAAGAGTTCCTTTGCAATATAGAAGAGATTACTAAGCAATCTGTTAGGGTGAAAATAATTGAAAAATTAGAAATCAATAATGAAAGTAATATAGAAATATATTTATTTCAAGGTTTGCCTAAGGCAGCAAAAATGGATTTGATTGTACAAAAAGCTACAGAACTAGGTGTTAAAAAGATAATCCCAACTATTACTGGAAGAGTAGATGTAAAATTAAAGGGAGAATTTAAGAAGTTAGATAGACTTCAAAGAATAGCTAATGAAGCTTGTAAGCAATGTAAAAGAACTCTTGTACCAAGGGTAGAAGCACCAGTAGAGTTCAAGGATTTGCTAGCACAGGCAGATGAATTTGACTTGGTAGTTGTTCCTTATGAAAATGCAGAAAATAAAGGTATGAAGTACATTGCTAATAAGTATAGAGATAAAGAAATTAAGACTGTTGCCATTGTAGTAGGACCAGAAGGTGGTTTTGAAGAGGAAGAGATAAACACACTTGTTGAGAATGGTGCTGAGATAATAACATTGGGAAACAGAATACTAAGAACAGAAACCGCAGGATTTGTATGCAGTTCTTTATTGCAGTATGAATTTGGTGATTTAGGAGGAACGATTTAATGAAGGTGGCATTTTATACCTTAGGGTGTAGAGTAAATCAATACGAATCTGAGGCTATGGCAGAAAAATTCATTAGAGAAGGTTATGAAGTAGTAGGATTTGAAGAAAAAGCTGATGTTTATGTAGTTAATACATGTACTGTAACTAATATGGGAGATAAGAAATCAAGACAAGTTATTGGAAGAGCTAGAAGACTTAACTCTGCAGCAGTTATAGCAGTAGTAGGATGCTATTCACAAATTGCTCCAGATGAAGTTAAAGATATAAAAGGAGTCTCTGTAGTTCTAGGTACTAGAAACAAAGGTGATATATTATACTGGGTTAATAAAGCAAAAGAAGAAGGTAGTAAGCAGGTTGTAGTTAATGAAGTGCTTAAAAATAAATCCTTTGAAGAATTAAATATAGAAGAGTTTCAAGATAAAACTAGAGCCTTCTTAAAAATTCAAGATGGATGTAATAGATTTTGCTCATATTGCCTTATTCCTTATGCAAGAGGGGCTGTTTGTTCAAAGGATTCAAAAAAAGTTTTAGAAGAAGTAAAAAAATTAGCTGAGCATGGATTTAAGGAGATAATATTATCAGGAATTCATACGGCTTCTTATGGAACAGATCTTGATGAAAACATAGGACTAATTGATTTAATCGAAGAAATTGAAAAGGTGGAAGGAATTGAAAGAATAAGAATAGGTTCTATAGACCCTACCTTTTTTACAGAAAAAGTTGTAAAGAAAATAACTAATTTTAAAAAATTATGTCCTCATTATCATCTTTCACTTCAAAGTGGATGTAATGAAACTTTGAAAAGAATGAATAGAAGATACACTTCAGATGAATATAGGAATATAGTTAACTTTTTAAGAGAAAATATAGATGATGTATCAATTACTACAGATGTTATTGTTGGTTTTCCAGGAGAAACAGATGAAGAATTTAATAATACTTATGAGTTTTTAAAAGAAGTTAAACTTACTAAGACTCATGTTTTTAAATATAGTCCACGAACAGGAACGAAAGCAGCTTCAATGGAAGAACAAGTGGATGGAAACAAAAAAGATGAGAGAAGTAAACTTTTGATTTCACTTAGCAATAAAAATGAGAAAGATTTTATGGAGAAGTTCTTAAATAGGGATATGAAGGTCTTGTTTGAACAAGAATGTAATGATAGAGTAGGATATTATGAGGGATATACAACTAATTATATGAAAGTTATAGTTCCACATGATTGTAACTCTATTATAGGAAAAATAGTTAACGTTAAATTAATATCTTTGGAAAATGAAAATATAATAGGAAAAATTATTTAATAATATTTTAAATAATGGTATAATGAAACTAATGTTTTTATAGGTGAGGAGGTGAAAGAATGTCGGATTGCATATTTTGTAAAATAGTAAATGGTGAAATTCCATCAAAAAAAGTCTATGAAGATGAAAATGTATTAGCATTCTATGACATTAGTCCAGAAGCACCTGTACATGTAGTTGTTATACCAAAGCAGCATATTCAAAGTGTGAATGATTTAAATGAAGAAAATTTGGAAATAGTTTCACAAATCTTTAAAGCTATAAATAAAATAGTTATTGAACTCGGAATAGCAGATAGTGGATATAGAATTGTTAATAACTGTGGCAAAGATGGTGGTCAAACTGTAAATCATCTACATTTCCATTTACTAGGGGGAAGAAGCTTGAATTGGCCTCCTGGTTAAATAATTTAAATCAATTTGCTGAAATTCTTGACAGCTTGAATTTTACTAGTGTATAATAGTCCATGTGTTATTAAGCCCACAGCTGTGATTTATATCAATAGTGGAAGTATCGCTAGCGGAGGGAGGGAAGAGAAGATGTCAGAAATAAAAGTTGGAGAAAATGAAACACTTGATAGTGCATTAAGAAGATTTAAAAGAAAGTGCGCGAGAGCAGGGGTTCTTTCAGAAGTTAGAAAGAGAGAACACTATGAAAAGCCAAGTGTAAAGAAAAAGAAGAAGTCAGAAGCAGCTAGAAAAAGAAAATTCAAATAGTATTTTAGTATTTGAAAGAAGGTAAAGTAATGCCAACAATAAAGGAAAGATTACAAGAAGATTGGAAGAGTGCGTTAAAGGCTAAAGACAAATTTAGAACTTCAACAATAAGCACTGCAAAATCTGCAATACTATTAGTTGAAAAAACTGACAGTATTAAGTTAGAGGATGAACAAGTGATAGAGATTCTATCAAAAGAAGTCAAGCAAAGAAGAGAAGCTATGCTTGAATTTGAAAAAGGAAATAGACAAGATTTAGTTGATGCTGCAAAGGCTGAAATAGAAATTTTGCTCGAATACCTTCCTCAGCAGTTAAGTGAAGAAGAAATAAAAGATATTGTTAAACAAGCAGCTGATAAAATTGGTGCTAGTGGCATGAAAGACATGGGAAAAGTTATGGCAGAAGTTAGACCTCAGATTGTTGGTAGAGCTGATGGCAAACTAGTAAGTAATGTTGTTAAAGAATACTTAAATAATAAATAAGAGTTCACTTATGTGAACTCTTTTTGCTGCGTAAAAATAAATATTAATCTAAGCTATTAAAACTATTGATATTTTTATCAGTAGTTTTTTTGTTTTAATTCTAAAATTTAATTTTTTTCATAGATTAATATGAAAGCAGTTATTTATAGGGGGTATTTTATGAATTTAGATAAAATTAAAAATGGTATGATTGAAAAAATCGAATTGCCTAGAGATTTGGTTAAAGGCTTTCCGAGGATAGAAATACTAGGAGATGAAGAAATTACAGTTGAAAATCATCAGGGAATAAAAAGCTTTGATAAAAATAAGATAGAAATTAATTCAAGTATAGGAAAAATAACTTTGGTTGGTGAAGGTTTAGAAATATTATTTATGGGAGGAGAAACTATAACCATCGGAGGAAAATTTAAATCAATAGCATATAGGGAGGATGTATAATGTATTTAGATTTTTTGAAGAAAGGATATATAAGCGTAGAAATAAAATTGTTTAATCCAGAGAGATTAATCAATTTATTGTGGAACAGGGGAATTAGAGTAGAAAAAATAGAAAAAAAAGATGTGATCACCTTATGCATGCAAATAAAGTATGCAGATTACAATGAAATTAGGAGTATGGTTAAAGAATTACATGGAGAAATTAGTATTAAAAATAAAAAAGGAATAGTGGTATGGCTTATTAAGTTTAAAAATAGAAGCAGCTATATAGTAGGAATTATTTTGTTTTTAGGAATATTTTATTTCTTGTCAGGTTTTGTATGGGGGGTTGAGGTAGATGATAATAAGTTCCTATCTCCGTATGAAGTAAGAAAGGCAGTATATTCTTTAGGGGCTAAGCCAGGGGTTAGAAAGGATAAAATCAATATTAAACAATTAGAAAAAGGAATAGAAGATAGCAACGAAAATATAATGTGGGTTAGAGCAAGAATAGAAGGTTCAGTATTAAAGGTGACAGTTCAAGAAAGAATAACACCACCTAGAAACTTACAAAAGAATAATGAACAGGTAGCTCATTATAAAGAAATTGTGGCAAAAATGGACGGGGAAATTGTCATGATATATTCAAGCTCAGGGTCTCCAATGGTTAAAAGAGGAGACTATGTTAAGAAAGGTGATTTATTAATAGAAGGTGCCCAAGGTAATGAAGAACATAGATATGAAGTTGAACCAGAAGGTACTGTAATTGCAAAAACTTATGAAGAAAAACAAGTTGAGATTCAGATTTCTGGAAATAAGAAAGAAAGAACAGGTCAAGTAGATACTGATTTATATATTGAAGTAGCAGGAAAGAAAATTTATCTTAAAAAGGCTACTAAATCTTATCAAGACTATGATAAAATAGAAAGTAAAGATAATTTTATAAAACAAATTCAATATTTTCCTAAAAAAGAAGTGCCTATAACAGATTCAAAAGAATCATTAATTGAAGAAACAGTAAATAAACTTCAAGCTGAAGTTCAGCAAAACATTGAAAAAAGTGATAAAATAGTAGATAAAATAATTAATCAAGAAGATTTAGGCAATGGAAAACTTAGATTAAAAGTTGTTTTTGTTATTGAAAGGGATATAACTTTGAAACAATAAGGTATCTGAAGATAAATAGCAAGTCCAAATAGATTAACATATAAACCTATATACTTTCAGATGTCTAAATAATAGCAAGAGGGTGAAAGAGGTGCACAAAAAGAAAAGTAGTATTTTAAGCAACACAAAAAGAGGATTAATATTTGTAATCACATTTTTAGCAGCATATGTAATCCTAACAACTGCACTAGTAACTAAAAAATACGATTTAAAGGTAGGAGAAATTCCAAAGACAGATATTAAGGCACCTAGAGAATTTGTTGATGAGGAGGCTACTAACGCATATAAGAAGGAAATTGGTGATAAAGTAGAACTTCAGTACACATTGAAGAAAGATGTTCAAAAAACTTCAGAAGATAATATAAGAAATTTTTTTGCTGATTTACTTAGCATAAAACAACAAAATTCTGATGATAAAAAAAAGAAAGACGACCTAAGTAAAGTAGATATTGTTAAGCTTGATAGTGAAGGTTATATGGCTCTGCTAGCATTGGATAAATCTGATATAGGTACTATACAGTCAATTTTAATTGAGGCTATGGGAAAGGTTTATGCCACACCTATTGAAGAAGATAAGCAGAGTGATATTGAATCTGCTAAGATTATTATTGACAATAAAATTTCTACTTTAGATTACAGCAGATCTCTTAAAGAAACACTAAAAGCCATTGCTTACTCCCAAATTAGACCTAACTTTTTTTATGATAAAGAAAAAACAGATGAAAAGTTGAAGGAGGCAATGAAAAATTTATCCCCTGTTTTGATAAAGAAGAATCAGATAATAGTAAAAGAAGGAGAGCCAGTGACAGCTAGGCAAATTCAGCTTTTAAATTCTATTGGGTTAATGAATAATTCTAAATTTAATTTTATTATATATATAGCTTTGGCTGTATATATACTGGCTATATTTATTCTTCAATATGGATTTTTGAAGAAAGAGCATAAGGAATTATATGAAGATAATAGTAAGTTACTGTTGATTAGTTTAATTAATATATTATCGTTAGTTTTAGCTAGAGGGATAAATATAGCTACACCATTTTTAATTCCTTTTGCTTTTGGACCTATGCTTCTTGCTTTATTGCTTAATTATAAAGTTTCGTTGGTAGTAAGTATGAGTAATTTATTACTAATAAGTGCTGCAACAGGTTTTAATGTAGAGAGTATGGTTCTTGGAGTACTAAGTACTATTTTGGGATCTGTATTGCTTAAGAAAATGCAGCAAAGAAATGATATACTTTATGCAAGTATATATATGGCGGTAATTTGTAGTGTGATTACATTTTCTTCGGGATTGTTACTATCCAATAATAACATGGATGTTTTGATTAAAGCTGGAATATCTGCCTTAGGATCAATATTCTCTGGTATTTTAGCAATTGGAGCGTTATCTTTTTTTGAAAATGCTTTTGATATAATGACTAATGTAAAGTTATTAGAGTTATCAAATCCTAATAATCCATTGTTGAGAAAGATACTTATGGAAGCTCCAGGAACTTATCATCATAGCATGCTTGTTGCTAATTTAGGTGAAATGGCTGCTGAAAACATTGGTGCTAACCCTATTTTGACAAGAATCGGAGCATACTATCATGATGTTGGGAAAACTGTAAGACCTATATTTTTCAAGGAAAATCAAATGGGAAAAGAAAATCCACATGATAAAATATCACCAGATTTGTCTGCACTTATTATTGTTTCTCATGTTAAGGATGGAATTGAGCTTGCAGAAAAGAATAAAATACCTACAGGTATAAAAGATATAATACAGCAGCATCATGGAACAACTTTAGTAAAGTATTTCTATATAACTGCTAAGAATAATGCTGAAAACCCAGAGGCAGTTAATGAGGATGAATACAGATATCCTGGTCCAATACCTCAAAGTAAAGAGGCTGGAATAATAATGT